>CBIMFD010000147.1:0-8518 GCA_966243085.1 uncultured Shinella sp.
AGGATATGGTCGAGATGCACGTCCGGCTGGATCTTCACATAGAGCACGACGCCGAGAGCGAACATGCCGGAAAAGACGATGCCGAGGACCGTGTCCTCCTTCACGCGGCTGTTGTCCTTGAGATAGCCGGCGGCAAGCGCGCAGACGAGGCCGGCGACGAAGGCGCCCGCCGCGAAGGGAAGACCCAGCACATAGGCAATGACGACACCCGGCAGCACGGCATGGGAGACCGCATCGCCCATCAGCGACCAGCCTTTCAGCACGAGGTAGCAGGAGAGGAGCGCCATCGGCACGGATATCGCCAGCGTCACCAGGAACGCGTTCTGCATGAAGGCGAGCTGGAAGGGCAGGAGGGCGAGTTGCAGCGTCTCGTTCATGGCTGGACGGCCTCCCCTTCTGCCAGCGCGCGCCGGCCCCTGCGCCGTGCGGCAATGAGCCCGTGCTTGGGCGCAAGCAGGAAGGCGATAAGGAAGAGCGCGGTCTGCAGGACGACGATGATGCCGCCCGTCGCGCCGTCGAGGAAATAGGAGAGGTACGCCCCGGCAAGGCTGGTGCCCGCGCCGAGCGCGGCGGCGATCACCACGAGGCGCTGGAAGCGGTCGGTCAGGAGATAGGCGGTCGCGCCCGGTGTCACCACCATGGCGACGACGAGGAAGGCGCCGACCGTCTGCATGGCAGCGACCGTCGAGGCGCTGAGCAGGGTGAAGAACAGCACCTTCAGGCCCGTCGCGTTGAGGCCGATGGAGCGGGCGTGGTTCTCGTCGAAGAAAGTCACCATCAGGTCCTTCCATTTCAGGAGGAGGACGACGAGCGTCACCGCGCCGATGATGGCGAGCTGGATCGTGTCCTCCGGCGTGATGGCGAGGATGTTGCCGAGAACGATTGTCTGGATGTTCACCGGCGTCGGCGAGAGCGAGACCATGAAGAGGCCGAGGCCGAAGAAGGAGGAGAAGATCATGCCGATGATCGCATCCTCCTTGAGCCGCGTCTGTCGGTTGAGGAAGAGCATGGCGCCGGCCGCAAGCCCGCCGGAAAGGAAGGCGCCGGCCGCGAACGGCAGGCCCAGCATGTAGGCGCCGGCGACGCCCGGCACGATGGAGTGCGAGAGCGCGTCGCCGATCAGCGACCAGCCCTTGAGCATGAGATAGGCGGAAAGGAAGCCGCAGATGCAGCCGACCAGCGCGCTCACCCACATGGCATTGACCATGTAGCCGTAGGAGAAGGGTTCGAGCAGCGCCTCGGTCACGGCCGCTTCTCCGTCTCGCGCTCGCCGTAGATGACGAAGGGGCGCTCGTCGTCGGTGATGACCTTGACGGAACGCCTGTCCTCGTCGTCGTGGAGGTCCGGGCCGCCGAGGATGAAATGGCGCAGCACCCCGCCGAAGGCCTTTTCCAGATTGGCCTCGGTGAAGGTCTCGGCTGTCGGGCCTGAGGCGATGACCGTGCCTTTCACGAAGACCGTGCGGTCGCAGAAATCCGGCACGCTGCCGAGATTGTGGGTGGAGACGAGCATCACGCGGCCCTCGGCGCGCAGCGTGCCGAGAAGCTCGATGATCTGTTCTTCCGTGGTGACGTCGACGCCCGTGAAAGGCTCGTCGAGCAGGATCACCTGGCCTTCCTGCGCGAGCGCCCTTGCGAGGAAGACGCGCTTTCTCTGCCCGCCGGAAAGCTCGCCGATCTGGCGCTTGCGATAGGCGGACATGTTGACGCGCTCGAGGGCCTCCTCGACCATTTCGTGGTCGCGTTTCGTCGGGATGCGCAGCCAGTTCATATGGCCGTAGCGGCCCATCATGACGACGTCCTCGACGAGGACGGGGAAGGTCCAGTCGACCTCCTCGGCCTGCGGCACATAGGCGACGAGGTTCTTCTTCAATGCCTCGCGCACGGAAAGACCGAGGATCGTCACCTTGCCGCCGGCAACCGGCACGAAGCCCATGATCGCCTTGAAGAGGGTCGACTTGCCCGACCCGTTGACACCGACGAGGGCGGTGATCGTGCCCGTCGGCACGGAGAAGCTGGCATGGCGCAGCGCCGTGAGGCCGTTGCGGTAGGTGACGGTCACGTCCTCGGCGACGATGCCTTCCACCGTCTTGGGTCTGCTGCCCATCATCATTGCGAGAGCCCCTTCAGGATGGTCTCGGAGGTGACGCGCAGGAGGTCGAGATAAGTGGGCACCGGCCCGCCGGCCTCGCTGAGGGAATCGACATAGAGAACGCCGCCATAGGCCGCGCCCGTTTCGGCCGCCACCTGCTCGGCCGGCTTGGCCGAGACGGTGCTTTCGCTGAAGACAACGTGGATATTGTGCTCGCGCACCGCGTCGATCACCGCCTTCACCTGTTTGGGCGTTCCCTGCTGGTCGGCATTGATCGGCCAGAGGAAGAGTTCGTTGAGGCCGAAATCGCGGGCGAGATAGGAGAAGGCGCCCTCGCTCGTGACGAGCCAGCGCTTTTCTTCCGGCAAGGCGCCGATCTTCGCCTTCATCTCCGCACCGAGCGCCTCGATCTTCTCGCCGTAGGCCTTGGCGTTGGCGTCGTAGGTCGCGGCGTGGGCGGGGTCGAGCGCACCGAGCGCCTTACGGATGTTCTCGACATAGACCAGCGCATTGTCCGGCGACATCCAGGCATGCGGGTTCGGCTTGCCCTCGTAAGGGCCTTCCACGATGCTCATCGGCGTAATGCCGTCGCTGACGGTGACATTCGGCACGTCGCCGAGATTGGCGAGGAACTTCTCGAACCAGAGTTCGAGGTTGAGGCCGTTTCGCAGCACGAGCTGGGCATTCTGCGCCTTCAATATGTCGCGCGGCGTCGGCTGGTAGTTGTGGATTTCCGCGCCCGGCTTGGTGATGGATTCCACGGTGGCCGCATCGCCGGCAACATTCGCCGCGATGTCGGCGATGATGGTGAAGGTCGTCACCACCTTCGGCTTTTCCTGCGCGAGCGCGGGAGCGGCGGCCATGAGCGGCAGGCCGATGAGAAGGGCATGGAAGGAACGGCGAAGCATGGGAGAACCTGACGTGCATTTGCGAATGAGTTGCAATCGACTATAGGGCCGTTTTGTTCCCTGTCAACGCTATTGCAAATCATTCGCAATAGCGGAGGCTAGTAGGGAGGCTTAAAACTTCTGAAACGCCAGGCCTGTAGAGTACCGGCACGTTCGCGCGCTCTCGGCGCGTTCCTGTTCTGCGTTCAAAGAGAAGTGCGTCGCCCGTGAAGTTCCTGCCGACCTCGTTCCGCCTGTCCCGGAAGATACTGATCATTGCCGCCGGCGTCCTCGTGCTCACCGGCGCCTCGGGCGCCGCGGCGATCCTCGTCGGACGCGATGCGCTGCTCGGGCCGCCGTCCGAAGCGATCTCGGGCGTCGCCTGCACCACCGTCTCCACGGTGCGGATCGAGCAGGACGGCCAGCAATGGCTGCGCAAATACGTGCGCTCGGCCGCAAAGGACGGCGATATCCGCGTGAAGACGGCGCTGCGTGTGGCGGGCGCCCTCTCCAACGCGGAGGAGGCCGATCTCTATCAGGTCATCCTGCTCGATGCGGCAGGCCCCGTGAACCGTGCCGACATGCGCGGCCGGGCGATCGGCGCCGAAGTGCTTTTCGCGCGCGATCCCGCTGCCGTTCCCGGAATGAAAGCCCCCTTCGTGGCCCGCTACACGGACGGCCAGCCCGCCGGCAACGGCGAGTTCTACGGCGAGCGCAAGGAACTCTCCCTCGACGAGATCAAGTCCATCGTCACCGCCATGCAGGACAAGGCAGATTGCGTCGATCCGAACGCCGTCGCGGAAGGCGAGGGCGCGGGCGGGCAGACGCAGGAGGTCGCCGCCGGCGGCCACTGACGGTCTTCCGTCGGCGGAGCGGCATATTTGCCGTTGTAAAGCACCGCCCAACTTTGCTAGCAGAGGCACACGATTTCCACCCCATACCGGCACGCAGTGCCGACCCTTGCCGCAGCATGGCGAGGGTGAGGAAAGTTGCCATGCCCGATCTTCTGCTTGAACTCCGCTCCGAGGAAATTCCCGCCCGCATGCAGCGCAGGGCGGCAGGCGACCTGAAGAAACTCGTCACCGATGCGCTGGTGGAGGCGGGCCTGACCTATGAGGGTGCGCGTGAATACTGGACGCCGCGCCGCCTGACGCTCGACATCCGCGGCCTCAACGCCCGCTCGGCCGATATCCGCGAGGAGCGCAAGGGCCCGCGCACCGACGCCAACGAAAAGGCGATCGAGGGCTTTCTGCGCGGCGCGGGGCTTTCCTCGATTTCCGAGGCGCATGTCCATAGCGATCCGAAGAAGGGCGATTTCTACGTCGCCCATATCGTCAAGCCGGGCCGTCCCGCCGAGGAGATCATCGCCGAGGCGATGCCGGGCATCATCCGCAATTTCCCCTGGCTGAAATCCATGCGCTGGGGCGCCGCTTCGGCAAGGCCCGGCGCCCTGCGCTGGGTGCGCCCGCTGCAGTCGATCCTGTGCACCTTCGGCGCGGAAACCGAGGAGACGCGCGTCGTGCCCTTCGAGGTCGACGGGCTCGTCGCCGGCAACGTCACCTATGGCCATCGCTTCCATGCGCCGGAGGCCATCACCGTGCGCCGTTTCGCCGATTACGCGACAAGCCTCGAAAAGGCGAAGGTCGTGCTGGACGCCGAGCGGCGCAAGCAGATCATCGCCACCGACGCAAACAACATCGCCTTCGCCAACGGCCTCGAACTGGTCAAGGACGAAGGCCTGCTGGACGAGGTCTCCGGCCTCGTCGAATGGCCGCAGGTCCTGCTCGGTACGTTCGAGGAAGAGTTCCTGGCGATTCCCGCCGAGATCATCCGCCTCACCATCAAGACGAACCAGAAATGCTTCGTCACCCGCAGGCCGGGCACCGAGGCGCTTTCCAATCATTTCATCCTCGTCTCCAACATCGAGGCGAAGGACGGCGGCAAGGAGATCGTGCACGGCAACGGCAAGGTCGTGCGCGCGCGCCTTTCCGACGCCAAGCATTTCTGGCTGCGCGACCAGAGCGACCTGCCGGACCTCGACACGCTGAAGGCATCTGCCGAAAAGTTCGGGCTCGACCTTGCAAAGCCGCTCGACCAGCGCATGGCCAAGCTCGACGCCCTCGACGTCACCTTCCACGCCAAGCTCGGCACGCAGGGCGAGCGCGTCGCGCGCATCCGCACGCTGGCCGCCGAGCTCGGCAAGGCCACCGGCGCCGATGCCGCGCTCGTCGACCGCGCCGTGGTGCTCGCCAAGGCCGACCTTCGCACCGAGGCCGTCGGCGAATTCCCCGAGCTCCAGGGCATCATGGGCCGCAAATACGCCGTCCTCCAGGGCGAGGACGCTGCCGTCGCCGAGGCCATCGAGGACCATTACAAACCGCAAGGCCCTTCCGATCGCGTGCCCGCCGGCAAGGTGGGCCTCACCGTGGCGCTCGCCGACAAGCTCGACACGCTGATCGGCTTCTGGGCCATCGACGAGAAGCCGACCGGCTCGAAGGACCCCTATGCGCTGCGCCGCGCCGCCCTCGGCGTTATCCGCATGCTGCTGGAAAAGAACATCCGCCTGCCGCTGCTGTCGGTCGTCAAGGATCCGGACCTCCTCGCCTTCTTCCACGACCGCCTCAAGGTGTACCTCCGCGACATGGGCGCGCGTCATGATCTGATCGACGCCGTGCTGACGCCCGAGGCCGACGACCTGCTGACGGTTGCGCGCCGCGTCGAGGCGCTGACGGCCTTCATCACTTCCGAAGAGGGCCAGAACCTCCTCGCCGGCACGAAGCGCGCGACGCAGCTCCTCGCTGCCGAAGAAAAGAAGGGCACCGTCGTCGAAGGCGCCATCTCGCCCGCTCTCCTGAAGCTGGAGGCGGAGAAGACGTTGCACACCGCCGTCGAAACCGCCACAAAGGACGCTTCCGCCGCCGTCGCCAAGGAAGACTTCCGCTCCGCCATGGAGGCGCTCTCGGCGCTGCGGGCCCCCGTCGACCGGTTCTTCACCGACGTTCTCGTGAACGACGACGACCCCGCCATCCGCGCCAACCGCCTCGCCCTGCTCTCCGCCATCCGCGCGGCGACCGGCACGGTCGCGGATTTCTCGAAGATCGCGGGATAAGGCGTGCTTGCCAATGGTGGCGTATGTGTTACCATTGGCACATGAAAGTCATCGAATATCTCGATCCGGCGGGGCATAGCCTTTTCGAAGCCTGGTTCCGGCGGATCTAGGCTCGGGCGGCGGTCAAGGTGACGGTCGCGCTTGTGCGCTTTGAAGCTGGCAATCTTTCCAATGCGAAATCCGTCGGCGGCGGCGTGCTCGAATATCGTATCGACTACGGTCCGGGCTATCGCGTCTATTTCGGCCGCGACAGCAACGGGATATCGAGGACGCCCCATGCCCGCTGGCTCGATTACAAACGCAGGAAGCGTGGAGACTGCCATGGCCCTGACACGCGATTTCAAGCAGAGCATCAAGGCGCGCGTCGCCGCCGATCCGGCCTACGGCACGCTTCTCCTCGCAGAAGCGGTCGAACTATTGCTCTCCGGCGAGATGGAGACGGGCAAGAGCCTGCTGAGGGACTACATCAATGCCACGGTGGGGTTCGAGGCGCTGGCGGCTACCACCGGCACGCCGGCAAAGAGCCTCATGCGGATGTTCGGGCCGAAGGGCAATCCGCGCGCCGACAACCTCTTCGGTGTGATCAGTGTCCTTCAGAAGGCAAACGGCGTGAACCTTGCCGTGGGCGTCGCCGCCTGACGATGACCGGAAAGATCCTCATCAGCGCCTGTCTTGCCGGCCAGCCGGTTCGTTACGACGGGTCGGCGAAGCTGCTTCCGCATGAGGCGGTTGCGCGCTGGCGGGCGGAGGGGCGGCTGGTGGCGCTCTGCCCGGAGCTCGCGGGCGGCTTTGCCGTGCCGCGGCCGCCGGCGGAAATCGAGGATGGGCGCGACGGCGAGGACGTCCTCGACGGGCTTGCGCGGGTGCTGGAGGTCTCCGGCGCCGATGTCTCGGCAGCCTATATCGAGGGCGCGCGCATCGCGCTGGACGTCGCGCGCGAGAACGATTGCCGCCATGCGCTGCTCATCGACGGCAGCCCGTCCTGCGGATCGGGCTTCATCCACGACGGCACGTTTTCCGGCATACGCCATGCGGGGCAGGGGGTGACGGCGGCGCTGCTCCGCCGCAGCGGCATCGCCGTCTATTCGGACCGGGAGGTCGATCGACTCGTCAGGGACATGGAGGAAGAGGGTGGCTGACACGTTTGCGCCCCTGCTTGAGGTCAGGGGCGCATCCGTCCGGTCTCGCGAATTCCCGTCAGCCTGGAGGGACTGAGAGGCAGGGTCTCCCCAATATGGGCTCAGTTGAGCCGAAGTTCAAATTTTCCCGGATCAAACTCCCGTGAAGCCGTCATGCCGGCCGCCGCCACCGCGTGGGCCGCGTCCTTGCCGACGGCGCTCGTCTGGGTATCGGTATCGACGGCCGGGCCGGCGTTGGCGGTGTCGACCGCCTCGGCGGGCGCCTTGCTGACGAAGAGAACGGGCGAGCCGCCCATCCAGGCTTCCGTGCGGAAGAGCTTGCGTTCGCCGTTCTCCTCGCGGATCTCCACTTTCTGCGTGCCGGGCGCGATCGCATCGACATGGTAGGTCTCGGCGACGGGCTTCGGCTTCAATGCCGGGCAGGCTTCGCAGGTGATGGTCGAAATGCTGTCCGCGGCGGTGGCGCCGGCCACGGGTTCGATCGAGCCTGCAAGGGCGGGGCCGGCAAGAAGTGCCAGGGCGAAGGTCGGCAGCAGGATACGCATCAAAGGTTCTCCCTCATCGTTGGGAGCACCCTAGCGCGAGCCGGTTACGGTCCCGTCAGGAGAAATGGTAAAATTCGATCTATCGGGCGATTTCACCGCGCCCGTCTCAGGTTTTCTCCCGGGCGACGGCGCGCCACCCGATATCGCGGCGGGCAAAGCCGTTTCGCCATTCTACCTTGTCGAGCGCCCGGTAGGCGGCCTCTTGCGCCTCGCCGACGGTCCTTGCCACGGCCGTGACGTTGAGCACGCGCCCGCCCGTCGCGACCAGTTTCCCGTCTTCGAGGGCTGTGCCGGCATGAAACACCTTGGTTGTGGCATCGTCTGCCGGCAGCGAGAGGATGGGCGTGTTCTTCTCGTAGGCGCCGGGATAGCCCTTCGAGGCCATGACGACGGTGAGCGCCGGGTCGTCCCGCCATGTCGCGGAGACTTTGTCGAGCCGGCCGACCGCGGCGGCGTGCAGGATCGGCAGCAGGTCGCTTTCGAGCCGCATCATCAGCACCTGGCATTCCGGATCGCCGAAACGGACATTGTATTCGATGAGCTCGGGGCCTTTTTCGGTGATCATCAGGCCGGCGAAGAGCACGCCCTGGAAGGGATGGCCGTCCGCCGCCATGCCGCGGATCGTCGGCTCGATGATTTCCTTCATCGTGCGTTCGACCATTTCGGGCGTCATCACCGGGGCGGGCGAATAGGCGCCCATGCCGCCGGTGTTCGGGCCGGTGTCGCCGTCGCCGACGCGCTTGTGGT
>CBIMFD010000148.1:0-8503 GCA_966243085.1 uncultured Shinella sp.
TCTTGCCGATCTCCCCCCTTGAGGGGGAGATGCCCGGCAGGGCAGAGGGGGGTAGCGCTACGCCCGCCGTTCAGCATGTGACCTCCAGCCGGGTGGCGAAGAGTTTCGACATGTCGGTGCCGGTGGGGTCGTTGAAGAAGGCGTCGGTGAGGCTCGACTGGTTCTCCGAGAGCACCTCGTCCGGGTCCGGCCGCACGACGGTGCTCTTGCAGGCGGCGAACTTGTCGCCGACGGTCACGAGGTCGCCGTCGGAGGGGAAATCCATCGAGGCGTACATGGTGGGATCGTAGACGCCGAAGGTGAGCTTGCCCTTGAGCGGCATGACCTCGCCCGGCTTGACGGCGAAGAACATCAGGAGCTGGCCGTCCTTGTAATCGACGTTGATGACGTCGGGCTTCCTGACCTTCACCGCCCGGCCGTCCTCGGTGATCGACGTGTAGTAGTCGAACTCCTCCAGCGAGGAAAGGACGGTCTTGCCCACCTCGGCAAGCTCGTCGGGATCGAGCTGGGCATTGCTGTTCTTGTCGAAATCCATGACGACGCTGGCGGAGAACATCTCGTCGAAGCGCCAGACGTTGCGCAACTCCGTAATCGTTCCGTCCTCGCCGGCCACCACTTCCAGCCGCGCTTCGGCGAAGATATGCGGATGGGCGAGCGCCGCGGCGGGCGCGGCAAGGGCCGCACCGGCGATGAGAAGGGGGAGGAATCGCATCGGGTCTCGGGCCTCTCGCGCATGCTTTGCGAAATGGAGAATCGTCCGGTTCATTGAAGCGGAAATGGGTCGGAATTGGGACCCCTAGGATTCAATACCCGGGTTGCGGCGGAACCAGCCGTGCAGGAAATCCACGAAGGTGCGCACCTTCGCCGGCAGGTAGCGGCGGTGCGGATAGATCGCATAGATGCCGCGGTCGGTCGGAAGATAGTCTTCGAGGACCGAGACGATGCGGCCCGATTCGAGGCAGGAGCGGGCGATGAAGGCCGGGACCTGTGCAACGCCGAGGCCGCTTGCCGCCGCGCGCACCGCCGCCGTCGGGCTGTTCACCTCGATATGGCCGCTTACCGGAACGGAAAAGCCGGCCCCCTTCTCGTCGACGAAACGCCAGTTGCTGTGCGACTTGCCGTTTGTGTCGATGATGCAGGGCAGGCGGGCGAGGTCGCTCGGATGCTCGATGGGACCGACCCGTTCGAGGAAATCGGCGCTGACGCAGATCTTCAGGTAGAAATCGCCGAGCTTGCGGGCGATGAGGGCCGAATCCTCCAGCCGCGTGATGCGGATGGCGACGTCGAAGCCTTCCTCCACCAGGTCGACGAAGCGGTCGTCGGAGACGATCTCCAGCGAAAGCTCGGGATGCTCCCGGCCGAAATCGATCAGGGACTGGCCGATATCGGCGTCGACGAAGGTGCGCGGGGCGGAAACCTTCAGCTTGCCGCGCAGGTCCGTGTTCTTCTCGCGCACGAGATCGGCAAGATTGTCGATCTCCTTCAGAATGTCGGAAGCGGTACGATAATAGGTGTGGCCCGCCTCGGTCATCGAGAACTGGCGGGTGGTGCGGTTGAGCAGCAGCGTGCCGAGTTCGTCCTCCAGCTCGCGCACATATTTGGAAAGCAGCGCCTTGGAGCGGCCGGTCTTGCGCGAGGCGGCGGAAAAGCCCTCGGCATCGACCACGTCGATGAAGGCCCGGATCCGGGTCAATGTATCCATGTGTCCCCACTTGAATGGTGCGCCGGGTGTCTTGCGTTCCGGCCTGCGTCAGGCACGGCCCCGGTGCATAAGAAATGTGTCAAAAAACCAGTTTCGCGAATGTCGTGGCTCGGGGAATATTTTCAATAGGCAAGTTCAAAAAACCTCTTGATTACGACAGCGATTCTCCTTATCTCCGCGCTTGCCCAAAGTCGCACGTGCCTGTGGGTGTCCGCCGACCCTCGATTTGGTGAGGATCATCGGTAAGGTACCTGGACCTAACCGCTCCAGTCGCACTTCCGGCCAACCGGACATGCGAGGACATCTTGAAGCAACGACGGTGCGGGCCTTTCTGGTGTCTGCCGGCTTTCCATCAGCCGGGGTTACTGAAGAGGCACACCTTCATTGCCGGACGTGCGGTCGGGTTCTCCCACCAATCCATGGCAGACAAAGCGAATTGAAGCCTAGGCGGGCTTCGGTTCACCGTTCGCGCATATGCGCATGCTTGGTTCCGGGGTCTCCACCGGCTGGTTCCAACGCGTTGCCGCATCTGCCCTTTGTCCTCCGGGTTTCCCGGAGAAAGCTGGATATGGGGAATACCGAGATGGCTTCTGCACGTATTATCGACTTCCTGAACACCCGACGTCCCGACGGTCCCTGCCTCGTAGTCGACCTCGATGTCGTGCGCGACAACTTCAAGGCCTTCCGCCATGCGCTGCCGGACAGCGCGATCTACTATGCCGTGAAGGCCAACCCGGCGCCGGAAATCCTGCGCCTTCTCGCCAGCATGGGCTCCAACTTCGATTGCGCGTCCGTCGCCGAGATCGAAATGGCGCTCGATGCCGGTGCGACGGCCTCGCGCATTTCCTTCGGCAACACGATCAAGAAGGAACGCGACGTCGCCCGCGCCCACGCGCTCGGTGTCTCGCTCTTCGCCGTGGACAGCCATGAGGAAGTCGAGAAGATCGCGCGTGCCGCCCCCGGCGCCCGCGTGTTCTGCCGCGTCCTGACGGACGGCGAGGGCGCCGAATGGCCGCTCTCGCGCAAGTTCGGCTGCGTGCCGCAGATGGCCGTCGACGTGCTCGTCTACGCCCACCAGCTCGGCCTCACGTCCTACGGCGTCTCGTTCCATGTCGGCTCGCAGATGACGAAGCTCGACGCCTGGGATTCGGCCCTTGCCGATGCCAAGCGCGTCTTCGTGCAGCTTGCCAAGCAGGGCATCGAGCTGAAGATGGTCAACATGGGTGGCGGCTTCCCGACGAAGTACCTGCGCGACGTTCCGTCCGCCGAAGCCTACGGCCAGGCGATCTTCGGCGCGCTGAAGAAGCATTTCGGCAACCAGATCCCGGAAACCATCATCGAGCCGGGCCGCGGCATGGTCGGCAATGCCGGCGTGATCAAGGCGGAAGTCGTCCTCGTCTCGAAGAAGTCGGACAACGACAACCACCGCTGGGTCTTCCTCGACATCGGCAAGTTCGGTGGCCTCGCCGAGACGATGGACGAGGCGATCCGTTACCCGATCCGCACGCAGCGCGACCGGGACGCGATGGAGCCCTGCGTGCTCGCCGGCCCGACCTGCGATTCGGCCGACGTGATGTATGAGAAGAACATGTACCCGCTGCCGGTCTCCCTGACGATCGGCGACGAGGTGCTGATCGAGGGCACCGGCGCCTATACGACGACCTATTCGGCCGTCGCCTTCAACGGCTTCGAGCCGCTGAAGGCCTACGTCATCTGACCACCCGGCGCTCCCGTCCCTGCGGGAGCGCCGGTCCTTCACAATCAGTCCCAGATACCGTCTGAAACGGTTTTGAGTGCGGGAGGCCCCGAGATGGCCGCTGTTCTTGATTCTGTCCGCGCGTTCTTCGCGCATGCCGCCTTCACCATCGACCGGGAAAACGCCGGCGACGTCGTCGCGCGCGAGCGTCTGCTCGACCGCGTGATGGGCGAGGCGCGTTTCCGCAAATCCTCCGAGAAGCTGCGCCGCGGCCGCCTGCCGGCAGAGGGCCTCGCGCTCGTTGCGCGCGATCCGGACGGCCATGTCATCGGCACGGTGCGCCTGTGGGACGTCGAGGCGGGCGTCGATTCCGACGGCAATGTCGTTCCGGCGCTGCTGCTCGGCCCGCTCGCCGTCGATTGCCGGCACGAGGGCAAGGGCATCGGCGGGGCGCTGATGCGCGCGGCGATCACCGAGGCGCGGGGTCGCGGCCATGGCGCGGTGCTGCTTGTCGGCGATCCGGAATATTATGAGCGCTTCGGCTTCTTCACCGGCAAGGCGCGGCATCTCGTCATGCCCGGCCCCTTCGAGCGCCGCCGCTTCCTGGCGCTGGAACTGAAGGACGGCTGGCTCGACGGTGCGGCGGGCATTCTTGTCGCGAGCGGCACCCGGCTCGCGGGCGAGCAGCGCAAGGCGGCGTGACGGTTTGACTTGCCGGCGCGCTTGCGCTATCAGGCCGGCAGGGTGAGAGCCCCTGCCGTCCGCGAGCCCCTGGCTTTGGTGAAGTCTCTCTCGATACGATCGGTTTTCCAGCATCCAGCATGCGAACCGGCGGCAATGCGGACCCCTCCGACATGACGCATGCACCGACTGGAGATCCGCCATGCGTCCATGCTCGACGCCACTACCATCCCTCGACGCCCTGAAAGACCAGGCAAAGCGGCTGCGCGCGCGCTTTGCCGACGAAGGACAGGGCATTTCCCATTCCCGTGCGCTGGAGCTCATCGCCGCGCAATACGGCTATCGCGACTGGAACACGCTGCATGCGGCGGTGGGCAACCGGCCGCCGTTCAATCCGTGGATGCTCGGCGCGCGCGTGCGCGGGCACTATCTCGGCCAGCCCTTCGACGCCGAGGTGCTCGGCGTGCAGGCGATATCGAGCCAGCCCGGCCGCTATCGCATGACGCTGCATTTCGACGCGCCGGTGGACGTGGTGACCTTCGACAGCTTCTCCGCGTTCCGCCAGCGCGTGAACTGCACCGTGGACGAGACGGGGCGGACGGTGGAGAAGACCTCCAACGGCCGGCCGCATCTGGAACTCGAATGGTGAGCCTCAAAACGTGCCGGAAAGCCGAGCGGTAAGGCCGTCGACCGTGAAGTCGGCGGCCGGGTCGGTCTCGTGGCGTAGGAGGCGGGTATATTCCAGCGTCACCGCCGTGCTCTTGGCGAAGGCGTAGGTGAGGCCCGCCTTCGCCGAGCGCGTGCGGGTGCGGTAGTCGTAATAGAGCCAGTCGCTGCGGGCTTCCTCGTAGCCGAAGGTGAGCTTCAGCTTCTCCGTCAGCGCCGTTTCCAGCGAAAGGCCGATGGTGCGCACGTCCTCGCCGAGCGGATCGTCGATATCGGCAAGCTGGATATCGCGCAGGAAGGTCGCCTTCAGCACGGTCTCCCGCGGGAGGCGGAAGGCGAGTTCCGCCTTGAGATAGGGGCGAACGGGATCGACGGATGTTCCAAGCGCGTCGCTTGCGACGCGCTGGAGCCCGGCTTCCGCCATCAGCGTGACGGGGCCGACGGCGCGGCCATAGGCGAGCGAGCCGCGCAGCGTCGTTGCGGGAAAGCGCTCGAAGGCCTGCTGCTCGTCCGTGGGGATGCGGTTGGTGCGGGCTTCTACCGTCGCGCCCAGCTCGCCGCCGAGGAGGGGCAGGATGTGGCCGGCCGTCAGCGTGGCGAGGCGATAGCCCGCTTCGAGCCGGGTGCGGGGCAGGCCGGCAAGCGTGAATTCCGCAAGGCCCCGGTTGAGATTGGAGAGGGAGGCGGTGATGTGGCTCTTGCCGCCGGCGTGGTCGACCGTCAGATCGGCGCTTGCCGAGGCGGCGATATCGGCCTTGCGGTAGCCGATCAGAAGGCCGGGCAGGGCGAGGAAGACATCGCCGTCGCGCCGCTGTCCGACCGCGCCTTTCAGCGTGAGCCGGACGCCTTCGGCAAGTTCGCGGGTTAAGCCGGCCTCGAGCCCGATCGTCTGCTCGTCGGCGAAACGATAGCGGGCGAGGCGCCGCACGCCGGCCCTGAGAGCGTAGGCGAACTGGCTGTCCTCGAGGTCGAAGCTGCCGCGAAGCGCGATCTTCCCCTCGCCGAAGGAGGCCGGCAGAGCTGTCGTGTCCTTGAAGACGTTCGACGTGCGGCCGCCACCAAAACTGTAATTCACGGTTGAACCCGCGATTGCCGGGTTGCATTGAGCCAGTGCCAGTGCCGCGAAAAGCAAGCCATGAAGAGAGCGCATCGGATTCCGTCCATGTCCGGTTTCGGAACAGAATCCTAGATTTGCATGGTTAAGAATTCTTCCATAGGTTGATTTTCAATCGAAGTTTGTAATTATTTATATTCTAAGTTGTGCTGAGTAAGGAGTCGTTAAACTTGTAACTGTTATGGTTAACCGTTTGCTATGACTGGCAAATTCGGTTGAGTAAAAGAAGTCTTATATTACCTTTGATTGTGTACCAATGAGGTACGCAACCAAAGGAGAGAGACCATGAACAAGACCCGTATTATCGCCCTCGCAACCGTCATCGCCTTTGCCGGTGCCGGCCAGGCGTCCGCCGGCGGCCTGCTCGGCCTCGGTATTCTCGGCAACAAGACCCGCACGGGCAGCATCGTGGTTGCCCCGAGCGTCGGACTCGGTGTCGGCAACATCCTCAGCAACAACAAGGGCAACAAGGTACTGAACGGCGTGCTGAACAACAATCTCAACGGCACGCTGTCGGGTATCCTCAACGGCTCGGTGCTGGGCATCCTCGGCGGTGCCGGCGGCAGCGATTGCGGCTGCAAGCATCGCCGTCACTGATCGCGCCTTCCCCGTCCCGCGCGGTCAGTGGCCCGGGAGAGCGCGGCTCTCCCGGGTTTCGCATGATGTGGATTATCCGGCGAGGTCGATCACGCCGCAGTCGCCCGCTTCGCTGGCGAAGGCGAGGAGCTTGCCGTTGCGGCTCCAGGCCATGGATGTGACGGCGCCCTTGCCGGGACGGCGCAGCAGCACTTCGCGGCTGTCGGAGAACCGCGCGCCGAGCACCATGCCGTCCGAATAGCCGATGGCGACGACATCCTCGGCCGGATGGCAGGCGACGGAGGTCACCATGACGTCGGCGCGCGTGCCGAGTTCCAGCGGCGACTTGCCCATCGGCCCGTCCTTGGCCGAGAAGGGCCAGACGATGGCGGCCGGCGCGCCGGAGGAGGCGAGCCATTTGCCCTTGGCCGACCAGGAGAGCGACTTCACCTTGGCGGGGTAGCCGGTCATGCGCATGTGGCGCGCGTCGGCGCCGGGCTTGGTCTCGAGCTTCCAGCCGTGCAGGGCGTTCTCCTGCATGCTGGTGACGACGAAGCGACCGTCCGGCGAGAAGGTGACGCCGGTGTGGGCGCCCTTCCATTCGAGATCGGCCGGCTTGCCGGCCACCGCCACCCAATGGAGCGAGACGCCGTTGTAGCGCGCGACGCCGAGGCGAAGGCCCTTCGGCGCGAAGGCGATGCCCTCCACCGAGCGGCTTTCCGCGAATTCCCTGATCGTGCCGTCGGCAAGGCGCACGCGCGCCGTGCGGCCTTCGGCAAAGCCGACCGCGCCCTGCGGGCCGGCGGCGACGACGGAAATCCACTTGCGCGGCACTTTGGCGAGCAGAGCCGCGCTGCCGTCGGCGGCAATGCGCATGACCTTGCCGTCCTCGCCGCCGGTGATCAGCGTGTCGCTCGCCTCATCGCGCACGCAGGCGAGCAGCCCATCATGCGCCTCGGTGACCTTCTGGCCGTGATCGAGGCGGTGGACGGCGCCGGAGGCGGTGGCGAAAAAGGGCACGTCGCCGAGGAAGGCGGCCGCGATGACGTGGCCGTCGAGATCGAGAGGCGCGACTGTCGGCATCAGGCTTCGTCTTTCATGCGCAGAGTGTCGTCCGGCCTCATGCCTTCTGTGCCTCGCAGGCCTTGAAGGTGCGCTCGATCTTCTCGCGGTCGAGATCGCGGCCGATGAAGACGAGGCGGCTTTCGCGGGTCTCGCCGTCCTTCCAGGCGCGCTGGTGATCGCCCTCGACGATCATGTGGACGCCCTGCACGACATAGCGCTCGTCGTCGCCGGCAAAGGCGATGATGCCCTTGAGGCGCAGGATGTTCGGACCATCCGTCTGGGTGATCTTCTGGATCCACGGGAAGAAGCGGTCGGGGTTCATCTCGCCACCGCGCAGCGAGATCGACTGCACCGTCACATCATGGATCGGCGAGACATCGTGGTGATGATGATCGTGATCGTGGTGATGGTCGTGATCATGATCATGATCATGGTGGTGATGGTGGTCATGATCGTGATGATGGTGGTCGTGGCCGCAATCGGGGCCGCAGACATGGTCCGGATGGTCGTGGTCGAGGAAGTGCGGATCGTTTTCCAGCGCCCGTTCCAGGTTGAAGGCGCCCTGGTCGAGGACCTTGGTGAGGTCGATGTCCGAGCGGGTCGTACGGTGGATGCGCGCGGAGGGGTTGATCGCGCGCACCGTCGCCTCGACCTTGGCCAGTTCCTCCGGGGTGACGAGGTCGGTCTTGTTGACGAGCACGACGTCGGCGAAGGCGATCTGGTCCTCGGCCTCGCGGCTGTCCTTGAGGCGCAGCGGCAGGTGCTTGGCGTCGACCAGCGCGACGACGGCGTCGAGCTCGGTCTTCTGGCGCACGTCGTCGTCCATGAAGAAGGTCTGGGCGACCGGCACCGGATCGGCAAGGCCGGTGGTCTCCACGACGATGGCGTCGAAGCGGCCGGGGCGGCGCATCAGGCCCTCCACCACGCGGATGAGGTCGCCGCGCACGGTGCAGCAGATGCAGCCGTTGTTCATCTCGTAGATTTCCTCGTCCGACTCGACGAT
>CBIMFD010000149.1:0-8482 GCA_966243085.1 uncultured Shinella sp.
GATAGGTGTTGCGGCCAAGAGAGGTGGATTGGTTTTCCGCATTCCGCGCCATAGAAGTGCCTGCTTTCGAGCGTCCTCACACGCATTTACAAGCAGAAATGCATCTCGGAAAGCTCCTTGTGGTTCAGCTCAAGCCGACAAGGTGCTTGCATATATTGCGTGTGCCGCGCGCGGTCTCGCTGGTTCGCACGGCTCCGAGAGGCCGCCGGATGGCTCCTAGATGGCCAAGTCTTACTTTCCGGCGTTGGCGGTGTCGAATTCCTTCGCCTGTGCTTCTAACCGCTCGATGAAGCGGGTGTAGAGGGTTGCGAAGGCGGCCATGTCTTCCTGTGACCAGTCGCTGAGGGCCTTCGCCAGGACCTCTTCCTTGACGCCGTTCACCCGGGCGAGCAGGTGCATGCCGTCCTCCGTCAGCGTGACGATGGTGCGGCGTCCGTCTTCCTGCGAGGCGGCGCGGCGCACGACGCCCCGCTTGACGAGGTCGGTGACGATGCGGCTTGCGCGCGAATGGTCGATGCGCAGTTGTTCGGCGACCGCGCCGACCGTGACTTCCTGCTCGAGACCGAGACGCCGCACCATCGAGAGGACGTCGAGGTGGGAAAGTTCCAGGCCCGCGCCGACGCGCGAAATGGCGAGGCGCCCGATATAGCGCCGGCCGGTCATGATCCGCATCCGCCCCATCGCCGCTGCGATGCGGGTGAAGGCGCTGGGGCCGGTCTTTTCTTCGTCATCGCTGCTCATGCACGAGCACTAGCAGATTTCTGTCCGGTTCCAAACAAATTTCGTGTCTTTGTCACATATGTGCGATTGACATATATGTGTCAAAAGCACATAAATTACTTCCAGCAAAGCTCCAGATCGAGTTGTCCCATGGATTCCCGCCCACTTACCGACAAAGATGTCGATGCCGCCTATTCCTCGCTCGTGCCCGATCCGCGCCGCCGGATGCTGGTCGTCTGCCTGCTCATGTCCGGCATGTTCATGGCGGCCCTCGACAACCAGATCGTCTCGACGGCGCTTCCGACCATCGTCGGGGAATTCGGCGAGCTGGAACGGTTCGGCTGGGTGGGCTCGGCCTATCTTTTGGCGACCAGCGCCGTCATGCCGGTCTACGGCAAGCTGGGCGACCTCTTCGGCCGCAAATACGTGATGATGACGGCAATCTTCATCTTCACGCTCGGCTCGCTCGCCTGCGGGCTTGCCGTGTCGATGAACACGCTGATCGCCGCCCGCGTGCTGCAGGGCCTCGGCGGCGGCGGCATCATGGTTTCGATCTTCTCGATCAATGCCGATCTCTTCGAGCCGCGTGTGCGGGCTCGCTACCAGAGCTATTCCAGCCTGATGCTGATGGCGGCCGGCGCGGTCGGCCCGACGCTGGGCGGCGTGCTCTCGGACCTCTTCGGCTGGCGCTCGATCTTCCTCGTCAACCTGCCCATCGGCATTATCGTGCTCACGGGCCTCGCCTTCATCCTGCCGTACCGCAAACCGAGCCGCCGGCCGAAGATCGACTATGCCGGCGCGATCCTGCTGGCCGGCGCGGTGGCGAGCGTGGTGCTCTGGGCCGACAGCCGCGAGATCTTCGGTTCGCTGGTCGCAATGCAGAGCCTCGCTGTCGTGTGCTTCGGCGTGGCCTGCCTTATCGCTTGGGTCCATGTCGAGCGCCGGGTGCCCGAGCCGATCGTGCCGCTCGGCCTGTTCTCCAACCCGACCGTCAGCCTGCTGTTGATCGTTTCCCTGGTGAGCGGGGCTATCGGCATCGGCTCGGTCAACTATATCGCCCTCTTCCTGCAGACCACCACGGGCCTCACGCCCTCGCAGGCCGGCCTCCTGTTCATGGCGCTCACGGGCGGCATCGCCGCCGGCTCGCTGACGGCGGGGCGGCTGATCTCGCTGACCGGCCGCTACAAGATCTTCTCGATCATCAGCACGACCGGCAGCCTCGTCACCTTCTTCCTGTTCACGACGGTCCATCCGGGCACGCCGATCTACCTGATCGGCCTGCTGATGCTCCTTCAGGGCCTCAGCGTCGGCTTCGGCCAGCAGGTTCCGGTGATCGGGGTGCAGAATGCCGCCAGTAACGCCGATCTCGGCGCGGCGACCGGCGCCGTCACGCTGACGCGCATGGCGGGCGCCTCGATCGCCATCAGCATCTACGGCGCCATCCTGACCGCCTTCGTGACCGGAAAGGCAGGCGCCATACCGGGCGTCGCGAACATCGAGGAACTGACGCCCGCGGAACTCGCGACCCTGCCGGAACAGGCCCGCGCGCTTGTCGCCTCAGCCTATACCGACGCCTTCCATCCGGTGTTCCTCACCATGGCCGGCACCATTGCGCTGGGGCTGCTTGCGGCCATTTGCCTGAAGGATATTCGCGTGCAGACAGGCCCGAAGCGGTAGGGATAAAAAGAGGAAGAGCAGGAAAGAGGATCTTTCCTGCTCTTCGTGAAGCCTGTGTGGAAAGTTGGTCAGCGAGCGACAGAGCTTATGCGGAATCCTGTCCCGTGATTTCGCTTTGCCAGGGCGCGACGATCCGTTCGAGCGAGCCGACGAGTTCCGTCAGAACGACGGCGATGACCATGATCAGGACGATCGGCACGAACATCTCGGCGGTCCGGAAGGCGTTGGCCGAGGTGATGATGATGCCACCCAGTCCCGAGATCGCCGTCTGGAATTCCGCGATCACGATGCCGATCACCGCCTTGCCGATCCCGAGTCTGAGGCCCGCCATGATATAGGGTGTCGTCGCCGGCAGGATGATGCCGCGCATGATCTGCGACTGGGGCGCGCAGAAGGCCGTGCCCACCTCGATCAGCGTCTTCGGCACGGCCTTCACGCCGAACCACGTATTCAGGCAGATCGGAAAGAAGGAGAGCAGGAAGACGATGACGGCCTTGACCGCGAAGCCGAGGCCGAACCAGAGGATCATCAGCGGCACGAGGGCGATCAGCGGGGTCGCATAGCCCGCGGTGACATAGATGCCGAAACCGGCCTCGATCAGACGGTAGCGGCCAAGCAGGAGACCCACCGGAATGCCGAGAACAGCCGCCGCGATATAGCCGACGACGAAAGGCTGGCTGCTTTCGAGCAGCGCGGAAAGAAGCCGGCCGTCGTTGAACATATTGCGGGCGGCCGCGAGCACGGCGGTCGGATAGGTGGCCAGCAGGGGATTGGCGTGCCGGCCGAAATATTCCCAGATCAGGAGAGCGATGATCACGGAAATTGTCGTGATCATCCAGGCGGGCACGGACCAGCGGCGGTTTACGGCTTCGGCCTGACCGGAAGACAGCGCCGCGCCGTCGGGCTGGGTTGCTGTGGACATGGTATCGATCCTCTCAGGCTGCCTGGGTCTCATGATCGTGGAGGGCTTCCCAGATCAATGTGCGTTTCTTGGAATATTCCGCGGATGTGCGCACGGCGCGCATGTCGTGCCGGTCGCGGCCGATCTCGATGGGCACGATCCCGCTGATCACGCCCTTCTGCATCACGACGACGCGGTCGGCCAGCATGACGGCCTCGTCGAGATCGTGCGTGACCATGATGATCGTCTTACCCGTCTTGCCGTGGATCGACAGAAGCTCGCCGTGAAGCGTTTCGCGCGTCTGGGAATCGAGCGCGCCGAAGGGTTCGTCCATCAACAGGACCTCCGGGTCTATGGCGAGCGCCCGGGCGATGCCGGCGCGCTGCTTCATGCCGCCCGAAAGCTGGTGGGGCCTGCGTTTGGCGGCATGGCTGAGGCCGACAAGGTCGAGATAGTGGCTGGACGCCCGCGACAGTTCCGGCTCCCTGACGCCTTTCATCTCAAGGCCGTATCCGACATTGCTGAGCGTGTTGCGCCAGGGAAGAAGCTCGGCGTGCTGGAAGACCATGCCGCGGTCGTAGCCGCAACCCGAGACCGTGCGTCCGGCCACGCGTACCTGGCCGGACGTAGCGGTTTCGAGGCCCATGATGATGCGCAGACAGGTCGTCTTCCCGCAGCCGCTGGGGCCGATCAGTGCGATGATCTCGCCTTTTTCGACGTCGAATGAGACCCCGTCCAGCGCGCGTGCGAACGGTACGCCGGATCGTGTGCTGAAGGTCTTGACGATATTCTGCACTTCCAGATGGGCCATGCAGAGTCCTCCTCGAATAAACGCGTTACTTCTTTTCGACGGCAGCCAGCGCTTCCTCGCGCAGGCTCGCATCGACGAAAGTGCTGACGTCGGCCTTTTCGCGCAACGCGCCGAGACGGACCATCTGGTCGTCCGTCCACTGCAGGTTCTCCAGCGGGATCTCGAGCTTCGCGGAGACTGCGTTGTACTTTATCGCCTCATCGTAGATGAATTCGGCCGTCTTGTCGTCGTCGGGCAGGTGCGCCATCTTGTGCGCCAGCGCGACCATCGCGTCCTTGTTCTCGATGGCGTGGGCAAGGCCCTCCATCTCGGCGGCAAGGAATTTCACCATGTCGGCGCGGCGCTCGGCGATCTTGGCGCCGGTCGTCATGATGCAGACCTTGACGAATTTGGGGGTCACTTCCGCGCCGGCGAGCAGCGGCTTGATGTTGAGCGTGTCGGCGCTGACGGCGAATTCGCTGGAGCTCGCCGCGGCGGCGACGACACCGGAGCTGATGGCGCGGACGCGGTCCGCGCTGCCGCCGGCATTCGCGTAGGTCACGTCGCTCGCGGCAATTCCGGCCGCTTCCAGCGCGAGTTGTGCAAAGAGCGCGGGCAGCGAGCCCGGCGCCGAGACGCCGATCGACTTGCCCTTGAGATCGGCCGGCGAATTGATGTCCTTGGCGGCGAAGACCGTATAAGTCATGCCCGGCCAGTCGCAGCCGATGATCTTGATGTCGGCGTTCTGGTGCATGGCGGCGAAGGCCACGACCGGACTTGCCTCGAAACTGTCGAGTTCGCCGGCAATGAGTGCCTTGAGGGCCGTCGGCCCGCCGGTAAACTCGACCATGTCGATGTCGAGGCCGTGCTTCTCGCCGAAGCCGCCCTCGGCCGCCTGGAACAGGAAGCCGGAGTCTCCCTTGGCCTCGACGATGCCGTGTTTCCAGACTTCTCCTGCATGCGCCGGGGTGAATGCGAGCGCGGCGGCGAAGCCTCCCGCGATCGCGAACCAACGGCTGCTGACAACTATCTTGGACACCATATGCGCCTCCTCCCAAAAGCCTTGCGTTGTTCCTCAGGCCCATCCAGGCCGGAGCCACACGACGTCGCCCGTCAATGTAGGCTTGTCATAATGTGTGTTTGCCATACAAACACATCTGTGGCATAAGTCAAGTCGGCGGGCGCGCCGACCGTGCCCTGCCCGGTTTTGTCCATGTTTCGGGAGGATTGAATGGCTGAGAGAATTTGGGACAAGTTCCTGACGGAGCGGGATAAACAGGTCTTCGCGCTTGCCGGTTACGGCGTGCGGCAGGGGTTTGGAAAGCGGCCCGCCCTGCTGATCATCGACGTGAATTACGCCTTCTGCGGCGACCGGCGCGAACCGGTTCTCGAATCCATCAAGCGCTGGCGCCAGTCCGGCGGCGAGGCGGCCTGGGACGCCCTGCCGGTCATCCGCAAGCTGATCGACGTCGCGCATGATCGCGAACTGCCGGTAATCTACACGACCGGAATCCGCCGCGACGACAACTGGGATGCCGGGGCGTGGGCCTGGAAGAACGCCCGCAGCGGGGAAAAGCCCGCCGGGTCGAACCGGAAGGGCAACGAGATCATGCCTCAGATCGCACCCGGCGCGCAGGATATCGTCGTCTACAAGCAGAAGCCGAGCGGCTTCCACGGCACCGGTCTCCTCGGCTATCTCACCCAGCTCGGCTGCGACAGCCTCATCGTCACCGGCACGGCGACGAGCGGCTGCGTGCGCGCCACGGTCGTCGATGCCTTTAGCCACAATTATCGGGTGACGATGGTGGAGGACGCCTGCTTCGAGCGGTCCGAGGCGAGCCATGCGATGGCGCTCTGCGACCTCAACGCCAAATATGCCGACGTGATCGAAAGCCCGGAAGTGCTCGCCTTCATGGAAAGTCTGCCGCGCGGCCTCTTCGACCTTCCCAAGGGCGCTCCCCACGCGGCGGCCGGTTGATCCACCGAGCCCATGCCGGCGGCTGCCGGCAGGATCGACACAACGACGACAGAGGAATTCCAGAATGTCCAATGCAGAACCCGATTTCGCAACGGCGCGGGACGGTGCGCGTCTCTCCTATCGCCTCGTGCCGGGCAGCGGCTCCAGCCGCATCGTCCTCGTCCACTCGCTTGCCATGGACAAGACGTTCTGGGATGCGACCGTCGAAGCGCTGGAGGGACGGGCAAGCGTATTGACCTTTGATTGTCGCGGCCATGGCCGGTCGGACAAGCCGGAAGGCCCCTACAGCGTCGAGCAGTTCGCCGACGACATCGCAGACCTGATGGATCATGTCGGCTGGCCGTCGGCCATCGTCGCCGGCGCGTCGATGGGCGGCTGCGTTTCGCTGGCCTTTGCCGGTCGGCATCCCGGGCGGGTGAAGGGGCTCGGCCTTTTCGATACCACCGCGTGGTATGGGGAAAACGCTCCGGCCGCCTGGGCCGAGCGCGCCGGAAAGGCAAAGAACGAAGGCCTTTCCGCACTGGTCGGCTTCCAGAAGACGCGCTGGTTCGGCGACGCTTTCCGCGAGGCGAACCCGGCCGTCGTGGAGCAAGCCGTGGGCGTCTTCCTCGCCAATGACTTGCCGGCCTATGCGGCAACCTGCAACATGCTCGGCGCGGCCGATCTGCGGGCGTTCCTCCCGGACTTCGCCTTCCCCTGCGAAATCCGCGTCGGCTCGGAAGACTACGCCACGCCGCCGGACATGGCCCGCTATCTTGCCGACAATATCAAGGGCGCGCATATCGAGGTGATGGAGGGCGTGCGGCATTTTTCGCCGCTTGAGGTTTCCGAGCGCATCGCCGCCGCGCTGAAAGACCTCGTGGCCTGAACGGGAGCTGACGGCGATGCGAAACGGTCAGGGCGAATGGGACGTCTTCGATGACTACGTCCTCGATTTCGCGATCGAACGGCTTTCGCGCGGCGAGAGGCTGGCCCTGGTCACGCTCGTCAGGATCGAGGGCTCCTCGCCGCGCTTTCCCGGCGCGCAGATGGCCGTATCCGAAACGGGCGACTGGGTGGGCTATCTCTCCGGCGGCTGCATCGAACGGGCCGTCGTCGCCGAAGCGCTCGATGCCATCGCCGCCGGCGGGAACCGGCTGGTCCGCTACGGCCGCGGATCGAAATATTTCGATATCCAGCTTCCCTGCGGCAGCGCGATCGAGCTCTTCTTCGACGTCGGCATCGACGCGGAGAGCCTGATCGAAATCGACAGGCGGCTGAAGCAGCGGCATACGGCGGAGCTTCCCATCGACGCAGACAATCGCTTCAACGCCCGCATGGTCCGTCTCTACCGGCCGCGCAAGCGGCTGATTATCGCCGGTGTCGGGCCTGCGACCGTCCAGCTCGCCCGGATGGCGCAGGTCGCGGGCTTCGAGGTGATCGGCTGGTCCTATGACGAACCGACGCTGGAGCGGCTGGCAGGGCTCGGCGCTTCGACGGTGCGCCTGACGGGGCACGGCCGCACGCCGCCCCTCGAAGCCGATGCGCTGACGGCAATCGTCTTCATGTTCCACGATCACGACTGGGAGATGGCGCTGCTTCCCGCCGCGCTTGCGACCGATGCCTTCTATATCGGCGCGATGGGAAGCCATGCGACCCATCGTCTGCGTCTGGAAAAACTGGAGGCGCTGGGCTTCGACCATGCGAGCCGCGAGCGGATCCGTGGGCCGGCGGGCCTTTTTGCTGGGAGCAAGAGCGCCGGCGACATCGCACTCTCCATCCTCGCCGAACTTGCGCAGGCGGAAGCCGCGTCGACGCGGTCATAGGCGGCGGGATCCTTTCCCGCCGCAAGCGGGTCTGGTACATCGGACGTAGCAGGGGAGGGATAGCATGTCGAGCAAGAATGAGGGGCTTTGGGCCTTTGCCTTGCGCCTTTACGGCGCCCCGGGCGTCAGCGACGCCTGCCTCGTCCTTCAGGACGAAAGCGGCGTCGATGTGCCGATCCTTCTGTTTTCCGCCTGGCTTGCCAAGTCCTCCGTGGCGTTGACGGAAAGCGAACTCTTGAGGATCGACGGTCTCGTGAAGGCCTGGCGCGACGAGGTGGTCAAGCCGTTGCGGGCGGTGCGCCGCCGGCTGAAGGCCGGCCCTCATCCCGCTCCGGGCCTGCAGACCGAGGACCTGCGCAACGGCATCAAGGCCGTGGAGCTTGCTTCGGAAAAGATCGAGCTTGCGCTTCTGGAGGCCGAGGGCGCCGCGCTTGCCGGCGTGGCGACGGGTCCGGCCGGGGACAATCTTTCCCTGGTCCTGCGTCATTTCCGCGGGAGCGCGCCGGATGCGCAGGCACGGCAGGCCGTTGCCGTCATCGAGGGCGCGCTTACGGCGCTGAGCCGCCATCGTCCTTCCAGCGCCTGACCGCGGGCAGGTGGATGTCGAAGAG
>CBIMFD010000150.1:0-8420 GCA_966243085.1 uncultured Shinella sp.
ACGGGTTGGGACTGTCTTCCGTTCATGCGGGTATCGAGAGACCAAAGCCGACGCGGATGGAATTCGCCGGGTGCCACTTGGCCCTTCTCCCCGGCGGGGAGAAGGGAAAGAGGCAACGGCGTGCCAGTCGCTTCCTTATTCCGGCAGGATGCGAACGGCGCCCTTGTCGGCGCTGGCGGCGAAGGCGGCGTAGGCCCTGAGGGCCGTCGTGACGTTGCGTTTGCGCGGGGCGGCCGGCTTCCAGCCGAGCTTGTCCTGCTCGGCGCGGCGGGCGGCGAGTTCGCTTTCGGAAACCGCAAGGTTGATGGTGCGGTTCGGGATGTCGATCTCGATGATGTCGCCCTGGCGCACGAGGCCGATGGCGCCGCCCTGCGCGGCTTCCGGCGAGGCATGGCCGATCGAAAGGCCGGAGGTGCCGCCCGAGAAGCGCCCGTCCGTGACGAGGGCGCAGGCCTTGCCGAGACCCTTCGATTTCAGGTAGCTCGTCGGATAGAGCATTTCCTGCATGCCGGGGCCGCCCTTCGGGCCTTCGTAGCGGATGACGACGACGTCGCCGGCCTTCACCTCGCCGCCGAGGACGCCTTTGACGGCCGCATCCTGGCTTTCGAAGACCACGGCCGGGCCGGAGAATTTCAGGATCGATTCATCGACGCCGGCGGTCTTCACGATGCAGCCGTCGAGCGCGATGTTGCCGGAAAGGACGGCAAGGCCGCCGTCCTTGGAGAAGGGGTGCTCGATGGAGCGGATGACGCCGTTCTCGCCGTCCGCGTCGAGGTCGTCCCAGCGCGCTTCCTGGCTGAAGGCCACCTGGGTGGGGATGCCGCCCGGCGCGGCGCGGAAGAAGGTGCGTACCGTCTCCGAATTCGTGCGGGTGATGTCCCAGCGGTCGATGGCATCGCCCAGCGTTTCGGCATGGACGGTCGGCGTGTCGCGGTGGATGAGGCCGCCGCGGTCGAGTTCGCCGAGGATGCGCATGATGCCGCCGGCGCGGTGGACGTCTTCCATGTGCACGTCGGCCTTGGCGGGGGCGACCTTGGAAAGGCACGGCACCTTGCGCGACAGGCGGTCGATGTCGCCGAGGTCGAAATCGATGCCGCCTTCATAGGCGGCCGCCAGGATATGCAGCACCGTGTTGGTCGAGCCGCCCATGGCGATGTCGAGCGACATAGCGTTCTCGAAGGCGCGCTTGTTGGCGATGGTGCGCGGCAGTACGCTCTCGTCGTTCTGCTCGTAGTAGCGGCGGGCGAGATCGACGATCAGATGGCCGGCCTCGACGAAGAGGCGCTTGCGGTCGGCGTGGGTGGCGAGCGTCGAGCCGTTGCCGGGCAGCGAGAGGCCGAGGGCTTCGGTCAGACAGTTCATCGAGTTGGCCGTGAACATGCCCGAGCAGGAGCCGCAGGTGGGGCAGGCGGAGCGCTCGATCGCCTTGACGTCCTCGTCGGAGACCTTGTCGTCGGCGGCGGCGACCATGGCATCGACGAGGTCGAGCGCATGGGTCTTGCCGTGGAGGACGACCTTGCCGGCCTCCATCGGGCCGCCGGAGACGAAGACGGCGGGGATGTTGAGCCGCATGGCGGCATTCAGCATGCCGGGCGTGATCTTGTCGCAGTTCGAGATGCAGACCATGGCGTCGGCGCAATGCGCGTTGACCATATATTCGACCGAGTCGGCGATGATCTCGCGCGACGGCAGCGAATAGAGCATGCCGTCATGGCCCATGGCGATGCCGTCGTCGACGGCGATCGTGTTGAATTCCTTGGCGACGCCGCCGGCAGCCTCGATCTCGCGCGCGACGAGCTGGCCGAGGTCCTTGAGGTGGACGTGGCCGGGCACGAACTGGGTGAAGGAGTTCACCACCGCGATAATGGGCTTACCGAAATCCGTGTCCTTCATGCCGGTCGCGCGCCACAGGCCGCGGGCACCGGCCATGTTGCGGCCGTGGGTGGTGGTTCGGGAGCGATATGCGGGCATGGTCAATTCCTCGAGTGGACGCGGCTGGCATATGGGGCTTTCGTGGCCGGATTGCGAGCCTCAGCAATGGTTCCCTAACGCAAAACGCCCCCCGCGTCACGAAAGGAATGGAGATTTTTTGCCGCCGTGGCGCAATTTCCTTGCCGGAGCGGCCGGCGGACATGACCGTTGTCGGCAAGGTTCATTCGTGCCATGGTCCGCGCCATGATGGATATGGAGCAGGTTCAGGAAGAGGCGGGCGCGGGGCCCGACAAGGGCCCGCTCTATCTGCGCATCCGCGACGTGCTGGCCGAGGCGATCTCGGCCGGGCGCCTGCCGCGGGGCGCTCTGCTGCTCGAAGGTCCCGTCGCTGCCCTCTTCGCCTCCACGCGCACGCCCGTGCGGCAGGCCTTCGCGCTCCTGGAGACGGCCGGGGCGATCCGGCGGTTCGACGGGCGCGGCTTCCTGGTAGGGCAGGGGCGGAGCGGGCCGAAGCGCGTGGCGCTGACGGCGGAGATGCTCGGCCTCGATGAAGAGGCGCCCGCCTTGCGCAAGGCGCCCGGCTGGGAGGCGATCTACGACAGCCTGGAGCGGGAGATGGTGCATCTTTCCGCCTTCGGCCGCCACCGCATCAACGAGGTGGAACTGGCGCGCGCCCGCGGCGTCGGCCGGCAGGTGGCGCGCGATGCGCTGACCCGGCTCGAGGCGCTCGGCATCTTGGAGAAGGACGAGCGGATGCGCTGGACGCTCGTGCCGCTCGACGAGGACCGCATGCGGGACCTCCACGATATCCGCGCGGCGCTGGAGCCGGTCGCGCTGGTGCAGGCCGCGCCCTTCATTCCGCCCGCCGTGCGCTGGGCAATGACGGAGCGGCTTGAGGAGGCGCTGGCGATCTATCCGGACCTTTCCGTCGGCGCGATGGATGCCTTGGAAACGGACCTGCACGTCACATGCCTTGGCTATTGCCCGAACCGGGAACTGCTGATCGCGCTCAGGCGCGCCCGCTTCATGCTGAACGTCAGCAAGCACGTCATCGGCGTCTCGCATCGCCCTCCCTCCGACGAGCCCTTCATCGCCGAGCATCTTGCGGTCTTCCGGGCGCTGGACGTGGACGACAGCGGGCGCGCGGCCGAGACGCTCCGCCACCACATCCTTGTATCGCTGCCGAAGATCATCGGGCGCGTTACCGAACTCAGGCAGGCGCACCGGCCGGAAATACCGGCCTATGCGGCACCGCTCGCACATTGAGGAGATCGTCATGAAGGTGAGGCGCATCGTCGCGAATATCGAAACGGCCGATCCGGCCGCCGTTGCCCGTTTCTACAAGGAGGTGCTGGGGCTCGATCTCCTGATGGACCATGGCTGGATCGCCACCTATGGCGGCGACGGCACCATGCCGCTCCAGGTGAGCTTCGCCGCAGAGGGCGGTTCGGGCACGCCGGTGCCGGGGCTTTCCGTCGAGGTGGACGACGTGGAGGCGGCTCATGCGGCTGTCGTCAAGGGCGGGTATCCGGTCGAATACGGGCCGGCGGACGAGCCCTGGGGCGTGCGGCGCTTCTTCGTGCGCGACCCGGCGGGCACGCTCGTCAACATCCTCATGCACACACGCTGACGACGGGTCGATGAACAAGGGCGAGGGCAGCATGGCGCAGAAGGCAAAGAGACCGGCGCAGACACGGCCCTCGTCGCGCCGTCCGCGCGTGCGTCACAACGTGACGGCCGCCATCGGCGCGGACATCTGCGGCGGGCGCTTTCCGCCCGGAGCCGTGCTGCCGCGCGAGAGCGATCTCTGTGCGACCTACGGCGTCAGCCGCACGGTCATCCGCGAATCGCTGAAGGTGCTGGAGACAAAGGGGCTCGTGCGCGGCCGGCCGCGCGTCGGCACGCTTGTCTGCGACCGTTCGGAGTGGAACGTGCTCGACGCGCAGATCCTCGAATGGATGGGGCCGGACGTGCTTTCGGCCGAACTGCTCGGCTCGATCCTCGAGGCGCGCCGTACGGTGGAGCCGGCCGCGGCCTTCCTTGCCGCCTCCCGGGCGAGCGCGCAGGAGATCGCCGACCTCGAGCGGGCCTGCGACGAGATGGGCGCGGCGGAAGGCGACCTCGAAGCCTTCACCGCCGCCGATACTCGCTTCCACGAAATCCTGCTGAAGGCGAGCCACAACAAGGTCTTCCACCAGCTTTCCTCGATCATCCACGCCGCGCTGTCCCATGCGCTGCATGCCTCCAACCGGGCATCGGTGAAGCGGGAGGAGGCGCTGGACGTGCACCGGGATCTCGTCGATGCGATGCGCCTGCGCGATGCGGCGCGGGCCGAGGCCTCATCGCGCCGCATCCTCGACCTTGCCGCGCGCGACCTTTTCGGCGTGATGGGCAAGGCCGGCGGGGGGTGAATTCCATGACGATCACGAAGCCGGCGCGCTATATCGTGCCGCCGTGTGGCTGGACGCGGAAGCCGGCGTTTCCTATGTGTTACGGGCACGTCATCAAGGAGAGGATCATGCGTCCCATTTCGGGTTTCTTCGCCGTCGCCCTTACGCTTCTGGCGCTTGCCGGGTGCAGCACCACGGCCGCCGACAACACGACCTATGCCCGCCCGCCGGAATCCGGCGGCATGCGCGTTCCGCTGAACTAGGCGGTTCGTTCTCGCTAAAGGAAAAGCCAGCCCGTGACGAACGGGCCGGCTTTTCTGTTTCAGGCGTGAGGTCTTCAGTGGCTGTCGGCCATGCGGGCCGCTTCGATTGCGGACGCGTGCTCGAACCGCGTGCCGTTGAAGAAGGCGTTGAGGACGATGGCGGCGATCGAGGTGAGCACGATGCCCGATTCGATGACCGGATGGATGGCATGCGGCATCCACATCAGGTAGTTCGGCGCCAGAAGCGGGATGAGGCCGAAGCCGACGGAGACGGCGACCACGAACAGGTTGTTGCGCGAGGTCTTGAAGTCCACCGTGGTGAGGATGCGCACGCCCGTCGCTGCGACCATGCCGAACATGACGAGGCCCGCGCCGCCGAGCACGAAGGTCGGCACGGCTTCCACCAGCGCACCCATCTTGGGGATGAGGCCGAGGACGATCATGATCACGCCGGCGGCGACGCACACATAACGGCTCTTCACGCCCGTGACGCCGACGAGACCGACGTTCTGCGAGAAGCTCGTATAGGGGAAGGTGTTGAAGAGGCCGCCGATCATCGTGCCGATGCCATCGACACGAAGGCCGGCCGTCAGGTGCTGCTGCTCGATCTTCTTGCCGGTGATCTCGCCCAGCGCCAGGAACATGCCGGTGGATTCGATCATGACGACGATCATCACCAACGTCATCGTGGCGATGAGGACCGGATTGAAGATCGGCACGCCGAAATGCATCGGCGTGACGACGGCGAACCAGCCGGCTTCGCCCACGCGGTCGAAGTGCATCATGCCGAGGGCGGCCGCGACGATGCAGCCGATGATGACGCCGCTGAGCACGGCGATGTTGCCGACGAGGCCGCGGCCGAAGCGGGCGATCAGCAGGATCGAGATCAGGACGAGGGCCGAGAGCGCGATATGGCTCGGCTCGGCGTAGATCGGGTTGGAGAGCGTCGGCGCGATGGCGAAGCCGTCCGGAACGGCCGGGCCGCCGCTTTCGGCGAGCTTCTTGACCTCGTTCAGCCATTCGATGTGGGTGGGGTCGATCAGCTTGGGCGCCGTCGGGCCGAAGGGGTTGCCGAAGGTCCAGTTGATGCCGACGCGCATCAGCGACACGCCGATGATGAGGATGATCGTGCCGGTCACGACCGGCGGGAAGAAGCGCAGCAGGCGCCCCATGACGGGGGCGAGCAAAAGCGAGACGAAGCCGGCGCCTATGATGGCGCCGAAGATCATGCGGGCGCCTTCCGGCCCGGGCGAAAGCGTCGCCATGGAGACCATCGGGCCGACCGAAGCGAAGGTCACGCCCATCATGACGGGCATGCGGATGCCGACATGGCGGGTGATGCCGAGCGACTGGATGATGGTGACGATGCCGCAGACGAAAAGGTCGGCGGAGATAAGGAACGCGACGTCCTGGGGGCTGAGCTGAAGTGCCCGGCCGACGATCAGCGGCACGGCGACCGCGCCGCCATACATGACGAGTACGTGTTGTATCCCGAGCGTCGCGAGCCTGCCGACAGGCAGTTTCTCGTCCACCGGGCTTATAATGGATGCGTCGCTCATGGATACTCCTCCTATCGCACGACTGCTCTCAACCCGTCCTCCAACGGGTGCGCCATCTTTTGTAGAGGGGTGGGCGGCCGCAAGTATAGTCTGAAGATAAACACTTTACGGTTTAGCGGGGTAATCGAACGCAGAACTCGCGCCTGCAGGGGACGTTCCGCCCGGATTTGCGCGGCTTTTCATCCGTTTGGCGCCGGTTTGCGGCGCAGGCCATAGCCTCGATCCCGCCTATCTGACAGCAAAACACACCCGGTCGTCAACTATTTCCTTGGCGGCATATGTGTATTTCCCGGCGCCGGCCCGAGAGTGTCATTTGCGCGGGGAAAACCGGAAAAGCAAAAGGCCTTCCGGTTTCCCGAAAGGCCTTTGAATTCGAATGGTGGGCGTGACAGGGATTGAACCTGTGACCCCTACGATGTCAACGTAGTGCTCTCCCGCTGAGCTACACGCCCATCCGATGCGGCGCATAGACCACAAAACCGGAGGCGGCGTCAATAGGGTTTTCGAACCTTTTTTCGCGCGCCGATTTTGCGGTCTTTTCCATGCCTTAGGCGGCCAGCATCTTGTTGACCTCTTCCACCAGGTCGCGCAGGTGGAAGGGCTTGGAAAGCACCTTGGCATCCTTCGGAGCCTTGGAGTCCGGGTTGAGCGCGACGGCCGCGAAACCCGTGATGAACATGACCTTGAGGTCGGGGTCGAGCTCGGTGGCGCGGCGCGCCAGTTCGATGCCGTCCATCTCCGGCATGACGATGTCGGTGAGGAGGAGGGAGAAGGGTTCTTCGCGAAGACGGTCGTATGCGCTGGCGCCGTTGTCGTAGGAGAGCACCTGGTAGCCCGCCTTTTCGAGCGCCTTCACCAGAAAGCGGCGCATGTCGTTGTCGTCTTCTGCGAGGAGAATCTTGGGAGTCATGGAATTGGCAAACCGTTCTGGAAGTTGTCTGCCCGCGGACGGGCGGTTGTGGTATGAAGAGCCTAAGCCGGTAAATATCCGGTGAATGGGGCAGGGCGAAGCCTCATCCCCTCTTTCTCAGTATGGACATGCCGGAAGGGCGCTGGCAACATGGCGGCGCAAGGAAATTCAGGCATGGTAAAGGACGGCGATGGCGGAGGCTTTCAGCGAAAACAGCCACTTCGAAGTGCTGGAGCCGGTTTCGCAGAGCGTGCCCCTCGTCTTCAATTCGCCCCATAGCGGGCGGCTTTATCCACAGGGCTTCCTCGAGCGGTCGCGCCTCGACGCGCTCGGCATCCGCCGCTCGGAAGATCACTATGTCGACGAGCTCTTCTCGGTCGCCCCGGCGCTCGGCGCCCCGATGCTGATCGCGCATTTCCCGCGCGCCTGGCTCGACGTCAACCGCGAGCCCTACGAGCTCGATCCGCGCATGTTCGACGGCGTGCTGCCGCCCTATGCCAACATCAGCTCCATCCGCGTCGCCGGCGGGCTCGGCACCGTGCCGCGCGTCGTTGCCGAGAACATGGAAATCTACCGCCACCGCTTTCCGGTGGAGGAGGCGCTGGAGCGGGTGGAGACGGTCTACAAGCCCTATCACGCATGCCTGCGCCGGCTGATCGTGCGCACCCATGTCGCCTTCGGCTTCGCCGTGCTCATCGACTGCCATTCCATGCCCGGCAATATCCGCGTCTCGGGAACGGCGATGCGGCCCGACTTCATCATCGGCGACCGCTACGGGACGAGCGCATCCGGCGAGCTTTCGCGCCTTGCCATGCGGCTTCTGGAGGACATGGGCTTTTCCGTCGTGCGCAACAAGCCCTATGCGGGCGGCTTCATCACCGAGCATTACGGCCGGCCGGCCAAGGGGCTGCACGCCCTGCAGATCGAGGTGAACCGCGGCCTCTATGTCGACGAGGCGACGCTGGTCAAGAAACCGCATTTCGCGGTGCTGCAGACGGCGATCTCCGCCTTCCTCGAGAACTTCTCCGACCATGTCGAGGAATATGCCGCCGACCGGGCGCTCGCCGCCGAATAAGCCCTTTCTCCCTCTCAAAAAAAAACCGCGCACGGGGCGCGGTCAAGTCTAGGGAGGAAACACCCAATGAGGGCATTACAGTCACCAAGGACTGCGATAAAGACGGTAATGTTGCGGCGCACAAATGTCAAGTGCAATTGCGAAGAGGGCGGGTGCCCCACGCGATGGCAGCGGCGTCAATCCGGTTCCGTTTTCCCCGGCGATGCAGTAAGGAGAGTGGTCGCAATTCCCTCCGGGAGATTCCATGCAGCCTGATCGCGCCTTTTTCGACCTCCTTGCCGATGCGGCGAG
>CBIMFD010000151.1:0-8401 GCA_966243085.1 uncultured Shinella sp.
GGTCGATGACCTTTTCACGGGCCACGGCATCCGCGATCTGCAGAAGCTCAAGCCGATTCGCACTGACTGCCATTGTCTCAGGTCTCCATGGTCGGGCCGGGGTCTAGCCGTCGGCCTGTCGGGAGCGGCGCGCCGCTCCGGTTCCGTCCTCTCCGCTCCGCCGCTCTCGGCGAAGCGCACTCACACTTATTCTTCGTCGTCGCCGTCTTCTTCGTCGTTCTGGTTCGCGGCCTGCGCAGCCTTCGCCTTCTTGTCGGCGGCCAGCGCGTCGCGGATCAGGTCGTCGGTCAGGATCAGCCGGCCCTCGGCAAGCGCCGTGAAGGGGATGGCGACCACCGGCTCGTCGCCGGGGGCGGGCTGGTCCCGCTCCAGCGTGAAGCCGTTCTCGTCGGCGGCGACGATCTTGCCCCGGAAGCGCTTGCGCCCGTCGACGAGGATCGACGTCTCGCATTTCAAAAGATGACCGAGCCAGCGCGTGAAGTCCGACTTGCGGACCATCGGCCGGTCGATGCCGGGCGACGAGACCTCGAGATGATACGCCTTGTCGATCGGATCCTCAACGTCGAGCACCGGCGAGACCGCCATCGAGACCTGCTCGCAGTCCTCCACGGTCATGGTGCCGTCCGGCCGCTCGCACATGATCTGCAGCGTCGCGCCGTTCTGTGCCGAAAGGCGCACCCGCACGAGCTGGTAGCCGATCTGCACGATGGTCGGCTCGATGATGTCGGCAACGCGCCGGTCGAGGCCGGTCTCGACGATCAGCCGCGGTTCGATTGCGGCGTTTTCTGCCTGGGTCGTGTCGTTCATGACATGCCCTCCCGGGAAAGTCGTTATCATGCGCTCGATCGGGGCAATAAAAAAGAGCGGGTCCTTGCGGGCCCACTCTTCATCTGACGATCAAGAATTTGCGGCTGATATAGACCCACTCCGCCGCAAATGCAAGATCGGCGGCAAATCCGCCTGTGGGCGGCGCACCGACCTTCACGCGACCGGGTTGCCGCAATTTCCCGATGGACTAGATTGCCCCTTGAAACCGCGTCGAGAAAGAGTCCCCGCCGTGCCGGATCGCAAGTCCCCCCTCGCCCCCTTTCGCAACGAGACCTATCGTCTGATCTGGGCCGCCAGCCTCATTTCCAATTTCGGCGGCCTCGTGCAGTCCGTCGGCGCGGCCTGGATGATGGCTTCGATCTCCTCGTCGGCCAACATGGTGGCGCTGGTGCAGGCCTCCACCTCTCTGCCGATCATGCTGTTCTCCGTCGCCGCCGGCGCGCTCGCCGACAATTTCGACCGGCGCAGGCTGATGCTGTCGGCCCAGTGTTTCATGCTGATCGTCTCCATCGCCCTGACGCTCTGCGCCTGGCAGGACCTCATCACGCCCTGGCTGCTGCTGACCTTCACCTTTCTCATCGGCTGCGGCACCGCGCTCAACAACCCGGCCTGGCAGGCCTCCGTCGGCGATATGGTGCCGCGCGAGGACCTGCCGGCCGCCGTCTCGCTCAACAGCATGGGCTTCAACATCACCCGCAGCGTCGGCCCGGCCATCGGCGGCGTCATCGTGGCGGCGGGCGGGGCGGCGGCGGCCTTCGCCGCCAATTCGCTCAGCTATTTCGCGCTCCTCTATGCGCTCTTCCGCTGGAGGCCGAACGTTTCGCCGAGCGGGCTGCCGCGCGAGGATTTCGGCCGCGCCATCTCGGCGGGCCTGCGCTACGTCTCCATGTCGCCGAACATCTGCAAGGTGCTGCTGCGCGGCTTCGCCTTCGGCCTTGCGACCAGCTCCATCCTCTCGCTGCTGCCGCTGATCGCGCGGGACCTCGTCTCCGGCGGGCCGCTGACCTACGGCATCCTGCTCGGCTGCTTCGGGCTCGGCGCCATCGGCGGGGCACTGTTGAATGCGGCGATCCGCGCCCGCTTCTCCAGCGAGACCATCGCGCGCCTCGCCTTCACCGGCTTCGCCGTCAGCGCGAGCGTGTCTGCCCTCAGCACCTCCGCGATCCTCACCGGCGCAGTGCTGCCCATTGCCGGCGCCTCCTGGGTGCTGGCGCTCTCGCTCTTCAACACGACCGTGCAGCTTTCGACACCGCGCTGGGTCGTCGCCCGCGCACTATCGCTCTACCAGACCACGACCTTCGGGGGCATCGCCGCCGGAAGCTGGATATGGGGCGCGACGGCCGACACGCACGGCGCGCAGACCGCGCTCATCGCCTCGGCCGTGACGATGATCGCCGGCGCTGCGCTCGGCCTTCGCTTTTCGCTGCCCGAACTGGAGAGCCTGAACGTCGATCTGCTCAACCGCTTCAGCGAGCCGGAGCTGCCGCTCGATCTCAAGCCGCGCAGCGGGCCGATCGTCATCCTCATCGACTACGAGATCGATGAGGCGGACATTCCCGAATTCCTGGAGACGATGACCGAGCGGCGGCGCATCCGCATCCGCGACGGGGCGGGGCAATGGGCACTGATGCGGGACCTCGAGAACCCCACCGTCTGGACAGAGACCTACCATGTGCCAACCTGGGTGGAATATGTGCGCCATAACCAGCGCCGCACGCTCGCCGATGCCGCCAACGGCGAGAAGCTGCGGCTCCTCCACCGTAGCGCGGACGCCCCGCGCGTCCACCGCATGATCGAGCGGCAGACGATCATTCCGCATCAATACGAGCGGTTCAAGCAGCAGGTGGAGATACACTGACTCATCTATTTGTTTTACGCATTTCCGGACGCAAAACCGCTGTACACTTTTGCTGGAAATGCTCTAGCGCAGCTTGGCCTTGAGCGAGGCGTCGGGGAAACAGGTGGGCGCGAGGCCGTTCTTCGCCTGCCAGTCCCCGAGCGAGCGGCGCGTTTTGTAGCCCGGCAGGCCGTCGGCCTTGCCGACGTCGTAGCCCTTGGCGACGAGCGCCTTCTGCATGGAGAGCACGTCCGAGCGCAGCATCCTGCCGACATCGCCCCAGGCGGCGCGGAACGGGCCGCTGCCATAGGCGATGCGGTCGGCGAGATTGCCGAGGAAGAGGGCATAGAGATCGGAGTTGTTGTATTCCTTGAGCACGTAGAAATTCGGCGTGACGATGAATTCCGGCCCGTGCGTGCCGGCCGGGACCAGCATCATGCCCGAAGCCTTCGCCTCGCCGGCCGGGAAGGCCTTGCCGGAAATGCGCGTGATACCACTAGAAGCCCAGACGGAGATCGGCTTTGCGAGGTCCGGTCCCTCCTGCGCACAGGAAACGCCGTGCGGGATGGACACTTCGTAGCCCCAGTCGCGGCCCGGCTGCCAGCCCTTCTTCGCCAGGTAGTTGGCGATGGAGGCGAGCGTATCGGGCACGGAACCCCAGATGTCGCGCACGCCGTCGCCATCGAAATCGACGGCATAGCGCAGGAAGCTCGTCGGCATGAACTGCGGCTGGCCGAGCGCGCCGGCCCAGGAGCCGCGCAGATCTTCGACCGTGCGGTCGCCGCCGTCGACGATGTGCAGCGCGGCGATCAGCTCCTTGCGGAAGAGGTCCTTGCGCGTCGACATGAAGGCCTTGGTGGCCAGCACCTCGACGGCGGAATAGGGGATTTTCGCGCCGCCGAACCCGGATTCGCGGCCCCAGACGGCCAGCACGATCTCGCCCGGCACGCCGAAGCGCTGCTCGACCTTGCGCAGCGTCGATGCGTGGGCCTTGGCAAGGCTCCTTCCCCGGGCGGCAAGGCCTTGGAGGCGCTTTTCGGAGAAATAGGCGCCGGGCGCGGAGAACTCCGCCTGGCTCTGCGCCTGGCTTTTCTTCGGCTTGGAGCCGGGCGGCACGAGGTCGGGCAGGTCCCAGTTGAGGCTCACGCCGTCCATCGCCGTGCGAAAAGTCTTTTCGCTCACGCCGGTCTTTCGCGCCGCCGGCCAGAGATCGTTGTCGATCCAGGTGCGGAACATCTTCTCCACCTCGGCCTTCGAGGCGGCGTGGGCCGGAAGGGCGACGAGGGCCATCGCGATCATCAGCGCGAGGCGGGCAGCAATACCCCCCTCTGCCCTGCCGGGCATCTCCCCCACAAGGGGGGAGATCGAATCGTGGCACCGCTTCGCCCCAAGCCGATCTCCCCCCTTGTGGGGGAGATGCCCGGCAGGGCAGAGGGGGGTGAAACGCGACAGCCACCGAAGCATAAGAAACCTCCGTCAGATCGCCGTGCGCGCCCTGAGCGCGGCCGTCAGCGTGCCCTCGTCGAGATAGTCCAGCTCGCCGCCGACCGGAACGCCGTGGGCGAGCCGCGTGATCTTCACGTCGAGGCCGGCGAGCTGGTCGGTGATGTAGTGGGCGGTGGTCTGGCCCTCGACCGTGGCGTTGACGGCGATGATCAATTCGCGCACGCCACCCTTCGCCACCCGGTCGACGAGGCCGCGGATGTTGAGGTCGTCCGGCCCGACGCCATCGAGCGGCGAGAGCGTGCCGCCGAGGACGTGATAGGCGGCATTCATCGCACCGGAGCGCTCCAGCGCCCAGAGGTCGGAGACGTCCTCAACGACGATGATGACCGACTGGTCGCGCCGCTCGTCCGTGCAGACCGTGCAGGGATCCATCGTATCGACATTGCCGCAGCACGAGCAGATACGCACCTTGCGATGCGCCTCGCCCATCGCGTCGGCGAGAGGCCCGAGAAGCTGGTCCTTCTTCTTGACGAGGTGCAGCGCCGCCCGGCGCGCCGAGCGCGGCCCGAGGCCCGGCACCTTCGCCAGAAGCTGGATGAGTTTTTCGATTTCGGGGCCGGTGACTCGTTTTGCCATTGCCGCTATCTAGCCCATATCCAGGGGAAACGGAATCTCGGGAGACCGACGCTTGATCAGAATTCTCGCCGTGTGCACGGGCCTTGCCCGTCCGGTTCCCGGCAAAAGCTACAAGACCGGCATTTTCAAGACGCCGACCGAATCGGCCGTCGTCGTCGACCGCGAAGGGCTTCTCGGCGACGCCATCTGCAACCGCAAGCACCATGGCGGCCCGGAACAGGCGGTCTATGTCCTCGGCTCGGTCGATCTCGACTGGTGGACGACGGAACTCGGCCGGACCATCGAGCCCGGCACCTTCGGCGAGAACCTCGTCATCCAAGGCATAGACAGCCGCAGCGTCTCGGTCGGCGACCGCTTCGAGACAGAGAGCGTGCTTCTCGAAGTCACCTCGACGCGCATCCCCTGCGCCACGCTCTCGGCGCGCATGGGCGATCCGGGCTTTGCCAAGCGCTTCATGCTGGCGGGGCGGCCGGGCTTCTATTGTCGGGTCCTTCGGGACGGCGTGATCCAGGCGGGCGATACCGTCACCTATACGCCCTTCGACGGCGCGCCCGTCACCATGCCGGAACTCTTGCGCACCTACGGCAGGAATCTTTCCGAAGAGGACCGCAACCGCTATCTCGCCGCGCCCATCAACGACAAGCTGCGCGCGGCCCTGACCGGCTGATCAGCGCGTCGCGATGGCCGCCGCCGCCCCGGCCATGGTGCCGGCGCTGACGCGATTGGCGATGCGCACGGCGCGCGGGCTCTTGAGGAAACGGCGGGCGCGCGAGGCGAGGAAGACCCAGGAAAGGTCGATCGCCACCAGCACGACGAACATGGTCGCGACGAGCTCTGCCCAGCCGGTAAGCGTGACGGCACCAAGGTCGATGATCGCCGGCAGCAGCGCGACATAGAACATCATGATCTTCGGGTTGCCGAGCGTCACCGTCATGCCGGCGAAGAACAGCTTTGCGCCGGAGCGCGCCTCGGGCAGCGCGGCCTCGCCCGTGTCGACCGGCGCGAACCACATCTTCCAGGCGAGATAGAGAAGGTAGAGGACGCCGAGCCACTTGATGGCGACGAAGGCGGCGTAGAAGGTCTCGGCGATGGCTGCAAGGCCGAGCACGGCGCAGGTGAGCCAGATGCCCTCACCGACCCACATGGCGGCAAGGAAGGGCAGGACGTCCCTCGCCCCGCGGGAAAGGACGCGCGCAACCAGCGCGGCGATGCTCGGACCGGGCGAGCCGGCCGCCATCATCAGCGCGCCGGCAAAGACTACGAGGGTCGTCAGGCTCATCGGAAATCCTCCCAGGGAGCCTGGACCCTACAATATCAGAACGGCAGTTTGAAGCCGGGCGGGATCGGCAGTCCGGCGGTCAGCGCCTTGGTCTTCTCGGCCGCCTGTGCCTCGGCCTTCTCCTTGGCGTCCTTGTGAGCGGCGACGATCAGGTCCTCGAGAATCTCGACGTCGTCCTCCTTGAAGAGCGAGGGGTCGATCTTCAGGCCCTTGAGATTGCCCTTGCCGTCGAGCGTGACGGAGACGAGGCCGCCGCCGGAGGCGCCGGAGACTTCGAGCGCGGCGATCTCCTCCTGCATCTTCTCCATCTTGGCCTGCATTTCCTTGACCTTGCCCATCATGCCCATGATGTCGCGCATCGGCCTCTCCTTTATCTCTAGTGTTCGATGTCGTCGCCGGGCAAGATGTCGCCCTCGGCGGATTCGGCGGCGGCGGGCGCCGCGACGGTCTCGATCTCGTCTTCCGTTTCCGGCACCTTGATACGCACGTCCATGATCTTGGCGCCGGGGAAACGCTGCAGGATGGCGGCGACGTCCGGGTCCTGCCGGGCATCGGCGACGCGCGCCTCCTGCGCCATCGTTTCCGCTTCCGACAAGGTTGGCCCGCCGGCTTCGCGCGAAAGAATGACCAGCCAGCGCATGCCGGTCCATTCCTGGAGACGGTTTGAAAGGTCGGTGATCAGCGATTTCGGCGCGTCCTGCGCAAGGCCGATCTCCAGCTTGCCGGCCTCCACGCGCACCGGCTTCACGAAGGCGCGCACGAGCGCACGCAGGCGGATGTCGCGGTTCTTCGTGCAGAGGTCCGCGATGTCGGAGAGGGAATTGACCGGCACCTTCGGCGCAGCGGTCGGCTGCTCGGCCGGGGCGGCCTCGATACGGCCGACCGGCGGGGGTGACGGCTCGGCCTGCGGCACGGCGCGCAGCATCGTCGCGCCACCCGACTGGGCGCGCGCCGGCGCATCCGGCTGGCGGGAGACGGCGGAAACGGCGGCCTGCGCCGTCGGCTGGCCGCCATCATTGCCGCCCGATTGCGGCGCGCGACCGCCGCCGTCGCCGCTCGAAAGCTCGGCAAGACGGCGCGCGGCCTCTTCCGGCGAGGGAAGGTTCGCGGCATGCGCAAGGCGGATGATGACCATCTCGGCCGCGCCCGCCGGGCGGCTGGAGGCTTCCGCCTCAGGAATGCCCTTGAGGAGCATCTGCCACATGCGCGAGAGCGCGGTGACGACGATGGAATTGGCAAATTCCACGCCGCGCACGCGCTCGATCTCGCTCAGCGACTGGTCGCCGGCCGCATCCGGCACGTATTTCATGCGGGTGACGAGGTGGGTGAAATCGGCAAGATCCGTCAGGACGACGGAGGGGCTGGCGCCGGCCTCGTATTGCGCGGCGAACTCGGCGAGCGCGGCGGCCGCATCGCCCTTCACGATGTGCTCGAAGAGATCGACGATGCGCGCCCGGTCGGCAAGGCCGAGCATGGAGCGCACGGCCTCCACCTCGACGCGGCCCGCCCCATGGGCGATCGCCTGGTCGAGCAGCGAGAGGCCGTCGCGGGCCGAACCCTCGGCGGCGCGGGCGACCATGGCGAGCGCATCCGGCTCGAAATCGACGCCTTCCTTGCCGAGGATGGTGGAAAAGAGGCCGACGAGGTCGGAGGCACCGATGCGGCGCAGGTCGAACCGCTGGCAGCGCGACAGCACGGTGATCGGGACCTTGCGGATCTCCGTCGTCGCGAAGATGAACTTCACATGCTCCGGCGGCTCTTCCAGCGTCTTCAAGAGGCCGTTGAAGGCCTGTGTGGAGAGCATGTGGACTTCGTCGATGATATAGACCTTGTAGCGCGCCGAGACGGGCCGGTAGCGCACCTGCTCGATGATCTCGCGGATGTCGTCGATGCCGGTATGGGAGGCGGCGTCCATCTCGATGACGTCGACATGCCGGCCTTCCATGATGGCCTGGCAATGCTCGCCGGGCACGCGAAGGTCGATCGTCGGCCTGTCGATCTCGGGGGTCTTGTAGTTGAGCGCGCGGGCGAGGATGCGGGCGGTCGTCGTCTTACCGACGCCGCGCACGCCCGTCAGCATGTAGGCCTGGGCGATGCGGCCGGTCTCGAACGCATTCGTCAGCGTGCGGACCATCGGCTCCTGGCCGACCATGAGGTCGGAGAAGTCCTTCGGGCGGTACTTGCGGGCAAGCACCCGGTAGGCGGCCGGTTTTTCGCTGGACGGATTTGTGGTTTCGTCGCTCATCGACCCTGCCGCAAATGAGGCGCTTTAGTCCCGACAGGACGGTAAGGTGGGAGGCTGGCACGATGACCCGTGCCGGGGCTCGTTAGGGCTGCTTCCTTCCGGACCTGACCCGGTTGGCGAGTGGCTCGTC
>CBIMFD010000152.1:0-8400 GCA_966243085.1 uncultured Shinella sp.
AAGGTCAGCTCACGCTGACGGTCAACAACCCGGATTCGGGCAGCGCGACGGAAGAGCTCGCCGTCGGCTACGAGAACGACCCGCTCGAAATCGGCTTCAACGCGAAATACCTGCTCGACATCACCGCGCAGCTTTCCGGCACGGAAGCCGTCTTCATGCTGGCCGATCCCGGCTCGCCGACGCTGGTGCGCGACCTTGCCGGCGACGACGCGCTCTACGTGCTGATGCCGATGCGCGTATAGCCGCGGCCCACCATCACCCGAATTCAGGGACCCGCCGGCAGCCGGCGGGTTCTTTTTTAGAAACAGGTGATTATATGAGACAAAGACGACGCAATCAGACTTGTTTTTGACGCAAACCGCGTCACATATTCAGCCGTGCCGACGATTCGCGGAATGAAGCCGCCGCCGGCCGGAAGAACGCGACCATGGAGGGGACGGCATGACGCTGCGCGTGAAGGTGAAGGAACGGCTCGGCAGGAAATTCGACGAGGAGATCCGCTTCTTCAAGGGTTGGATGAGCAATACCCGCGCGGTCGGATCGATCATCCCCACCTCCTCCGTTACTGCCCGCCGCATGGCGGGTGTGGTCGATCCGGCGTCCGGCCTGCCCGTCCTCGAGCTTGGCCCCGGCACCGGCGTCATCACCAAGGCGATCCTGGAAACCGGCCTTCCGCCGGAAAAGCTCTTCGCGGTCGAATTCTCGACGGATTTCTACAATCACCTCGTCGAGCGCTTTTCCGGCGTGAATTTCATCAACGGCGATGCCTTCGACCTCGACAGGACGCTCGGGGATCTGCGCGACACGACCTTCGACAGCATCGTCTCGGCCGTGCCGCTCCTGAATTTCCCGATGCACAGGCGCGTGGCGCTGATCGAGGACCTCCTCAATCGCATTCCCGTCGGCCGGCCCGTGGTGCAGATCTCCTACGGCCCCCTCTCGCCCGTCGTCGCCATGCCGGACCGCTACCAGATCAGCCATCTCGACTTCGTCGTGCGCAACATCCCGCCGGCGCAGCTCTGGACCTACCGCCGCACCCATTGAGGCGCTTTTCGCTTTCCCGCTTGCGGACCGCGGCGTGACATGCGACTGGACGGCGATGGAATCTTGAAAGGGATGTGACCATGCCCGCGCGCGACCGCCTGATCGTTGGCCTCGATGTACCGACCATCGCCGAGGCCGAGAAGGTCGTCAGGGCGCTCGGCGACACCACCCTCTTCTACAAGATCGGCTACCAGCTCGTCTTTGCCGGCGGGCTGGAATTTGCCCGCGACCTTGCGAGGGACGGCAAGAAGGTCTTCCTCGACATGAAACTGCTCGACATCGACAACACGGTGGCCAAGGGCGTCGAGAACATCGTCAAGATGGGCATGTCCATGCTGACGCTGCACGCCTATCCGAAGGCGATGGCCGCCGCCGTCTCCGCGGCGAAGGGCTCGGACCTCTGCCTCCTCGGCGTGACGGTCCTGACTTCGATGGACGCCAAGGACGTGCTCGACGCCGGCTACGAATACGATCCGCATACGCTGGTGCTGCGCCGCGCCGAACAGGCGCGCATCGCCGGCATGGGCGGCGTCGTCTGCTCGGCCGAGGAGGCGAAGGCCGCGCGCAAGATCGTTGGCCCGGACATGGCCATCGTCACGCCCGGCATCCGCCCCGCCGGCTCAGATGTCGGCGATCAGAAACGCGTGATGACGCCGGCCGATGCGCTGAAGGCCGGCTCCAGCCACCTCGTCGTTGGCCGACCCGTCGTCAAGGCGGACGACCCGCTTGCCGCAGCAAAAGCGATCCTCGCCGAGATGGACGGCGCGCTCGCAGCTTGAAAACAGGAGAGAACGATGCCGAAGGGCTACTGGATCGCACGGGTCGATGTCCGCGACACCGAGCGCTACAAGGATTATGTCGCGGCCGCCAAGCCGGCCTTCGAGAAGTACGGCGCGAACTTCCTTGCCCGCGGCGGCACGTTCGAGCGGCTCGAGGGTGAAGTGCGCGCACGCAACGTGGTGATCGAGTTTCCCTCCTTCCAGGCGGCCGTCGACTGCTACAACTCGCCGGAATACCAGATCGCCGCCGCCATCCGCCAGGAAGTGGCGGACGCCGAGATGGTGGTCGTCGAGGGCGTCTGACGGCGCCTTCTGCCGGTGGCGGAAGGAAGGCGCAGGAGACGCTTCGCCGCGCTTCACCTTGCCGGCGGTTTGGGCTATGTAGGCCCTAAAGACCGACCATTCTTCAGGAGCCTCCTCATGACCTTGTCCAACCTTCCGCCGCTCGTCACCGTCTTCGGCGGCTCGGGCTTCGTCGGGCGTCATGTGGTGCGGGCGCTCGCGCGCCGCGGATACCGCATCCGCGTGGCCGTGCGCCGGCCGGACCTTGCCGGCTTCCTCCAGCCCGCCGGCGGCGTCGGCCAGATCTCCTTCGTCCAGGCGAACCTGCGCTATCGCCAGTCGGTCGACCGCGCGGTCGAGGGCGCCGACCATGTCGTCAATTGCGTCGGCGTGCTCTTCGAGAGCGGCCGCAACACCTTCGACGCCGTCCAGGACTTCGGCGCCCGCGCCGTGGCGGAAGCCGCCCGCGCCGCCGGTGCGAAGCTCACCCACATCTCCGCCATCGGCGCGGACGAGAACTCGGCTTCGGCCTATGCCCGCACCAAGGCGCGCGGCGAGGCGGCCGTCCTGCGCACGGTTCCCGGCGCCGTCATCCTGCGCCCCTCCATCGTCTTCGGCCCCGAGGACGGCTTCTTCAACAAGTTCGCCACCATGGCGCGCTATGCGCCGGTCCTGCCGCTGATCGGCGGCGGCCGCACGAAATTCCAGCCGGTCTATGTCGGCGACGTCGCCGAAACGGTTGCCCGCTCGGTGGACGGCACTATCGAGCGCGGCCGCATCTACGAACTCGGCGGTCCGGAAGTGCTGACCTTCCGCCAGTGTCTCGAAACCATGCTGCGCATCGTCGACCGCAAGAACCCGCTCGTCTCGCTGCCCTTCGGCGTGGCTTCGCTGATCGGCTCCCTCGCCTCGCTGATCCCCTTCGTCAAGCCGCCGCTGACGGCCGACCAGGTGACGCTGCTGCGCGCCGACAACGTGGTCTCGGAAGCCGCCCGCAGCGAAGGCCGCACGCTGGCCGGCATCGGCATCGAGCCGGCGCTCGCCGAGGTGATTCTGCCGAGCTACCTCGTGCGCTACCGCACGCAGGGCCAGTTCACCAAGATCGACCGCGCGGCCTGATCCTTCCCGCATCGAGCCCGGCCGCCGCGGACCCGTTCCACGGCGGCCGTTCCGTTTTCCGCAAGCGCTTCGGGTGCGCTGTTGCACTTATGCAGCGGTTAAAAAATGCGTTGCGGCATTTACGCGCGATTCAGCATGCCGCGATATTGATTGTGGCGGGACCTGCGAATAAACACCGCCCCCGCCGCGTCATGCAAACGAGACAGACGCGGCGCATTTCAGCGCTTTGAGAGGCTTCCGGCACACATGGGCAAGGCAATTGCAATCTTCTTCGGATTTTCGGCTCTGATCATCGTGGCCGGGTCCTTTGCCGCACCCTCGACGGTCTCCGCCAGCAGGCACGGCTGCTCGCCGGCCTATGGCATCGACCCCTGCACGACCGCATCAGTCAGGTAAGCCCCGGCCGGCCGGAACGACCGGCCGAAGCCGTTTCCTCATCCCCAGATCAGAAGGCCGACGAGGCCGAACACGCCCACGACGATGCGCCAGATGGCGAAGAGCGTGAAGCCGCGGCGCGACACGAAGTCGAGCAGGGAGCGCACGACGAAAAGGCCGGCGACGAAGGCGGCCGCAAAGCCGACGCCGATGACGAGAAGGTCGTCGGAGGAGAGCGCGTCGCGGTTCTTGTAGAGATCGAGCGCGAAGGCGCCGACCATCGTGGGCATGGCGAGGAAGAAGGAGAACTCCGCCGCAGAACGCTTGTCCGTGCCCATCAGCAAGGCGCCGGCGATGGTCGCGCCCGAGCGCGAGGTTCCGGGGATCATGGCAAGGCACTGGCAGAGGCCGATCTTGAAGGCCAGCGACGGCGGATAGGTCATCGCATCCGTATAGCGGGGCGTCAGCGGCAGTCGGTCGATCACATAAAGGATGACGCCGCCGACGATCAGCACGATGCAGATCAGCATCGGCGTCTCGAAGAGCACCGACTTGATGAAATCGTGCGCCAGCGCGCCGATGACCGCCGCCGGCAGGAAGGCGAGAAGGATGCTGAAGACGAAGCGGCGCGCCTCGGGGCTCGACGGCAGCGCGAAGGCGATGCGCAGCAGCTTTGCCGCATAGACGGAGAGGATGGCGAGGATCGCGCCGAGCTGGATCAGCACGGCGAAGGTATTGCCCGGAGACTTGAAGCCGAGGAAATGACCGGCAAGCAGGATATGGCCGGTGGAGGATACCGGGATGAATTCTGTCAACCCCTCGATGAGACCGAGGATGAGGGCGCTGACGATGGACTGGTCTGCCATGAAAGGTCCTTGAGAGTGGAGGAGGGTCGGCGCGAATCGAAGCGGATATGCGGCAAAAGGCCCGATTCGCTTGTGTTTGTACCACCAAATTTCTATAGGTTCGTCAAATCAGCCGTGGCCAAATCAGTTCCGCATGAGGCGGCCGGCACGGCACGCCCCCCTTCCGCAATCCGAGTAAAGCAGCGTTCATGCCCACACTCTATCATCACTCCATGTCCTCGGCCTCGCGCTTCGTGCGCCTGATCCTGGCGGAATACGGCTTCCAGACGGAACTGGCCGAGGAACAGCCCTGGGAGAACCGGCGCGACTTCCTCGCCCTCAACCCGGCCGGCACGCTGCCCGTCTATGTCGACGACAGCATGCGCGCGCTCTGCGGCGCGGCGATCATCTCCGAATATCTCGACGAGACCCATGGCGTGCTCAAGCGCGACCGGCGGCTGCTGGCCGAAGACCCGTTCCAGCGCGCGGAGATCCGCCGCCTCACCGAATGGTTCCTCCAGAAGATGGAGCAGGACGTCACCCGTCCCCTGGTGCGCGAGCGCATCTTCAAGCTGCAGATGACCTCGGACCAGGGCGGCGGGCCGCCGGACAGCAAGATCCTGCGCAATTCGCGCGCCAACATCCGCCAGCACATGAAATATCTCTCGTGGCTCGCCGGCTCGCGCACCTATCTCGCCGGCGATCGCCTCAGCTATGCCGACCTTGCCGCTGCGGCCTCGCTCTCCGTGCTCGACTATATGGGCGAGATCAACTGGACGGAATCGCCGCAGGCCAAGGACTGGTATCAGCGGCTGAAATCCCGCCCCTCCTTCCGCCCGCTGCTCGCCGAGCGCGTGCGCGGCGTCACGCCGGTCTCGCATTACGCGGACCTCGATTTCTGAGGACGGGGTCATGCCGGGCGACGACAGGCACCGCCGCCGCCTGACCGATTTCCTCAAGGCCGAAGCCGCCGACAAGGGCTTCGACCTCTGTCGCATCACCGGCCCCGATTCCATTCCGCAGGCGCCCGCACGGCTCGCCGATTTCCTTGCTGCCGACTATCACGGCACGATGACGTGGATGGCCGAGACCGAGGCCCGCCGGGCCGATCCGCGCGTCCTTTGGAGCGAGGTACGCTCCGTCGTACTCTTCGGCATGAATTACGGGCCGGAGCACGATCCGCGCGCCGTGCTCGCCCTGCCCGACCGGGCGGCGATCTCCGTCTATGCGCAGAACCGCGACTATCACGATCTCATCAAGGGCCGCCTCAAGGAAGTGGCGACGCGCTTTGCCGCGCGTGGCGGGGAGGACGTGAAGGTCTTCGTCGATACGGCGCCCGTCATGGAAAAGCCGCTCGCCGCCGCCGCCGGGCTCGGCTGGCAGGGCAAGCACACCAACCTCGTCAGCCGCACGCACGGCTCCTGGCTCTTCCTCGGCAGCCTCTTCACCACCGCCGACCTCCTGCGCGACGAGCCGGAGCGCGACCATTGCGGCTCCTGCAGAGCCTGTCTCGACGCCTGCCCGACCGATGCCTTTCCCGCGCCCTACAAGCTCGATGCGCGGCGCTGCATCTCCTATCTCACCATCGAGCACAAGGGGCCGATCGAGCCGGACCTCCGCGAGAAGATCGGCAACCGCATCTACGGCTGCGACGATTGCCTTGCCGCCTGCCCCTGGAACAAGTTCGCCGCCAGCGCGGCCGAAATGAAGCTCATCGCGCGCGAGGACCTGAAGGCGCCGAGGATCGCCGATCTCCTCACCCTCGACGATGCCGCCTTCCGCACGCATTTCTCCGGCTCGCCGGTGAAACGCATCGGCCGCGACCGCTTCGTGCGTAACGTGCTGATCGCCGCCGGCAATTCCGGCGACCGCAGCCTCATCGATCCATGCATCCGCCTTGCCGACGATACCGCGCCCGTGGTGCGCGGCATGGCCGCCTGGGCGCTCTCCCGCCTGATGGAGGCTTCCGAATTCGAGCGATTTGCGGCAGGAAGGGCGGAGGACGCGGACGAGGACGTGCGCGCGGAATATGAGCGAGCGAAGGCGAACGGACAATGAAGCACCTCCTGATCCTCGGCGCCGGCTTTTCCGGCAGGGCCATCGGCGACACCTTCCGGCAGGCCGGCTTTTCCGTCACCGGCACGACGCGCTCTACCGAAAAAGCGGAGAGCCTCCGCGCCCTCGGCATCGAGCCTGTCCTTTATGACGGCGGCGCGGTTTCGGATGCACTTGCCACCGTGATGGCGCGCACCACGCATGTCGTCCAGTCGATCGCACCCGGCAAGGACGGCGACCCCCTGTTCCGCGCCGGCATGCCCGCCCCGTCCACGCTGATGCCGAAGCTCGAATGGGCCGGCTACCTTTCTACCGTCGGCGTCTATGGCGACCACAAAGGGGGCTGGGTGGACGAGGAGACGGTGCTGAACCCTGTCTCCGTCCGCTCCATCGAGCGCGTCGAGGCGGAGACCCACTGGCTCGATTTCGGCAAAGCCTCGGACCTGCCTGTTGCAGTCCTGCGCCTTGCCGGCATCTACGGGCCGGGCCGCAACGCGCTGCGCAACATGGAGGAGGGCACCGCCCGCCGCCTCATCAAGAAGGACCAGGTGTTCAATCGCATCCGTGTCGAGGATATCGGCGGCTCGGCGCTCTTCCTGGCGGAGGGTCATCTCCGCGGCGTCTGGAACATCACCGACGACGAGCCCGGCCCGCCGCAGGACGTCGTGGCGGAGGCCGCCCGGCTGATGGGCCTTCCCACCCCGCCCGACATTCCTTTCGAGACGGCGGAACTTTCTCCCATGGCAAGGTCTTTCTACGCGGAGAACAAGCGCGTCTCGAACGCGAAACTGAAGGCTGCGGGCTTCGAATTCCGCTTCCCGAACTACCGCCAGTCGCTCGGCGAGCTCCATGCTTCCGGACGCTGGCGGGGCTGAGGGAGCGAGGCCGCAGGCCGGGCTTTTGCGATTTAATGCAACCTATGGGGCATCTGCCTCATTTTTGCCGCCGAATTACTGCGTAGTGATTGCTAATATTAAAAGTTTTTTCCGAAAATCCGCACGAAGGCCGCACCTCCATTCCTTAAAACAAGTCGAGCCAGTTTAGCGACTGATTCGGAAGAACTTTTCCCCCTCGTTAATAGGTGTTAAAAATCCATCGTTGGCGATGGACTGTATATCCTCGCATACCCGGCGGGCGATTGCGGCAGGTTGAGGCACGTTTTCGCCATCTTTGCTTCTTCATAGGGCGACCATCGCAGCGGAAGTTCTCAACTTGCCCGGAAGGTCATCCGATACATGATGCTCAAGCTCTCCAGCCTCGCTTTCGCCTCCCTCATTGCCGCCTCCTCCTCTTTCGTTACTTTTTCCGATGCACAAGCCGCCGGCTGCGGCCGCGCTTCCTGGTATGCGCTGCACTCGCGCACGGCATCCGGCGAACGCATGAACCCGAACCTGCTGACGGCCGCCCACCGGAGTCTTCGCTTCGGCACCAAGGTGAAGGTCACCAATGCCAGGAACGGCAAGAGCGTGGTGGTGCGCATCAACGACCGCGGCCCATTCGTGCGCGGCCGGGTGCTGGACCTGTCCAAGGCGGCGGCGGCGAATATCGGCATGATCCGCTCCGGCCACGCGAAGATCTGCTACCAGATCGTCGGCTGAGAAAGCCCGAAACTGCGGCCCCCGGCTTGCTCTTCCCGCATTCCGCCGCTACCACGACGCAAAATGGAGTAAACGGATGCGATTGGGTGGGCGGCTCTCGGGGGCCATCGAGGTTCTGACGGATATCGAGACGCGGCGGCGCCCCGTCGCCGATGCGCTCAAGGACTGGGGCCTCTCCCATCGGTTCGCCGGCTCCGGCGACCGCGCCGCGATCGGCAATATCGTCTACGACGCGCTGCGCATGAAACTGTCGCACGCCTTCCTGATGGACGACGACAGCCCCATGGCCCTCGGCTATGCCGT
>CBIMFD010000153.1:0-8230 GCA_966243085.1 uncultured Shinella sp.
TCGCCTGCCGGGTGCTGGGGCTGAGGGTGCGCGTGCACGGCACGCCGGAGCCGCGCCGACCGCTCCTCATCGCCGCCAACCATGCCTCCTGGAAGGACATCATGGTGCTCGGCTCCATCGCCGACGTCGTCTACATCGCGAAAGCCGAAGTGCGGGGCTGGCCGGTCTTCGGCATCCTCGCCCGTCTCCAGGCGACGATCTTCGTCGAGCGTGAGCAGCGCCGCAAGACCGGCGATCAGGTGGACGAGATCGCCCGCCGCCTGACGAACGGCGAGATCGTCGTGCTCTTCCCGGAAGGAACGACCTCGGACGGCAACCGCCTGCTGGAGATCAAGACCTCGCTCTTCGGCGCCGCCGCCTCGGCCGTTTCCCACGCGCCGGAGGGCGTCGTGCACATCCAGCCCGTTTCCATCGCCTATACGGGCCTGCACGGCATGGCGATGGGCCGCTACCACCGGCCGCTTGCCGCCTGGCCGGGCGATATCGAGCTCCTGCCCCACCTTCTCGGTGTCGCCCGCGAGGGAGCGGTGGACGTCGACGTCGATTTCGGCGAGCGCGTCGATTATACGAAGGCGAGCAAGCGCAAGGACGTGAGCCGCACCGTCGAGGCACGCATCCGCGCCATGCTCGGCGCGCGGCTGCGCGGCAGATAAGGCTTCAATTCCGGGGGCTTTTCCACTATGGAAACGCCATGAGCCAGCAACCGCTTTCCACGCCCGACACCCGCAAGGTCTTCGTCAAGACCTACGGCTGCCAGATGAACGTCTACGACAGCGACCGCATGACGGACGCGCTCTCCAAGGACGGCTATCAGGCGACGGACGTGCTGGAAGAGGCCGACCTCGTTCTCCTCAACACCTGTCACATCCGCGAGAAGGCGGCCGAGAAGGTCTATTCGGAGCTCGGACGCCTGCGCGAGATGAAGAAGGCGCGGGCGAAGGACGGTCGCGAGATGGTGATCGGCGTCACCGGCTGCGTCGCCCAGGCCGAGGGCAAGGAGATCCTCCGCCGCGCCCCCGCCGTCGATCTGGTGGTCGGCCCGCAGACCTATCACCGCCTGCCGGAGGCGTTGCGCCGCGCCAAGGGCGGCGAGCGCGTCGTCGAGACGGACTACGCCATCGAGGACAAGTTCGAGCATCTGCCCGCGCCGGAAAGGGCGAAGACCCGCGCCCGCGGCGTCACCGCCTTTCTCACCGTGCAGGAGGGCTGCGACAAGTTCTGCACCTTCTGCGTGGTGCCCTATACGCGCGGCTCCGAGGTCTCCCGCCCCGTCGCGCAGATCCTCGCCGAGGCCGAGCGGCTCGTCGAAGGGGGCGTGCGCGAGATCACCCTTCTCGGCCAGAACGTCAATGCCTGGCACGGCCTCGGCCCGGACGGGCGCGAATGGGGCCTCGGCGACCTGCTCTACCGGCTCGCGGAGATCAAAGGCCTCGCGCGCCTGCGCTACACGACCAGCCACCCCCGCGACATGGACGACCGCCTGATCGAGGCGCACCGGGACCTGCCGAAGCTGATGCCCTACCTGCATCTGCCGGTGCAGGCGGGCTCCGACCGCATCCTCAAGGCCATGAACCGGCGCCATACGGCGGCCGAATACGTCGCCCTCATCGAGCGCATACGCGCCGTCCAGCCGGAGCTGGCGATTTCCGGCGATTTCGTCGTCGGCTTCCCCGGCGAGAGCGACGAGGATTTCGAGGCGACGATGCGCCTCATCGACCAGGTCGGTTATGCACAGGCATTTTCCTTCAAGTATTCCATCCGCCCGGGCACGCCGGGCGCCGAGATGGACGGCCATGTCACCGAAGAGGTGAAGGCCGAACGCCTTGAAAGATTGCAGGCTTTGCTCTTCCGCCAGCAGCGCGATTTCGCGCGCGGCTGCATCGGCAAGGAGATCGACCTGCTTCTGGAGAAGCCCGGCCGCCTGCCCGGCCAGCTCGTCGGCCGCTCGCCCTGGCTCCAGCCTGTGAATATTGATGCAAAAGGTTCTAAAATCGGTGACATTATCCGGGTACGAATCACGGATGCCGGCCCCAACAGCCTCTTCGCGGAAGCGATCGGCTGACGGACGGATCGCAAGGAGCCTGACCGCTTGAACGGACACGAATTGACGACGTCATCGCCGCGCCAGTCGAAGACCGAGACCGACGCCAATCATTTCGTGCTGACTTTCGAGAACAATCGATACGCAAGCGAGCTCTTCGGCCAGTTCGACCAGAACCTGAAACTCCTGGAGCAGCGACTCAACATCGATGCGCGGGCGCGAGGCAATTCCGTCTCCATCACCGGCGACGTGGTGGCGACCGGCCAGGCCCGCCGCGCGCTCGATTATCTCTACGACCGGCTCCAGAAGGGCGGCTCGATCGAGCTTTCCGATGTCGAGGGCGCGATCCGCATGGCGATCGCGGCCGACGACCAGCTCTCCCTTCCCACGATGGAGCGCAAGGCCAAGCTGACGATGACGCAGATCTCCACCCGCAAGAAGACGATCGTCGCCCGCACGCCGACGCAGGATACCTATATCCGCGCGCTGGAGCGCTCCGAGCTCGTCTTCGGCGTGGGACCCGCCGGCACGGGCAAGACCTATCTCGCCGTCGCCTATGCCGCCCAGCTACTGGAGCGCGGCGCGGTCGACCGCATCATCCTCTCGCGCCCGGCGGTCGAGGCCGGCGAGCGCCTGGGCTTCCTGCCCGGCGACATGAAGGAGAAGGTCGATCCGTATCTGCGCCCGCTCTACGACGCGCTCTACGACATGATGCCGGGCGACAAGGTGGAGCGGGCGATCACCGCCGGCGTCATCGAGATCGCGCCGCTCGCCTTCATGCGCGGCCGCACGCTGGCCAATGCCGCCGTCATCCTCGACGAGGCGCAGAACACGACCTCGATGCAGATGAAGATGTTCCTGACGCGTCTCGGCGAGAACGGCCGCATGATCGTCACGGGCGATCCGAGCCAGGTCGACCTGCCGCGCGGCGTCAAGTCCGGCCTTGTCGAGGCCCTGCAGATATTGAAGGGCGTCGAGGGCGTCTCGGTCGTGCGCTTCAAGGATGCGGACGTGGTGCGCCATCCGATGGTCGCGCGCATCGTGCGGGCCTACGAGGCCCAGACCGCCGTCCAGGACGAAAGCGAGCAGATCGACCGCTGAGGCGATCCGGGCATCATGAGCGAACTCGATATCCAGATTTCCGTCGAAGAGGGTGCATGGCCCTCCGAGGAACGCCTGCATGAGACGAGCAAACGCGTGCTCGGCGCGGCGGCGGCGTTCCTCCAGCGCCATGAAAACCAACCCTTTCCGAAGGCCGGCGCGCCGGAAGTCTCGCTCGTCTTCACGAACGACGCGGAGATCCGCGGCATCAATGCCGAATGGCGCGGCCAGGACAAGCCGACCAACGTTCTCTCCTTCCCCGCCTTTCCGCTGGTGCCCGGAAAGATGCCGGGTCCGATGCTCGGCGACATCATCTTCGCCGAGGAGACCCTGACCCGCGAGGCGGGCGAACTCGGCAAGTCCTTCGACGATCACCTCACGCATCTGATGGTGCATGGATTTCTTCACCTCTTCGGCTATGATCACTTGGAAGAGGACGAAGCGGAGAAAATGGAGGGGCTGGAGACTCGCATTCTAGCCGAGCTTGGCCTATCTGACCCCTATGGGGACAGCCCCGAAGAATAGTTTGGACCAATGAGCGACTTCAGAAACCAGTCGGCAACGCCGGAAAGAAACGAGGCGGACGCCTCAAGCCAGGACGAGGCGGGCAGTAGTAGCAGCGCGCCGAAGCAGGAAGGCGGGGGCCGGTCATCCTTCTGGTCCCGCGCCGCACGGCTTTGGCGCATGACGGGCGCCTCCAGCCTGCGCAAGGATCTCGCCGAGGCGCTGATGACGGAAGAGGCGGGCGGCGAGCCGGCCTTCCTGCCCGAAGAGCGGGCGATGCTGCACAACATTCTCCGCTTCCGCGAGGTGCGCGTCGAGGACGTCATGGTGCCGCGCGCCGATATCGAGGCCGTCGACCAGGACATCACGATCGCCGAGTTGATGGTGATCTTCGAGGATTCCGGCCGTTCGCGCATGCCGGTCTACTGCGAAAGCCTCGACGATCCGCGCGGCATGGTCCATATCCGTGACCTTCTCGCCTATGTCACCAAGCAGGCCCGCAACAAGCGCCGCAATGGTGCAAAGAGCAAATCGGCCATCACGGGCGAAAAGCCTGCGCGTGCGCCGAAGGCCGAATTCGACCTCGGCCGCGTCGATCTTTCCAAGACCGTTGCCGAGGCCGGCATCATCCGCCAGGTGATCTTCGTGCCGCCGTCCATGCTCGCCGCCGACCTGATGGCGCGCATGCAGGCCGATCGCACGCAGATGGCCCTCGTCATCGACGAATACGGCGGCACGGACGGTCTCGCCTCGCTGGAGGATATCGTCGAGATGGTCGTCGGCGACATCGAGGACGAGCACGACGACGACGAGGTGATGATCCAGCGCGTCAGCGACGACGTCTTCATCGCCGATGCCCGCGTCGAACTGGAGGAGCTTGCCGAGGCTATCGGCCCGGATTTCGACATCCGCGAACAGCTCGAGGACGCCGATACGCTCGGCGGCCTCATCTTCGCCTCGCTCGGCCGCATCCCGCTGCGCGGCGAGGTGGTGCAGGCCGTGCCCGGCTTCGAGTTCCACGTCCTCGACGCCGACCCCCGCCGCGTCAAGCGCGTGCGCGTCACCCGCAAGCGCGCCGCCGCCGTCCGCCGCCAGCGCCGTCCGGAAGGCGAGCCTCTTGCCGGCGACCGCGCAAAGCATCCCGAGCAGCAGAATGACGGGGCAGGGGCGGAGTAGACATGGCACTCCCCTTTGCCCTGCCGGGCACCGTGTTGCCCCTCTTTGACGCTGCGAGTTAAGCGAGGTTCGAGCCTCTGGCCGATCTCCCTCCTTGTGGGGGAGATGCCCGGCAGGGCAGAGGGGGTATGTTATCAGACTCAATCGTCCCCTTGTAACACGGGACAACACGCCGCTTTTTTGGAACACTGGTGCGGCTGATTCGGGGAACGAAGGGGACGGGATGGAGCGGCTTGCGGGCAAGGTCATGCTCCTGTCTGGGACGAGACGGGCGCTTGCGGCATTTCTTGCGGGTCTCGCCGGCGTCCTGGCGCTGCCGCCCTTCGGCTTCTTCGCGGCGCTTTTCGTCTCCTTCACCCTGCTCGTCTGGCTCCTCGACGGTGCGACGGGCGCGCCCGAGGCGGGCTTCCTGCGGCGCCTCGCGCCCGCCTTCCGAATCGGCTGGCTCTTCGGCTTCGGCTATTTCGTCGGCGGGCTCTGGTGGCTCGGCAATGCGCTGCTTGTCGAGGCGGACGATTTCGCCTGGGCGTTGCCCTTGGCCGTCTTCGGCCTGCCCGCCTTCCTCGCGCTCTATTACGGGCTTGCCGCCGCGCTCGCGCGGCTTCTCTGGTCCGACGGCATGGGCCGCATTGCCGCGCTCGCCTTCGCCTTCGGCCTCTGCGAGTGGCTGCGCGGCATGCTTTTCACCGGCTTTCCGTGGAATGCGGTCGGCTATGGTGCGGCGCCGGTACCGCTCCTCATGCAGTCCGTAGGCATCGTCGGTATTGCCGGCCTCAATGCGCTTGCCGTCTTCGTCTTCGCTGCCCCCGCCCTTCTCGGCACGCGGCGCGGCCGCGTCCCGGGCCTCGCGCTCGCTGCGCTCCTCTTTGTCGCCCATGTTGGCTACGGCTGGTATGCGCTCGGAGTTGTTGCGGAGCCGGAGAGCACGGACAAGGTCGTCCGCCTCGTCCAGCCGGTGATCGACCAGGCGATGAAGCTCGACGATTCTGCCCGCGCGGACATCTTCGAGCGGCACCTGACGCTGAGCGCCGCCAAGCCCGAGGGCGACGGCAAGCGGCCGGACATCATCGTCTGGCCGGAAACCTCCATCCCCTTCATCCTGACGGACAACCCGGATGCGCTCGCCCGCATCGCCACCGTGCTCGACGACGATCAGGTGCTTCTCGCGGGGGCGGTGCGGACGGAGAGCGCAGGCTCGGGCAAGGCGCCGCGCTACTACAATTCGATCTACGCCATCGACGGCAAGGGCCAGATCGTCGGGGCGGCCGACAAGGTGCATCTGGTCCCCTTCGGCGAATACATGCCCTTCGCCGACCTCTTCGAGAGCCTCGGCGTCTCGCCCGTCGCCATGCCCGGCGGCTTTTCCGCCGCCAGCGACCACCAGATCCTGACGGCGGCCGGCAAGGCCTTCTACCCGCTGATCTGCTACGAGGCGATCTTCCCGTCCGAGATCGCCGCCACCGTCGACGGGGCATCAAGCCTGCTCAACGTCACCAACGACGCCTGGTTCGGCAATTCGCCCGGCCCCTACCAGCATTTCCTTCAGGCGCGGCTCACCGCCGTCGAGCGCGGCCTGCCGCTGATTCGCGGTGCCAACAACGGAATCTCCGCCGTGGTGGACGCCAAGGGCAGGGTCGTGTCCGGCCTTGCCTATGATGTTCCCGGTTTCGTCGATGCAACCGTTCCGGGAAGATTTGCGTCCGGTGAGCGGCCGAAGTGGCAGAACCATGCGCTTCTGATTGTCCTGGCCGCTCTCTTCGCCATAGCGGGTATTTCTCGCATTGGTTTTAGAAATAGGGTGAATTGACCAAAAACCCCTAAAATAGCATAGTGCCCTCCGCCGACCGTTGTCCTGTATTGTGGAGCTCATCAGGGCTTGCGCATACAACGTGACGTTAGGTTACCGTTAAGGATGGCGGCGGGTAGGCCATTTCCGCGTTAGGACGAAAGTGATGATGGAAAACAAGAAGAAGCCGAATCCGATCGATATTCATGTCGGCAGCCGGATCAGGCTTCGCAGGACCATGCTCGGAATGAGCCAGGAGAAGCTGGGCGAGAGCCTCGGCATCACCTTCCAGCAGATTCAGAAATACGAGAAGGGCACGAACCGCGTCGGCGCCAGCCGCCTGCAGAACATTTCGAGCATTCTCAACGTGCCGGTCTCGTTCTTCTTCGAGGACGCGCCGGGCGAGGCGTCGGACAGCCAGGCCGGCTTTGCCGAAGCCTCCAGCTCCAACTATGTGGTCGACTTCCTGTCGTCCTCCGAAGGCCTGCAGCTCAACCGCGCCTTCGTCAAGATCGGTGACCCGAAGGTCCGCCGCAAGCTCGTCGATCTCGTCAAGGCGCTCGCCGCCGAGGCCGAGCTGGAGTGACCGCATCCTCCGTGAACGGACGAAAGAACGGCCCTGCGGGGCCGTTTTTCATGTCGGCGCCTGTAGCGTGCCGGCGACAGCCGCGGCAAATCGCCGGCATTCAGGGACATAAAGATATTCTTATGTCCTTCTGCGCTTGTCATCGCCAAGGGAACTGAATAACAACGTCGAAGTCCATTTTCTTTGAGGGGAATTCCCGCATGCGCAGCAGTTATCTCTTCACCAGCGAGTCCGTCGCCGAAGGCCATCCGGACAAGGTTTGCGACCGTATCTCCGACGAAATCGTCGATCTGGTTTATCGCGAAGCCGTCAAGGCGAAGGTCGATCCGTGGTCGGTCCGCATCGCCTGCGAGACGCTGGCGACGACCAACCGCGTTGTGATCGCCGGTGAAGTGCGCCTGCCGCCGAGCCTGATGAAGAAGGACAAGGACGGAAAGGACGTCATCAACCCCGCCAAGTTCAAGGCCGCCGCCCGCAAGGCGATCCGCGACATCGGCTACGAGCAGGACGGCTTCCACTGGAAGACCGCGAAGATCGACGTGCTGCTGCACTCCCAGTCCGCCGATATCGCCCAGGGTGTCGACAATGCCGCCGACAGGCAGGGCGACGAGGGCGCCGGCGACCAGGGCATCATGTTCGGCTATGCCTGCCGCGAGACTGCCGAGCTGATGCCGGCGCCGCTCTACTATTCGCACCGCATCCTCCAGCTCCTCGCCGATGCCCGCAAGAAGGGCGTGGGCGAGGCCGCCAAGCTCGGCCCCGATGCCAAGAGCCAGGTGACCGTGCGCTATGTCGACGGCAAGCCCGCCGACGTCGCCTCCATCGTGCTTTCCACCCAGCATCTCGATGCCGGCTGGGATTCGAAGAAGGTCCGCGAGGTCGTCGAGCCCTATATCCGCGAGGCCCTCGGCGATCTCAAGATCGCCGACGATTGCTCCTGGTACATCAACCCGACGGGCAAGTTCGTCATCGGCGGCCCGGACGGCGATGCCGGCCTCACCGGCCGCAAGATCATCGTCGATACCTATGGCGGCGC
>CBIMFD010000154.1:0-8195 GCA_966243085.1 uncultured Shinella sp.
AGGCAAGGCGAAAGCGCCCTGCGGTCCGTTTCCTTTGCCTTGCCCATGCGTACGGCCTGCGAATCGCGAATTTCCTAAGCGAACGTAAACCGCCATGGTTAACGCTTGGTTGCAGAAGGGCGGGCACGGTTCCCCGTGGACAGGTCCCGGCAAAAGCGGTAACGAGGCGCCATGATCACACGACAGGCCAGAGTCGACGGCGCCGGCGCCGTCGCGTCCGCAATCCGCACTCTCGAGACGGAAAAGGCCGGGCTCGTCGCCCTTTCGGCAGCGCTCGCCGGCGACCTCAACGACGCCTTCCGCCGGGCCGTGCAGCTCATCGGCGGCGTTGCCGGCCGCGTCATCGTGACGGGCATCGGCAAGTCCGGCCATATCGGCGTGAAGATCGCCGCGACGCTCGCCTCGACCGGCACGCCCTCCTTCTTCGTCCATCCGGTGGAGGCGACCCACGGCGACCTCGGCATGATCGGCCGCGACGACGTCATCCTCGCGCTTTCCTGGAGCGGCGAGACGGCCGAACTCCAGGGCATCGTCTCCTATTCGCGCCGCTTTTCCATTCCGCTGATCGCCATGACCTCCGGCGAGCGCTCGGCCCTGGCGCGCGCGGCCGATGCCGTGCTGCTGCTGCCGAAGGCGCAGGAGGCCTGCCCGCACGGGCTCGCGCCCACCACCTCGACGCTGATGCAGCTTGCGCTCGGCGATGCGATCGCCGTCGCCCTTCTCGAAGCGCGCGGCTTCACGGCGACCGATTTCAAGACCTTCCATCCGGGGGGCAAGCTCGGCGCGAGCCTCTCCCATATCGGCGACATCATGCACAGCGGCGAGAACATGCCGCTCGTCGGGCTCGGCACGTCGATGCCGGAGGCCGTGCACATGCTGGCGCTGAAGCGCTACGGCTGCGTGGGCGTCGTCAATGGGGAGGGTGTGCTCGTCGGCATCGTCACGGACGGCGACATCGCGCGCAATCTTTCGCGCAACCTTGCCGAACTGACGGTCGACGACGTGATGACGCGCAGCCCCAAGACGGTGCGACCGGAAACGCTGGCGACAGCCGCGCTCGGCCTGCTCAACCAGCACAATATCACCGCGCTGATCGTCACCGACGAAGCTTTCCGCCCCGTCGGCATCGTGCATTTCCACGATCTCCTGCGGATCGGCGTCGCCTGACGGTCATGCCTCTTCGACGGTGAGGTCCCGGCCGTTGCTGGCCGTCACGCGCACGCGCGCCCCAACCGGCAGGTCCGGCCCCTGTACGCTCCACATCGTATCGTCGAGGCGTATGCGGCCGCGCCCCTCGGCGATCGGCTGCTCCAGCACGGCCGTGCGGCCGACGAGGCTCCGGCCACGCTGGTTGAGGTTCGGCTGGTCGCTGCTGCGGCCGTGGCTGTAGAGAAGGCGCCTGCCGATGAGTGCGGAGGCGAGCGACAGCACGGCGAAGATCAGCCATTGCGCCTGCCAGACCCAGTAGGTCTCCTGCCACAGGAGAAGGGAGAGTGCGCCGGTGACGATGGCGGCGATGCCGATCCACACGAGGAAGACGCCCGGCAGCAGCACTTCGAGGATCAGAAGCACGATGCCGAGGACCCACCAGGCCCAAGGCCCGAGTTCGGTGACGATGCGCTGGATCATGCGCCCGTTCCCTGCGGCGGCGTGTCGAAGGGATTGCGCGAGGCGGTCGGCGGCGTCGACTGGCGCGTGCGCTGCGGGGCGCCGACGGGCGTCGGACCGTCACCGAAGACTTCCCGCGCGATGGCGCCGATGCCGCCGAGCGAGCCGATCAACGAGGAGGCTTCCATCGGCATCAGCACGATCTTGGCGTTGTTCGCCTTGCCGATCGTAGCCATGGCTTCGGTATATTTCTGCGCGACGAAGTAGTTGATCGCCTGCACATTGCCGGCGGCGATGGCCTCGGAGACCATCTTCGTCGCCTTGGCTTCCGCCTCGGCGAGGCGTTCGCGGGCCTCGGCGTCACGGAAGGCGGCCTCCCGCTGGCCCTCGGCCTCCAGAATGGCGGATTGCTTGGCGCCCTCGGCGCGCAGGATCTGCGCATTGCGCGAGCCCTCTGCCTCCAGCACCTGCGCGCGCTTCTCGCGCTCGGCCTTCATCTGCCGTGCCATGGCGTCGACGAGGTCCTTCGGCGGGGCGATGTCCTTGATCTCGACGCGGGTGATCTTCACGCCCCAGGGATTGGCCGCCTCGTCGACGACGCGCAGGAGCTGGTCGTTGATCTTGTCGCGGTTGGAGAGCAGCTCGTCGAGGTCCATCGAGCCCATGACCGAGCGGATATTGGTCATGGTGAGATTGATAATGGCGTGCTCGAGATGGGCGACCTGGTAGGCGGCCTGCGCGGGGTTCAGCACCTGGAAGAAGGCGACGGCGTCAGCGGAGACGCTGGCATTGTCGCGGGTGATGACCTCCTGCGTGGGGATATCCAGCACCTGCTCCATCACGTTCATCTTCGAGCCGATGCGGTCGATGAAGGGAATGATGAGGTTGAGGCCGGGCTCCAGCGTGCGCGTATAGCGGCCGAAGCGCTCCACCGTGTACTGGTAGCCCTGCGGAACGGTCTTGATCCCGGCAAAGAGGATCAGGATGACGAGGACCACGAGGGCGATGACGACGATATCCAGTCCGGCCAAATCCATGATGCTTCTCTCCGTCAGACGTTGCGGCGCGGCGCCACTCTAAGCAATACGGGCCGCAAGGCCAGTCTATTTGGCCGGCGCGCGATTATCGTGAGGCTCAGATCCAGCCGGAAAGCTCGCGGCGCACGACCCTTTCGAGGACGGCCATGCCTTCGGGCGAATCGTTGAGACAGGGAATGTGCGCGAACTTCTCGCCGCCATTGTGCAGGAAGCTCTCGGCCGCCTGCTCGGCGATCTCCTCCAGCGTCTCCAGGCAATCGGAGACGAAGCCGGGATTGAGGACGGCGATGCGCTTCACGCCTTCCTGCGCCAGCTTCTCCACGGTCTTGTCCGTATAGGGCTGCAGCCATTCCTCCGGCCCGAAGCGGGACTGGAAGGTGACCATCAGCCTGCCGTCCGTCCAGCCGAGCCGGTCGCGCAAAAGGCGCGCGGTCTTCTGGCATTGACAATAATAGGGATCGCCCTTCTCGAAATAGCTCTTCGGAATGCCGTGGAAGGAGGCGAGCACCCGTTCCGGCTCCCAGTCGAGCGTGGCGAGGTGCTTTTCGATGGAGACGGCGAGCGCGTCGATATAGGCGGGGTCGTCGTGATAGGGCGGCACGGTGCGCAGCGCCGGCTGCCAGCGCATCTTCAAAAGCGCCTCGAAGGCCTTGTCGTTGACCGTCGCGGTCGTCGCCGCCGCATATTGCGGATAGAGCGGGAAGACGAGGATACGTTCGCAGCCCTCTTTCTGGAGATATTCCATGCGCGAGGCGATGGAGGGCTGGCCGTAGCGCATGGCCCAGTCGACGACGACCTCGGGGTGGTCGGCGAGGGCCTTGCCCATCAGTTCGGCCTGGCTTCTCGTATAGGTGCGCAGGAAGCTCTCGTTGCGCTCCTTGTTCCAGATCGTCTCGTAGGCCTTGCCGACCTTGCCGGGGCGCGTGTTGAGCACGATGCCGAAGAGGATCGGATACCAGGCGATCTTCGGCCACTCGATGACGCGCTTGTCGGTCAGGAATTCCTTCAAGTAGCGGCGCATGGAGGCGTAGTCGGTGCCATCGGGCGTGCCGAGATTGACGAGCAGGACGCCGACCTTGCCGTGCTTGGCTGGCGGATGGGCGGCGGGTTTTTCGGCGATGTCCTGCATGGTGCGGTCCTCAACGGGCGTTCTGTCATGCCCTGGTTCTTCTTGTCGCGCGGCGGAGGCCGGCCGTCAGAATCGTTCTAAAAAGAAATGCCGGCCCGGGAAAGCCCGGACCGGCGGAAATAGCGGAGACAAATTGTCTTATTCTGCCGGGATGGAAAGCTCCGTGCCGATGTGCAGCGCGCGCGGGCGCGGATTGCCGTTGGCTTCGGCGATCCTGCGCCACAGGGTGCCGTCGCCATAGGCGGCCTTGGCGATGTCCCAGAGCGTGTCGCCGCGTGCGATCACATGCTTGCCGCCCGCAGACGCGCCGGATTCGGACGCGGCGGTCGCCGTTTCCGTGCCGGCCGCTGTGCTGGTCTCTGCCGCGCCGGACGCGGCTTCGCCCGTCGTTGCGGCGCCCTCGGTCGATTTCGCGGCCGTTTCATTCGTATCGGTCGCGGTTTCCGCCGTTGCCGGGGCGGCAGCCGTCACCTCGGTGATGCGGCCGTCCGTCGCCGGCTTGTAGGGCCGGTGGGCGGCGAGATAGTCGGCGACGACCAGTTCGAGGTTCGGGCCGAAGTCGTAGGGGTTCACGGCGGATTTCGCGAAGACTTCATAGCCGTCGCCGCCCGAACGCATGTAGTTGTTGGAAACGATGCCGTAGGTCTTCTCCGGATCGAGCGGCACGAAGGCGTCGCCCTCCTTGACCTCGACGGAGACGACGCGGCTGCCGGCCGGCTTCGAGCGGTCGAAGGAATATTTCATGCCGGAAACCTGCGGGAAGCGGCCGGCGCCTTCCTCGATCTGGCCGAGGCCGTTCTCGAGCGCGGCAAGAAGGTCCGAGCCCTTGAGCTGGAAGGTGGCGACCGTGTTCTGGAAGGGCAGGACCGACAGCACCTCGCCCATCGAGACCGGGCCGGCGTCGATGGAGGAGCGCAGGCCCCCGCCATTGGTGATGGCGATGGTCATGCCCTGGCTCTTCGTGTGGTCGAGCAGCGCGTCGGTGACAAGGTCGCCCATCTCGCATTCGCCAGAGCGGCAGGTCTCGCGCGAGCCGTCGATGGGGCCGGCCGTCTCGGCGACGATCTTGCTCTTCAGTTCCTCGATCGGCGCGGCGAGTTCCTTGATGCGGGCAAGCACCGCCTCGTCCGGCTTGATCGTGGAATCGATGACGATCGGTGCGCCGGAGGCTTCCTTGACGACGCCGGCATCGTCGAAGACGACCTTCAGTTCGCCGAGATATTTCGAATAGGAGCCGGCCTGCACGACGGGCACCTTGTAGCCGCCGGGATTGTCCACCATCGTCGGATAGGGACCCTCTGCCTTGTCGTCCGTGCTGGAGAGGAAGGTATGGCTGTGGCCGCCGACCACGACGTCGACGTCCGGGATCTTGGCGATGGCCGCAAGGTCGCGCGGATAGCCGACATGGGTGAGCGCGATGATCTTGTCGACGCCCTGTTTCTTCAATTCGGCGACGGCGGCGGTGATGTCGGCGACGTCGTTGCCGATCAGCACGTTCGGGCCGGGGGAGGAGAGCTCCGGCGTGTCGTTGGCGACGGCGCCGACAATGCCGATCTTCTGGCCGCCCCTGTCGAGCACGATATAGGGCTTGATGCGATCGCCGATCTTCGAGCTGGCGCCGGCGGCGACGTTCGCGGTGACGACCGGGAACTCGACCTTGTCGAGGAAGGTGGCGAGCCCGTCCTCGCTGTCGTCGAACTCATGGTTGCCGACGGTCATGGCGTCGAACTTCATCAGGTTCAGGAACTCGGCCTCCGCCGCGCCCTTGTAGGTCGTGTAGAAGAGCGAGCCCTGGAAATTGTCGCCCGCGTTGAGGAGAAGCACGTTCTTGCCGGTAAGCCTCTGGCGCTCGGCGTCGATGGCGGCCTTGAGGCGCGCGACGCCGCCGAAGCATTCGTTCTTGCTCTCCTCCTCGGCCGAGCAGGTCGAATCGAACTTGTTGACCGATTCGATGCGCGAATGCAGGTCGTTGATGTGCAGGATGTTCAGCTCGTAATCCGCGAATGCCGAACCGCTGGAGAGCACGATGATGGAAGCGGCCAGAAGGCCGGATCGGAAAAACGTCATGGTTCTCGTCTCCTCGTTTGCCCGCGACCGATGCGCGGGAGGGGCCGCGCGATGTTTTCATCGCTTCGGGGCAACTTCAAGCGAAAAGACGGCGCCGTTTCGGAACGAAAAAAGGGCCTTGCAGCCCTTGCTTTCCGAAGCCTGCGGCGCTCACAGGCGCCGGGTGAGCGAGAACTGCGCGCCCTCGGCGGTCGTGCAGTTGAGCTGGCTCTGGCTGACCAGCGCGCAATTGACCTTGGACTGGGTGTTGCGCACCAGCGAGGTCATGTTGATCTCCACTAGCGTCGGCGAGGTGTTGATATAGGTGCCCGATGCCAGGAGCTGGTTCGTGTCGGTCGTGCGCGTCGTGAACGTGCCGGCCGTGAAGCTGGAGACGATGCCGTTCGGATCGACCCACGAGCCTTCCACGCCTTGCGGCGCCGGCATCTGGGCCACCGGCAGACCACGCGGCGTACGGTCCGACATGCAGGCGGAGAGCGCTACGGCGGCGGTGAGCAGGCTCACGATTGCAATCGGCTTCATCTCAAGTCTCCCAGGGTCATGGCGGCGCGAACCGCCCGTCAGGTCCGGCGACCATGCCGTGAAGAATCGTCGAAAGCAAGACGCGGCGGGCATTATCCCATTGAAAGCGAAGACGCCCGCTGCTTTCGCGCGGGCGTCGGGATGCTGCCGGCGGCCGGTCCGTTCAGCGAACGAGGACGTTCCTGAACTGCCACGGGTCCTTCGTGTCGAGGTCTTCCGGGAACAGGCCCGGGCGGCCGTCGAGTGGGGTCCAGTCGGTATAGTGGCCTTCGACCGGGCCGAGATAGGGCGTCTGCACTTCGAGGCAGCGCTTGTAGTCGACCTCGTCGGCTTCCACGATGCCGGCCTTCGGGTTTTCCAGCGCCCAGACCATGCCGGCGAGCACGGCCGAGGTCACCTGCAGGCCGGTCGCATTCTGGTAGGGGGCGATGCGGCGGGTTTCCTCCAGCGACAGGCGCGAGCCGTACCAGTAGGCGTTCTTGCCGTGGCCGTAGAGCAGCACGCCGAGCTCGTCGACGCCGTCCACCAGCTCGTTCTCGTCGAGGACGTGCAGCACCGGCTGCTGGTTGCCGCCATTGCCGAACATCTCGTGCAGCGACAGGACGGCGTCGTTGCAGGGATGGTAGGCGTAGTGGCAGGTCGGGCGGTAGGAAACGTCGCCGTCCTTGTCGCGCACCGTGAAGTAGTCGGCGATCGAGATCGATTCGTTGTGGGTGACGAGGAAGCCGTATTGCGGGCCGGGCGTCGGGCACCAGGTGCGCACGCGCGTGTTCGCGCCGGGCTGCTCCAGATAGATCGCGGCCTTGCAGCCCTTCTTGTGCTTCCTGGCGTTCTTCGGCATCCACTTCTCGTGGGTGCCCCAGCCGAGCTCCGCCGGCTGCAGGCCTTCCGAGATGAAACCTTCGACCGACCAGGTGTTCCAGAAGGTGTCGAGGGGCTTGGGGTTCTTGGTGCGCTGGGTGTCGCGCTCGGCGATGTGGACGCCCTTGACGCCGACCTTCTTCATCAGCTTCGCCCAGCCTTCGCGGTCGTGCTGCGCGGGTTCCTCGAACTTGATCTCGAGGTCCTTCGCAAGGTTGACCAGCGCCTGCTTGACGAACCAGGAGACCATGCCCGGATTGGCGCCGCAGGTGGAAACGGCCGTCGCGCCGCCCGGGTTCTTCTCCTTCTCGCGCCGCACGGTCTCGCGCAGGGCATAGTTCGTGCGGTCGGCGTTCTTCATGTTCTTGTCGAAATAGAAGCCGAGCCAGGGCTCGACGACGGTGTCGATATAGAGCACGTCCAGCTTGCGGCAGAACTTGATGAGGTCGAGCGAGCCGGTATCGACGGAAAGGTTGACGCAGAAGGCCTGACCTTCGCCTTCCTTGAGGAGCGGCTTCAGGAGGTCCTTGTAATTGTCCCTGGTGACATGCGCCTTGACGTGGCGCACGCCGTGGCGGGCGTAGATCTCGGCGTCGGCGGCGTCCTCGCGCGGCTCGATGACGATCAGCCGGTTCCGGTCGTATTTGAAGTGGCGCTCGATCAGCGGCAGCGTGCCGCGTCCGATGGAGCCGAAGCCGATCATCACGATCGGGCCGGTGATTTCGCCATATACCGGATAAGTGCTGTCTGCCATTTGGTTCTCCTGCGGACGGCCGCCTTGCGCAAAATGGGGCCTCACGGGCCCCATAGCATAATGTGACAGGGCTAGAGCACAGTTTTCTGTCACAATAAAGGGAGAGCGCGGATTTCTGCGGCGGTATTCTTAACCGGCCGCGACGCCGCTTTCACCGCGTCAGGCGAGCCTGCCGCGGATGAGGCCGCGGAGCGAATTGCCGACGAGGATCGCGCCG
>CBIMFD010000155.1:0-8019 GCA_966243085.1 uncultured Shinella sp.
GGCGGCATGGACATGATGTGATAGGCGAAAGCCATCACATCTGAGCCATCCGGTTCAGTTCGGAAAGGGCGGTCTTCGGACCGCCCTTTCTGCTTGAGCGGCTGTATCGTTTCCGGAGAAAGAATTTTCCGTTTGAACAATTATTATCAAAAACCCGTTGATGACCTCAAAAAACCAACTATAAAGACGCCCCAAGTGAACTTTAAGATTCACCAAGGGGTTCAGGTACTGGTTTTCGGCGAATAGCCGGCCCGCTTCCAGAATTCCTCAAGTCTCATATCCGTCGGCAGATCCGAATGGGAATCCGCCGCGGTTTTCACGCGTACGTTCGATCCGATACACGAGACGGAGCCGGGCGCAGTTCAATACATGAGGGCATGGTTCGGCAGGCTTCGGGGAGTCAGCCGGCGCTGCTTTTTAGCATGTTGCGCCCGTCTCGGGCGGGCGTGCCGGCTGAATTCGAGCAACTGCTGGGGTCGTGGGTGTTCAAGATAATCAAGACCGATCTCTCCTCGCCCTTCCTTCCGGGCTCGATGGAATTCGACGAGACGGACAACGAGCTTCTGACGCAATATTGCGTGACGGAGCGCTGGGCCGGCGATCTTTCCAGCGGGCTCTTCACGCTTGGCGAAAAGGCCGGGCTGGCGCACGGCCTGTCGCAGCGCCCCTGCGGGCTGCTCAACCTGATCCGCTGCTATGAGCCGGCCGACCGCGCGCGCGTGCTGGAACTCTTCGAGCAGGCCGCTGCCACCTCCTCGTCCTTCTGCTTCTCCACGACGATCCACCTCGACGGCGCGCCGCGCCAGCCGGTGTTCTGCGTCGGCGAATCCACGGGGCTGGAGGAAAAATACGCCGGCACGATCATCGGCGTCTTCATCTTCCCCCGCTTCCAGATCGACCTCGTGGGGCGGCGGTTCAAGCGGCAATAGCAGCGGCTGGGATACCACCCAATTCCGGTGTCAAGCCGCCGCCGTCTTCTCCATTTCGGGCCGGATGTGCGCGACGGGGACCGGACGGCCGAGGAAATAGCCCTGCGCCTCGTCGCAGCCTTCGTCGAGCAGGATGTCGAGCTGGCTGCGGGTCTCCACGCCTTCGGCCAGAACCGGCACGCGCAGCGTGTGGCCGAGCGCCAGGATGGCGCGGATGATGGCCTTCGCCTCGGGGCTCGCCTCCACTTCGTTCATGAAGGAACGGTCGAGCTTGATTTTGTCGAAGGGGAAGGCGCGCAGGGTTTCCAGCGACGAATAGCCGGTACCGAAATCATCGATGGCGATGGTGACGCCAAAGGCCTTGATGCGGCGGAGCGTTGCGAGCGCCCGCTCCTTGTCGCCGATGATGGTCGATTCGGTGATCTCCAGCTCCAGGCGGCGCGGGCTGAGGCCCGTCTCGACGAGGACGCGGTGCACGAGGTCGGCGACGTCGGCGTTCGCGAGCTGCACCGGCGACAGGTTGACGGCGATCTTCTGCTCGTTGTTCCAGGTTGCCGCCTCGCGGCAGGCCTCGCGCAGCACCCATTCGCCGATCGGCAGGATGGCGCCGCATTCCTCGGCGATCGGAATGAACTCGCTCGGCGGGATCGTGCCGCGCGAGGGATGGTGCCAGCGCAGCAGCACCTCGTAGCCGATCGTCTCGCCGGAATTGACCGCCTTCTGCACCTGGTAATGCAATTGCAGTTCCTTGCGGTCGACCGCCTGCCAGAGATCGTTGGCGATCAGGCGGCGGCTGCGGGCGGCCTCGTCCATCGAGACCTCGTAGAAGCAGACCGTTTCGGTCAGCGCATCCTTCGCCCGGTACATGGCGAGGTCGGCATTGTTGAGCAGCGCCTCGATATCGTCGGCGTCCTGCGGATAGATGGCGACGCCGACGCTCGCACCCGGTTTGATGTCGTAGCCGTCGATGCGAATCTCCTCGTTGAGGCAGGCTTCGAGGCGCTGGATGAAATCGGTGAGGTCCGACATGTCCTCGAAGCGCTTTGCCGCCGCGAACTCGTCGCCGCCGAAGCGGGCCACGGTCTCGTCGGCCTGAAGGCAGGCCTGCATGCGCCTCGAGAGCGTGACGAGCACCTCGTCGCCGGCGGCATGGCCGCGCGTATCGTTGATTTCCTTGAACTTGTCGAGGTCGATGCCGATGGCCGCGACCTTGCTGCCCGAGCGGCGGGCGTTGTCGATCTCCGCCTCCAGGCGGCCGTTGAAATTCGCGCGGTTCGGCAGGCCCGTCAGACCGTCGTGGCGGGCGAGGAAGGAGATCTGCTCCTCCGAGCGCAGGCGCTCGGAAATGTCCTCGTAGGTCGCGACCCAGGCGCCATCCGGCAGCATGCGATAGCGCAACTGGACCGAGACGCCGTTCGGCAGCTTCTCCACGGTCGCCTCGCCGTTGTCGCCGTGAATTGCCGCGCGGCGGCGGGCATAGGCGTCGCGGGCGATCGCCGGCCGGACCGCCGGGTCGGCATAGATGTCCGCCACGCCCCTGTCGACGATCTCGCGCAGGGTCATGCCGGGCCGCACGCTGCCCTCGGAGAAGCCGAAGATCTCGCTGTAGCGCTTGTTGGCGAGCAGCAGGCGCTCGTTCTTGTCGAAGAGGCAGAGGCCCTGCGACATGTTCTCCAGCGCAAGATCGAGGTTCTTGGTGACCTCGGCCAGCCGATCGGCATTGATCTTCTCCACCGTCACGTCCTTGGTGATCTTGGCATAGCCGATCAGCACACCGGATGCGTCGTGGATGGCGTTGAGGACGACATGTGCCCAGAAGCGCGAGCCATCCTTGCGGTAGCGCCAGCCCTCGCTCTCGAACTTGCCCTCGCGGCGTGCGGTTTCGAGCGCCCGCTCCGGCAGGCCCGCGGCGCGGTCTGGCGCGCTGTAGAACCGCGAGAAATGCAGACCGACGATCTCATGCGCCTTGTAGCCCTTGTTGCGCTCCGCCCCCTCGTTCCAGTTGGCCACGCGCCCCTCCGGATCGAGCATATAGATGGCGTAGTCCTTGACGCCCTGCACCAGCATGGCGAACTGGCGCGTGCTCTCGCTGGCGGCAAGTTCGGCCTGCCGGGCGAAGACCGCCGCCGTAAGACCGGTGAAGAGCAGCGAGAAGGCGACAACGGCGATCAGCGGCACCAGCAGGCCGGTGGAGATCAGCGTATCGTCGCTGACCGGCATCAGGCCGGGCTCGATCGTGATGGCCGTCATCGCGGTGAAGTGCAGCGACACGACGCCGAGCGCCATCAGCGCTGTGGCGATCGCCCGGTCGCGCACGCCCGGCTGCGGGCGCATGCCGGCAATGAGCGAGAGGGCGCCGAAGGCGCTGGCAAAGACGAGCGACAGGGCCACATAGCCGGGGGCCCAGTGGATGGTGCCGGGCAGTTCCACCGCCGACATGCCGACATAGTGCATGGAGCTGATGCCCGCGCCGAGCATGAGGCCGCCGGCCACCAGCGCGCCGCGGCCGGAACGGTAGGTAGCGATGGCAAGGCCGATGCCCGGGACGACGATGGCGACGGCGAGCGATACCAGCGTCAGCTTCATGTCGTAGCCCATGACGACACCCGGATCGTAGGCCACCATGGCGATGAAATGCGTCGCCCATATGCCGAAGCCGCTCGACGTGCCGGCTGCGCCGAGCCACAGCTTGCGCGCCATCCCCTCCGAAACGGCCGCCCGCTGTGCCAGCGTCACCGCGACATAGCAGGAGAGGAAGCAGATCAGCGCTGCGAGCAGGACAAGGCGATGATCGTGCTCGACGGCGATGCAGGTAAGGATGCGGAACATGAAGTGTCACCGGGCGAGGTCAAGATGGCTCCCAATCAGCCCGAGAACACTAAAAAATGAGTGAATTCAGAAAGTATCGCAGGGTCGGCACGCCCTCGGGGCTACATCATACTTAATGAATATCAAAATCATGCAACCGCGCAGCCAAGTAAGGCCCGCGGAGTGCAACCCCATGGCGCAGCGGTCTCAGAGCGTCAGCGCCTTGAGATCCGTCGCCGGATCTTCGAGGAGCCCGCGCTCGGGCGTGCGGCCCATTTCGATCAGCTTCTTGCCGACGACATAGGCTTTCGCATCGTTGACCGCGTCGACCGCGATCAGGCGCCCGTCGCGGAAATACCAGACGGAGACGCTGCCCTCGCGCTGGCCGGGGCGCACAAAGGTGTCGTCGAAGCCCATGCAGAAGCCGGCGATCTGGAGCTTGACGTCATACTGGTCGGACCAGAACCAGGGTTTCGGATGGTAGGGCGAATCGCCGCCTGCGATGACGGCGGCGGCGGCTTCCGCCTGATCCACCGCGTTCTGCACGGATTCGAGCCGCACGCGATTGCCCTCGAAGGGCAGGACCGCACAGTCGCCCATGGCGAAGATCGACGGATCGGAGGTGCGGGCGTGGGCGTCGACGACGATGCCGTTCGTCACCTCCAGCCCGGCCTCGCGAGCGAGCGCGTCATTGGCCGTCACGCCGATGCCGGCGATCACCACGTCGACGGGCAGCACGAAGCCGTCCGTCAGTTCCGCGCCGGTGACGCGGCCGTTCTCGCCGAGAAGGCGCACAAGGCCGGTCTTCTCCCGCACGTCGACGCCGCGCGCGGCGTGGATCGCCTTGAGGATGGTGGCGGTGGCCGGCGAAGCGACGCGGGCGAGGATGCGGTCGGCCATCTCGATGACCGTGACATCAAGCCCCCGCCCCCGTGCGACTGCCGCCGCCTCGAGGCCGATATAGCCGCCGCCGACGACCAGCGCGCGCCGGCCCTCCTGCATTTCCAGGCCGAGCCGGTCGGCATCGCGGTAGTCGCGCACCGTGAAGACGCCGTCGAGGTCGCCGCCGATCCCGGCCGGCAGGCGGCGCGGCGTCGCGCCGGTGGCGAGCGCCAGGAACTCATAGTCGAGCGTCGAGCCGTCGCTGAGCGCAACACGCTTTGCGGGCCGGTCGATGGCGGTCACCTCGGTTTCAAGGCGGATCTCGACATCGTTTTCCGGGTACCAGTTTTCCGGGCGGAACATCAGGCGGGACAGGTCGGCCTCGCCGAGCAGGTATTTCTTGGAGAGTGGCGGGCGCTGGTAGGGATGGGAGCCCTCGGCGGCGACGATGGTGATCGGCCGCTCGTCCTTCAGCGCGCGCAATTTGGCAACGAGGGCAAACGCGGCCTGGCCGCCGCCCGCAACAACCAGTCTTCCCGTCACGATGGCTCCATCCCGTTTATCGCTTTCCCCAAGACGTAGCGCGCGCCGGCGGGCGGCGTCAACGGGCCGCCACGCCGCCGGTTTCTTCGTTTGCGTCAGTCCTTTGCGGGAATCTCAAGGCCCCTCGTCGAGGCCGGACGGGCGAGGCAGCGCTCCAGCCAGGCCATGACGGCCGGGAAGGAGGCATAGTCGAGCGCCTCGCGCCCGCCATAGAACACGTCCGCGCCGCGCACCCAGGGGAAGGTCGTGATATCGGCGATGGTGTAGTCGTCGCCCATCAGCCATTTGCGGGTCTTCAGGCGTTCCTCCAGCACGGAGAGCAGGCGCCTGGATTCGTCCCGATAGCGCTCCGCGGGATAGGAATTGTTGGCGACCTTGTCGGCGGCAAATTTGTGGAAATGGCCGAACTGGCCGAACATCGGCCCGATGCCGCCCATCTGGAACATCACCCAGCACAGCGTCTCGTAGCGGCCCGCGGCATCCGCCGGCAGCAGCTTACCCGTCTTCTCGGCAAGATAGACGAGGATCGCGCCCGATTCGAAGAGGCCGATCGGCTTGCCGTCCGGCCCGTTCGGATCGATGAGCGCGGGAATGCGGCCGTTCGGGTTGAGCGAGACGAATTCCGGCGACTTCACGCCCTCGGCCCCGAACTCGATGCGGTGCGCCTCATAGGCAAGCCCAAGCTCCTCCAGCGCGATCGAAACCTTCACGCCGTTCGGCGTCGGCAGCGAATAGAGCTGGATGATATCGGGGTTTTTCGCGGGCCATTTCTTGGTGACGGGGAAGGACGACAGATCGGTCATGGGCGACTCCTTGGGTGGGAGCCCATAGATAGGACAGGTCGGTGAGGGATGTCAGGGTGGGGGCTTGAGAAATTTGCGGTGGAGGCTGCGCCCGCCCCTCATCCCGCTGCCGTGACCTTCTCCCCGCAAGCGGGGCGAAGGCAGCAAGACACAGGCTTTTCCTGCCTTCCAACGCTCGTTGTCGGGCAAGGCAGGGCGGCAAAGTCCCTTCGCCCCGCTTTCGGGGAGAAGGTGCCGGCAGGCGGATGAGGGGCAACCACCCCGCCCTCAAACCACCCCGCGCACCCGCTCCACGATTTCCGCCACAACCGCATTCCCCTCGTGCTCCGGCTTGCGGGCGCGCACGAGGCAGGCTTCGGATTTGAGGATCACGCCGTCGGCGAGGATCTTCAGGTGGTTGGCGACGAGGGTCGAGCCGGTCGAGGTGATGTCGACGATGATGTCGGCGGAACCGGAGGCCGGCGCGCCTTCCGTGGCGCCGAGGCTTTCGACGATGCGGTAGAGCTGGATGCCGTGATTGCCGGAGAAGAACTGCTGCGTCAGCCGCCAGTATTTCGTGGCGATGGTGAGGCGCCGGCCGTGGCGGGCGCGGAAATCGGCGGCGACGTCGCCAAGGTCCGCCATGGTGTCGACGTCGAGCCAGATTTCCGGCACGGCGACGACGACGTCCGCATGGCCGAAGCCGAGGCGGGCGCAGAACTCGACGCGGGCGTCGGCCTCCGCCAGCCCCTCGCGCACGAGGTCCTCGCCCGTCACGCCAAAATCGACGGTGCCGGCGGCGATCTCGCGGGAGATTTCCGAGGCCGAGAGGAAGGCGATCTCGATGTCGTCGCGCCCCTCGACGCGGCCGCGATAGGAGCGGTCGTTGCCGACCGCCGAGACGGTGAAGCCGGCACGGGCGAGCACGGCGGAACTGTCTTCCTTCATGCGCCCCTTGGAGGGAAGGCCGATGGTGATCGTCATGCCGCGGCCTCCGTCAGGCTCTGGATACGGTCGAGCCAGAGCGAGAAGCCGACCGCCGGAATGCGCTCCTTCGCGCCGAGCAGCGTCAAAAGCCGGTCGTAGCGCCCGCCGCCGGCGAGCACCAGCGCCGATCCGGCCGGCGCGATCTCGAAGACGAGGCCGGTATAGTAGTCGAGCGGGCGGCCGAAGGCGGCGCGGTAGGCGATGCGCGTCGGATCGGCCCCGGCTTCGCGCAGCGCCGCAACGCGCCGCTCGAAGCGGGCAAGCGCTTCGCCGAGCGCAAGGCCGGCCTTGTCCGCGAAGGCGGCGAGCGCCGCGGACGCGTCGGCGAGCGAGAGTTCCAGCGCGAGGAATTCCCTGAGCAGCGCCAGCGTGCGCGCGTCGAGCCGCGTATTGGCAAGCTGCATCTTCTCGCGCAGGCGCCGGGCGATGTCGGCCGGGCTGCGGCTGGCATTGGTGGAATAGCCGGTCGCCTCCATCGTCTCGTCGATATGGGCGATCAGCGCCGCCTCGTCGTCGAGCTTGCCGAGGATGGCGAGGCGCTCGACCTCCGGGCCGAAGACGCCGGCGGGCGCGGGATCGGAAAGGTCGGCCATCAGCTTCTGGAGCTGCGCCTGATTGCCGAAGGCATGGACCAGCCGCTTCTGCCAGCCGGCCGGCAGGCCGCAGGCCGCCACCACGGCCTCGAAGACCGACTGGTCGCCGAGGACGACGGAAAGCGGCGCTCCCGGCAGGCGGTTTTCCAGCACGGTCATCGCATCGCGCACGGCGCGCGCATCGGCGCGAGCGACGTCGGTCTCGCCCAGATCCTCGATGCCGGCCTGGTAGAACTCGTTCGCGCCCTCGCGGCGCTGGCGGAAAACCTCGCCGAGATAGGCATAGCGCCGCGGCGTGCCCATCGCGGTCTCGATATGGCGCAGGCAGACCGGAATGGTGAACTCCGGGCGCAGGCACAGGCTCTTGCCCGTCTCGCTCTCCGTCAGGAAGATACGCCGGCGCAGGTCCTCGCCCGCCATGTCGAGGAAGGGCTCGGCCGGCTGGATGACCGGCGTGTCGACGCGCTCGGTGCCGAGGCGTTCGAGATCGGCGAC
>CBIMFD010000156.1:0-7872 GCA_966243085.1 uncultured Shinella sp.
CCACCGCGGCCGGTATTACACCGACTATCGACGCCGAAGGGAAGTTACAAAGGGGAAAGGGGCAACGGCCTACAAAAAGAATGTCTTATTCCGGCCGCGGCGGGATCAATGCCCGCCGCCGCCTCCACCGCCCATGCCGGATTCGGGCTTGCGGATCGCCAGGACGCAGACGACGAGGCCGCCGAAAAGGAAGGTCAGCAGCAGGAAGACGTCGATGAGCGACAGGACATAGGCCTGCTGATGCACGATGCCGGCCATCTTCTTGATGGCGATGGCCGGGCCGTCGAGACCGTGGGCGGTGAAGTTGCCGGCCATGTTGTGCAACTGTTCCAGCGCTTCGGGATTGCCCCATTGCACATGCTCGGAAAGACGCAGGTAATGCTCCTGCGTGCGCTGGGTGAGCACGGTGTTGATGATCGCAAGGCCGACGGCGCCGCCGAGATTGCGCGTCAGGTTGAAGAGGCCGGAGGCGTTGCGGATGCGATCGGGCGGCAGCGTGCCGAGGGCCACGTTGTTGATCGGCACCATGCAGATCATCAGCGACACGCCGCGCAGAATCTGCGGGACGAGCAGCTCGTAGAAATCCCAGTCGGCCGTCAGTTGCGTCATCAGCCAGGTGCCGAGCGCGAAGCCCGCGAAGCCGATCATCATCATGACGCGCGGATCGAGCCGGGACGACATCATGCCGGCGATCGGCGCCGTGCAGAACATGGCAAGACCCGAGACGAACAGCGTCTCGCCGATCATCAGCGAATCGTAGCCGCGGATATGGGCCAGGAAAAGCGGATAGATATAGGTGAGGCCGTAGAGGCCGATGCCCATGGTGAAGGAGAAGATCGAGCCGAAGGCGAAATTGCGGTCGGCGAAGGCGCGCAGGTCCACCACCGGGAACGGCACCCTGAAGGCCCGCCAGAAGAAGACGATCGCCCCCGCGGCCACGGCGAGCGAGCCGAGAACGATGCGCTCGTCGGAGAACCAGTCCTTGTTGTTGCCCTCTTCCAGCACGTATTCGAGCGAGCCGAGGAAGACCGCCATGGAGGCGAGCCCCCACCAGTCGAAACGCTTCATCAGGCTGAATTCCGGCTTGTCGAAGTCGATCAGGTTGAAGGTCACGACCGTGACGATGATGCCGGGAATGACGTTGACGAGGAACAGCCAGTGCCAGGAGAAGGCATGGCTCAGATAGCCGCCGACCGTCGGGCCGATGGTGGGCGCGAGCGTGGCGACGAGACCGATCATCGGCGAGACGACGTTGCGCTTGGAGGGCGGGAAGATGGTGAAGGCCGCCGCGAAGACCGACGGGATCATGCCCCCGCCGATGAAGCCCTGAATGGCGCGGTAGACGATCATCTGGTCGATGTTCGTGGCCGTCGCGGCAAGGGCGCTGGCGATGGTGAAGCCGGCGGCCGAGAAGCTGAACAGCACGCGCGTCGAGACGATGCGCGCGAGGGTCCCCGACAGCGGGATCATGATGACTTCGGCGATGAGATAGGAGGTCTGAACCCAGGCGATCTCGTCCGCCCCCGCGCCGAGACCCGCCTGGATTTCCGAAAGCGAGGCCGAGACGATCTGAATGTCGAGGATCGACATGAACATGCCGAAGACCATCGCGAAGAACGCGATGACGCGGCGGGTCGGAACCTTGTCGGCATGGGCCGGCGCCGCGGAAAGCGCGCCGGCAGTCATTCGAGCGGTCGCCGCCATGGCCCGCGCTCCCTGTCTGGTGCAGCCCGCGCCCGGCAGGAACGCCGGACCGGGACCGCGATGAAACGATGAATGCTATTCGGCCGGCGCCGTGCGGCTGTCGACGTCGACGACCACGCTGAGGCCGGCCTTCAGCTTGCCCGTCTCCAGCGCGTCCTCAGGGATCGCGATGCGGACCGGCACGCGCTGCGTGACCTTGGTGAAGTTGCCCGTCGCGTTCTCCGCCGGCAGCAGCGAGAAGACCGAACCGGAGGCCGGCGCGATGGACTGGACGGTGCCGACGATGTCGTCCTCCTCGTAGGCGTCGACATGCAGATGCACCTTCGAGCCGGGTACGAGATGGGCGATCTGCGTCTCCTTGAAGTTCGCCTCGATATAGAGGTCCTTCACCGGGACGAGCGCGGCGAGGCGCTGGCCGGCCGAAACGAGGTCGCCGACCTGCACCGAGATATTGCCGACGACGCCGTCATAGGGCGCCTTCAGCACGGTGAAGCCGAGGTCGCGTTCGGCCTTGGCGAGCGCGAGTTCCAGCGTGCGGATGCCGCTTTCGGCCTCCGTGCGCTGGGCCTGAAGCACCGCGATGTTCGCCTTGGCGGCGACGATGTTGGCGTCGGCCCCGACGAGGTTGGCCTTCGCCTGGTCGAGCGCGACGGTCGCGCTGTCAAGCGAGGCGGCGGTGCCCACGGCCTTGACGTTCAGTTCCTTGGCACGCTTCTCGGCGACCTCGGCGCCGCTGAGGGCGGCCTCATAGGCCGTCTTCTGGGCTTCGGCCTGGGCAAGGCTGGCGCGGGCGCCCTCGATCTGCGCGTCGATGCGGCCGAGCGCGAGCTTCTGCGTTGCGATCTGGGCGGCGGCCTGTTCCCTCGCCAGGCGATAGTCGCCGTCGTCGAGGGTGACGAGCGGATCGCCCGCCTTGACCTTCTGGTTGGCGACGGCGTTCACCGCCGCGACATAGCCGGAGACCTTCGGCGAGATGGAGGCGATGTCGCCTTCGATATAGGCGTCGTCCGTCGAGATCATGAAGCGGCCGTTCGTCCACCACTGGTAGCCGTACCAGCCACCGGCGGCGAGCAGGGCCACCGCGAGGATCGGCAGCGCCATGCGGCGGCCGCCCTTCTTCTTCTCCGGCTCCACGACGGCGGCAACCGCAGGAGCGGCCTCCGCGGTCGTCACCGGCCGGGCTTCGGCGGTTTCGGCTTCAAAATCATCATTGACCGGACGAACCTTCGCCGTGCCGGCGCCATGGGAAGTCGACATTGGCTTGCCACCATACTTTGTGATAAAATTCCGAACTGAACCGTTCGGTTCGATTTGACATAGCCTTCTTTCTCGCGCATATCAAGTGAAATCGAACCAGCCGGTTCGAAATAGTTTAGACAAGGTTTCAGACACGGGCAGCGAAATGCATACGACGGAAGACACGTTGGCGCCCCCGCATACGGGCCGCCGCGTCGCCGGCGAGGATCCGGCCAAGCGGGAGCAGATCCTCGACGGGGCCAAACGCGTGTTCATGGAACAGGGCTTCGAAGCAGCCAGCATGAACGACATCACGCGGGCCGCCGGCGTTTCCAAGGGCACGATCTACGTCTACTTCGAAAACAAGGAAGACCTCTTCGGCTACATGATCGAGCGCGAACGCCGGCGGATCACCGAAACGGTGCGCCACGCGCTCGACAGCCAGAAGCCGATCGCGGAGACGCTGAGGGAGTTCGGCACGCTCTTTGCCACCCACATGACGGCCGACCACACCATCCGCGCCATGCGCATGGTCATCGCCGCCAACCATCGCCTGCCGATGCTCTGCAGCCGCTTCTTCTCCGCAACGCCGATCAATCCCGTTTCGGTGCTGCAGGCCTATCTCGACCGCCAGGTGGCCGAGGGCACCGTCGTCTGCGACGACACCGCGCAGGCCGCCAAGCAGTTCATCGAGCTGACGACCGTCGGGCTCTTCAAGCCCCGCATCTTCGGTGCGATGGAGGATGTGCCGACCGGCGCGGCGATCGAGAAGAACGTCGCCTCGGCCATCCGCATGTTCCTCGCCGCCTATGGCGCGAAGGCCGAAATGCTCCCGTTCAATGACGAAATCGTGAAATAGGCGGCAGGCGCGGCCTGTCCGTCTTGCCAGAAGGCGGATTCTCCATACATACGGGAAGCCCATTCCAGCACCGTATTCATGGAGAGGAGACCGAATGGACAGCCTTCTTGCGCTCATGCAGGACCCCGCCGCTTGGATCGCGCTCGTCACGCTCGTCGTGATGGAAGTCGTCCTCGGCATCGACAACCTTATCTTCATCTCGATCCTGACGAACAAGCTGCCCGACGAGCACCGGGTCCAGGCCCGCCGCATCGGCATCGGGCTGGCGCTCATCATGCGCCTGGCGCTGCTCGGCACGATCGCCTGGATCGTCCAGCTCACCACGCCGATCTTCACGGCCTTCGGCCACGGCTTCTCGTGGAAGGACATGATCCTGATCGCCGGCGGCCTCTTCCTCGTCTGGAAGGCGACGAAGGAAATCCACCACAACGTCGATCCGATCGATCACAAGGAAGACATGGTCGGCGGCGCGGTCACCACGAGCTTCGCCTCCGCCATCGGCCAGATCCTGCTGCTCGACCTCGTCTTCTCCATCGACAGCATCATCACCGCCGTCGGCATGACGCCGCACCTGCCGATCATGGTGATCGCGGTGCTTGCCGCCGTCACGGTCATGCTGGTTGCGGCGACGCCCCTTGCCAACTTCATCGAGAAGAACCCGACGATCGTCATGCTGGCGCTCGCCTTCCTGCTGATGATCGGCACGACGCTGATCGCCGAGGGCATGGGCTTCCATGTGCCGAAGGGCTACGTCTACGCCGCCATGGCCTTCTCGGCCCTCGTCGAGGTGCTGAACATGTTCTCCCGCCGCGCGCGGCAGAAGAACAAGGGCGCAACGCACTGAAAGACGGCCGGCGGGGGTCCGCTCCCGCCGGCTTCTCGTCCGAAAGGGGTAAAGACGGGCCGGACGGGTGGGAAGCTCGCCTGCCGTTTCGTTGGCCACGGGGAGAAACCGGAAAAATCCCCGTGTTCTTCATCTCCGTCGCGTCCGGTTGACACGACCCGCCTTCTCTTGGCAAATCTTGGAGCGCTTGGATTGTTCCGCGAAAATTCCGGACGGTTGCGCCATGGGTGGCGGAACCGGCAGGACCTGCCGGGAATTCATGCCGAGCATCGCCCCGCCGCACGGACCGCTCCATGACGCTTCACCAGACCTTCGCCTTCGTCGTCATCGCTCTGATGATGGCGGCGTTCATTTGGGGCCGGTTCCGCTACGACGTCGTGGCGTGCTGTTCGCTGCTGCTCGCGCTCGCGCTCGGCATCGTTCCCTTCGACAAGGCCTTTTCCGGTTTTTCCGACGACATCGTCATCATCGTCGGCAGCGCGCTGATGGTGAGCGCGGCCGTCGCGCGCTCCGGCATCGTCAACCTCGCGGTCAAGCGCTTCTTCCCGAACCTCGCCTCCAAGCGCAGCCAGCTCGCGCTGCTGCTCGTCTCCGTCGCGGTGCTGTCGGCTTTCATCAAGAACATCGGCGCGCTCGCCATCATGATGCCGCTCGCCTTCCAGTTCGCCAAGAAATCCGGCACGCCGGCCTCCAAGTTCCTGATGCCGATGGCCTTCGCCGCGCTTCTCGGCGGCCTCATGACGCAGATCGGCACCTCGCCCAACATCGTCGTCTCGCGCCTGCGCCAGGAGATCGGCGGCGAGAGCTTCAGCATGTTCGACTTCACGCCCGTCGGCGCGGTGCTGACGGTCTGCGGCATCCTCTTCCTCCTCCTCTTCAACCGCATCGTGCCCGAGCGCACGAACAAGAGCGCCAATATCGAGGAGGCGCTGGAGGCGGCCGCCTATTCCTCCGACGCGACGATCGAGGCCGGCTCGCCCTCCGTCGGCAAGTCGCTGAACGAGGTGCTGCGCAACGGCGACGGCGACGTGATCGCCACCGCCATCATCCGCGGCCATGTCCATATCGCGCCGCTGCCGGACGTGCACCTTGCGGCCGACGACACGATCCTGATGGAGGGCACGGCCGGCGGGCTGGACAAGGTGGTCTCGAACGCCGGCCTGACGCTCTCCGGCCAGCCGATCCGCGCCGGACGCGGCGAGGAAGGCGAGATCAGCGCCATCGAGGCCGTGGTCGGCAACGATTCAAGGCTCATCGACATTTCCGCCCGCAGCATCGCGCTCTTCCATTCCTACGGCATCAACCTGCTCGCCGTCAGCCGGCAGGGCGAGCGGCTGCGCGAAAAGCTCTCCGCCGTGCGCCTGCGCCCGGGCGACATGATCGTGGTGCAGGGCAACAACCGCACGCTGCCGACGCAGCTCACCGAACTCGGCCTGCTGCCGCTCGCCCAGCGCGAGATCCTGCTGGGCGCGCCGCGCCGGGCGATCATTCCCGTCCTGATCCTCATGGCGGCGATGGTCGCCACCGCCTTCGGCGTCGTGCCGGTGGCGACGGGCTTCTTCGCCGCCGCCGTCGCCATGGTGGTCTTCCGCGCCGTGCCGCTGCGCGAGGCCTATACGGCGCTCGACGGGCCGATCCTCATCATGCTCGCCGCCCTCATCCCCGTTTCCGACAGCCTGCGCACGACGGGGGCGAGCGAGCTCGTCGCCGGCTGGCTCGGCGACATCGCCGTGCACCTGCCGCCCTTCGGCGCGCTCGGCCTCATCCTTCTTACCGCCATGGCCGTGACGCCCTTCCTCAACAATGCGGCGACCGTCCTCGTCATGGCGCCGATCGCCGCCAGCTTCGCCAATGCGCTGCACTACAAGCCGGAGGCCTTCCTGATGGCGGTGGCTATCGGCGCGGGCTGTGATTTCCTCACCCCCGTCGGCCACCAGTGCAACACGCTGGTGATGGGCCCGGGCGGCTACAAGTTCGCCGATTACCCGCGCGTCGGCCTGCCGCTCTCCATCCTCATCGTCATCGTCAGCGTGCCGACGCTGCTTTATGTCTGGCCCGTGCGCTAGCCGGCGATCGACATTCCCTTGACGCGCCGGGCTGAATATGGTCTCACCCAGCCCAACGGAGAGCCTTTTCCGCCGCAAATCCTGCGCAAAACCGGGCTCTCCCTCCCAAAGTCAAGACGGGCCACATCCATGAGCACTTCCGGAACCGCATCCGGCGTTCGCGTACGCATCGCACCTTCCCCCACCGGCGAGCCCCATGTCGGCACCGCCTATATCGCGCTCTTCAACTATCTCTTCGCCAAGAAGAACAACGGCACCTTCATCCTGCGCATCGAGGATACGGACGCCACGCGCTCGACGCCGGAATTCGAGCAGAAGGTGCTGGACGCGCTGAAATGGTGCGGCCTCGAATGGTCCGAAGGCCCGGATGTCGGCGGCCCCTACGGCCCCTACCGCCAGTCCGACCGCAAGGCCATGTACTGGCCCTATGCCGAGGAACTGCTGCAGAAGGGCCATGCCTTCCGCTGCTTCTGTACGCCGGAACGGCTGGAGAAGATGCGCGAGGGGCAGCGCGCCGCCGGCAAGCCGCCGGGCTACGACGGCCACTGCCTCAACCTTTCCGCCGAGGAAGTCACGAGCCGCGTCGCGGCGGGCGAGCCCTCGGTCGTGCGCATGAAAATCCCGACGGAAGGCTCCTGCGACTTCCACGACGGCGTCTACGGCGACGTGTCGATCCCGTGGGAAAGCGTCGACATGCAGGTGCTGATCAAGGCCGACGGCATGCCGACCTATCACATGGCGAACGTCATCGACGACCACCTGATGAAGATCACCCATGTGGCGCGCGGCGAGGAATGGCTCGCCTCGGTGCCCAAGCACATCCTGCTCTACCGCTATTTCGGCTGGCAGGAGCCGGTCTTCATGCATCTGTCGCTGATGCGCAACGCCGACAAGTCGAAGCTCTCCAAGCGCAAGAACCCGACCTCGATCTCCTACTATTCCGCGCTAGGCTACCTGCCGGAAGCGCTGATGAACTTCCTCGGCCTGTTCTTCATCCAGATTTCCGAGGGCGAAGAACTGCTGACCATGGATGAGCTTGCCGAAAAGTTCGATCCGGAGAACCTTTCCAAGGCCGGCGCGATCTTCGACATCCAGAAGCTCGACTGGCTGAACGGCCGCTGGCTGCGCGAGCAGCTTTCCGAAGAGGACTTCATGAAGCGCGT
>CBIMFD010000157.1:0-7866 GCA_966243085.1 uncultured Shinella sp.
GACGCCCCGCGCCTTGAGGTCGGCGATGACGCGGAAGAGCACGTCGACTTCGGCCGCGCTCAGCGCCGATGTCGGCTCGTCCATGATGAGGATGCGGGTGTCGAGCGAGACGGCCCGCGCGATCTCTACGAGCTGCTGCTGGCCGATCGGCAGGTCCTCGGCCAGGGTATCGGCGGAAATGCCCGCTTCCAGGCGGTCGAGGAATTCATTGGCCTTCTCGACCTGTGCCTTGTGGTCGATGCCGTAGAGACCGCGCGTGATCTCGCGCGTCGCGAAAATGTTCTCGGCGACGGACAGATTGCCGAAGAGGTTCAGTTCCTGGAAGACGATGCCGATGCCGTGGCGTACCGCGTCGGCGGGGCTGTTCAGGTGGATGCGCTCGCCGTCCATCCATATCTCGCCGAGCGTCGGCCGCTCGACGCCGGCGATGATGCGCATCATCGTCGACTTGCCGGCACCGTTCTCGCCGACAAGCACGTTCACCGCGCCGCGCCGCAGTTTCAGGTCCGCCTTCTTGAGCGCCACGATGCCGGAATAGGCCTTCGTGATCGCCTTCAATTCGAGAGTGACGTCGCCATCGTCGATGCCGCTCATGTCAGTCTCCGATTGTGATGGTGGCGGGAACGAGCTGCGGCAACTTGCCCTTGGCCGGCATCGGGTATGCACCAACCGCCTTGATCGCCCTGCCCGTCAGACCTTCACGCGGAAGCTTTTCGAGCAGCAGGCCGTTCACATGCGTATTGAACGACTTGCCGTACTGCGCCCACTCGATCTGGTTCTTGAACTCGTTGAAATTCACGAAGTTCAGGCTGTCACGGATCGCGGTGCCGCGGATGGCCGGGCCGATCGAGACACGCACATCCGCTTTCTGGTCGCCGTCGACATCCACATCGACGTAACCTGCGCGCGATTTCGTTTCCTCGGCGACGATCACGCCCTCCACCCTGGCGACGAACGTCCAGGGCGCGTTGCCCTGCTTTTCCTTGTGACCGTATTTTTCCGCCGCCGCATCGAGGTCGCTCGCGGCAAGGGCCGAGACATCCTGGAACAGACCGGCACGCTCTTCGAGATACGGAACGACCTTTGCGTCCCAGATGTCCGCGACCAGCTCGTCGGGATTGAAGGCGTCTGCTGCCGCCTGCTTCCGTTCATCCTCGGTCTTGACGAACTTGCAGCCGCCCACGACGAGCGCGCCGGCAAGCATGACCATACAGGCAGCCTTAAACCTCAGCATTCCCATTCTCCGTCGTAAACAGAAAGCGCGAGGCGGGACCGCACCCCGCCTCGCGCTTTCGCGGGAGGATTACTCCGAAAGCGCGAAGGTCTCGAGCTTGTCCGCGTTGTCCGCCGTGATGAGTACGCAGTCCATGAGCTGCTTTTCCTCGGCCGGCGCCTTGCCGGTCGTGATGTACTCGTGCGCCTGGGTGACGGCGAGCTGGGCCTGAGCATAGGCCGGCTGCATGACGGTGGCCTTGATGCCGCCAGCCTTGATCGAGTCGCGCACGTCGTTGGAGCCGTCGAAGCCGACGACGATGACGTCCTTGCGGCCCGCAGCCTGGAGGGCGGCGATGGCGCCCATCGCCATCGTGTCGTTACCGGCGATCACGCCTTGGATGTCCGGATTGGCCTGAAGGATCGTCTCCATCTTGGAGTAGCCTTCGGTTTGGCTCCAGTTGGCCGACTGCTGGGCGACCATCTTCATGTCCGGATATTCGTCGATGACGTCGTGGTAGCCCTTGGAGCGGATACCGGCGTTGAGGTCGGCTTCACGGCCGAGCAGCTCGACATAGTTGCCTTTCTCGCCCATCAGCTCGACGAACTCCTCGGCGCCGAGTTGCGCACCCTGGTAGTTGTTCGAGACGATCTGCGAGACGGCGACGCCCGTGGCGTTGATTTCGCGGTCGATCAGGAACGAGGGGATGCCCGCATCCTTGGCCTTCTGGACGGCGGCGATCGAGGCTTCCGAGCCGGCATTGTCGAGGATGATCGCCTTGGCGCCGCGGCCGATGGCCGTATCGATGAGCTGCGACTGCTTGTTGGCGTCGTCGTCGTGCACCAGGACCAGCGTCTCGTAGCCGAGTTCCTTGGCCTTGGCCTCCGCACCGACCGCTTCGGCCTTGAAGAAGGGATTGTCGTGGCTCGGCGTGATGATGGCGATGAGGTCGGCGGCGAAAGCCGGCATGGCGACGCCTGCAGCCATGACGGCGGCAAAACCGACGGTGATCAGTCTACGGGTAATCTTCATATTTTCCTCCCGGTTAAGCACCGGCCTCCCCGGCCACCCTCCATGGAAACTGACCGACCCGGTGCGATTCATGGGGCAGGAGCCCCGCGGCGGGCCAGAGCCCGCCGGAAATCAGGTAATGCGATGGATGCTGGCCGCGATTTCCTCGGGCTCGAAGACGCGCTTCCAGTCGTCCTTCATCAGAACCGGCTTGCCGAATTCGATCGCCTTGTTGCAGGCGTCGGAGAAGACGCCGGGCGCCTCCTCGAAGATCACGGCGCCGAGCACATTCATGTGGCCGAGCAGGAAGTCGCGGGCGGCATCCTTGGCAACGCCGCGACGCACGCATTCGTCCATGGCCTCGCGCATGACGACGAGCAGCGAGGCGCAGACGGTTTCCGAAAGCCCCGGCTCCAGAAGTGCCATCTGCTCGACCGTGACGCGGTGCGAGCGCATGACCGGCGCCCAGATGAGCTTGGCGATCTCCTCGCCGAGCGCATAGGCCTCCTCCGGCCCCTGCATCAATGCGGAAACGATGTGCTGCTTGGCGGCGATGCCGCCGAAGAAGTCGCGCTTGGCCGCCGGGTCCGTCTCGTCGTTGAAGATCGGCGGATGGCAGGGATGCGTGACGAAATAGGTGAGGTCCGCGCGCTCCGGCAGGTGGCCGGCAAAGGGCGCGGCTGCGTCGAGCGCGACGACCATCGTGCCGGGCTCCAGTTTGTCGGCGATGCCGGCGGCGACCTTGCCGATCGCCGTATCGGGAACCGCCAGGATGACGACATCCGCGCCCGCAAGGCCCTCTTCGGGCGAAACGCAGGCAATGCCCAGATCATTGGAAAGGCGCGCCTTGCCGGCCTCGCTCACTTCGACATGGCGGACATCGAAACGCGAACCCTTGAGATTCTTGGCCAGCCGATAGCCCATTTTGCCACCAGCACCGAACAGCGCGATCGATGTCATCGAAGACCTCCCTGAATGCGCACGGCCGGACGATGAGCCTGTCCGGCCGGAATTTCCTCCACCGGGCACCCGGCGTGAGCTTGTATCCCTCAACTGGTATGACATGTCAATGACTATCCGTGTAAATATGTGACGCCTTTCCGAGCAGCACGAGAAAGCCGAACATCATGCGACGCTCGGCTCGATCTCGTATCGGGAATGAAAAGGGCTCAGAGGCCTGCGGCAATCGTCCTTGCAATCAGCGCAAGCGAGACGGCGCCGGCATCGGGATGACCGACGCTGCGCTCGGCGAGCGGGCGGGCGCGGCCGAGCCGCGGAACGAGCGGCGCCGTCGCCTGCGCGGCCTCCTCGCAGACGGTGCTCGCCTTCTGCCATGCCTCCTTCAGCGGCAGGCCATCCGCGTGCCCGGCTTCCAGCGCTTCGACGAAGGGCACGAAGGCGTCGACGAGCGTCTTGTCGCCCGGCTTCGCCCCGCCGAGGCGCATCACGTCGTCGAGCGCAAGGCGCGCGCCGCGCACCGCATCCGCCTCGCCGAAAGCTTCCTCGTCGGAAAAGGCCGAACTCCACGAGCGGAGCAGCAGCCCCCAGATGGCGCCGGACGTGCCGCCGGCGCGGTCCGCCCATGCATCGCCCGCGGCCGCGAGCGCGCTCCTTGCGCCGGCGCCGCCGGCAACGGCCCTTTGGATCGCCTCACGCGCGGCGCCGGCTCCGCGTCGCATGCCCTGTCCGTGGTCGCCGTCGCCGGCAAAGGCGTCGATGCGGCCGAGTTCAGCCTCGGCCTCGCCGAGGGCGGAGACCATGGCGTCGAGGATGCCGGCAAGGCAGCGGGCGCTCTCCTGCGACGCGGGCGAGGCAGGGCCGAAGCGCAGCGCCTCGTCCTCCATGTCGGCCTTTGCAGCCGCCGGCTGCGTGCGAAGCGTCTCGCCGCGGCGGAAGACGGGCGTGTCGCACGGCGCGAGCCAATAGCGCTCCAGCTCCTCGTCGAGCCACATCACCGTCAGCGAGCAGCCCTGCATGTCGAGGCTGGTGACATATTCGCCCACTTCGGGCGCGACGAGATCGACGCCCGATGCCTGCAGCAGCTTTTCCACCGCGCCCCAGAGGACGAAGAGCTCCTCGTACTTGGTGGCGCCGAGGCCGTTGAGCAGAACGGCGGCGCGGCCTGCGCCGGCAGGGCGTTCCGCAAGGACGGTCTCCACCAGAAGCCTTGCCAGGTCGCTTGCCGGCACGATGTCCATATCGCGGATGCCGGGCTCGCCGTGGATGCCGAGACCGAGCGCCATCATGCCCTTCGGCACGGTGAAGAGCGGCTCCTTCGCGCCCGGCAGGGTGCAGCCGCCGAAAGCGACACCGAAGGAGAAGGTGCGGCTGTTGGCAAGCCGGGTGACGCGCTCGACCTCGCCGATGGAAAGGCCGGCCTCCGCCGCCGCGCCGGCGACCTTGAAGACGACGAAATCGCCCGCGATGCCGCGGCGCTGCAGGTGCCGGTCCGGAAGTGCGCTCGCGACGTCGTCCGTCACCGTGACGATGCGCACGTCGATGCCTTCGGCCCGCAGGCGCTCCGCCGCGACGCCGAAATTGAGGACGTCGCCGGCATAGTTGCCGAAGCCGAGGATGATGCCGCCGCCATGGTCCGCATTGCGGCAGACCCGCGCGACCGCCGCCGTCGAGGGTGAGGCGAAGATCTCGCCCGCCACGGCCGCATCCGCCATGCCCGGCCCGACATAGCCGGCGAAGGCCGGATAGTGGCCCGATCCGCCGCCGACGATGACCGAGACCTTGCCCTTCGGCACCGCCGTCGAGCGGACGACGCCACCCTTCACCAGCCGGACATAGCGGCCGTAGACGCGGGAAAAGCCCGCAAGGGCGGACGAGGCGAAGGCTTCCGGGTCGTCGACGATCTTGGTCATGAAATCCTCCTGCGGGGCGATCAGGCCCCGAAGATGCAACATGGATCGGCCCGCGGAAAGGGCAAAGGCCTCAAAGGGCGACGCGGTTGAACCTTGCCAGATGCGCCGTGACCGCCGAAATCTCCTCTTCTCGCCGTTCGTCGCTCCAGCCGAGCGCCGCGGCCGCCACGCCGGCAATCTCCCCGATGCCCGCCGCCGTCAGCCTGCCTTCGATGGCGAGCGTCGTGCGGCGCATGACGATATCGGCAAGGTGGCGGACCATCTCGTTGCGGGCGATCCAGTCGATCTCCGCGCGGCCGTAGCCCTCGACATGGGCGAGCGGCGCATCGCCGGCGGCCGCGATATGGGCAAGCACGGCATCGGCCGTCGTGCCGTAGCGCGCCAGCAACGCGGAAACGCGCGCCACCGGCAGGCCGCTCCGCCCGGCGCGTTCGGACAGCCAGGCCTCACGGGCCTTCCCGTCCGCGGGAAAATCGCGCCCGCCGCCGATCGGCAGCATCTGCGTGCTGACCTTGCGGCTGCGGCCGAGGCGGGAAAGGATCGTATCGGCCACCTCCTCGGCAAAGCCGCGGAAGGTCGTCCACTTGCCGCCGACGAGCGAGATGACCGGGAACGGCCGGCCTTCGGCCGGCTCGGCCACCGGCGCCGAATGGTCGCGGCTGATGAGGCCGGGCTGGCTGGCATCGGAGGCCGGCAGCGGGCGGATGCCGCTATAGGCATAGACGATCTGCTCGCGGCCGAACGCCAGCTTCGGCAGCAGCGAGCGAAGGCTGGCGAGGAAATAGTCGATCTCCTCCTCCTCGCAGCGCACCGTATCCGGATTGTCGGCCTTGATGTCCGTCGAGCCGACGAGCGCGAGGCCGAGGAAATCGTAGACGAGGCAGATGCGCCCGTCGTCCGCCTCGAAATAGATCATGCGGCCTTTCAGGCTTTCGACGAGCTCGGGATGCCTCAGCAGGATATGCGAGCCCTTGGTGCCGCCGATCAGCCGGCCGGGAATGCCGAGCGTCGCATTGACATGGTCGATCCACGGCCCCGCGCCGTTGACGACGATGCCGGCGCGGACCAGCCGCTCGCCGCCGTCCCCGTCTCGCAGCCGCAGCACGCCGTCCGCCTGCCCGAGCAGCGCCGTATCGTTCATGGCGGCGGAAGCGGGGCTTGCATCGAGGCCGTCGCGCACCAGCTCCCAGACCAGCCGTTCCGGCCGGCTGATCTTGGCGTCGTAATAGATGCCGCCGGCGACGATGCGCGGGGTAATCGCCGGCATTTCCGCAAGCGCCTTGCGGCGGAAGAAGAACTGGTGTTTCGGCATGACGCGATGGCGCGCGCCGTAGAGGTCGTAAAGCGCAAGGCCGATCTTGATGAGCACCGCGCCGCGGCTGCGCGGGGCGGTGGTAGAGCCGAAGAGCGTGCGCAGCGCCGCGAAGGCGCCCTTCATCAGCGAGAAGGAGGGAATGAAGGTCGGCAGCGGCTCGACGCAATGGGGCGCGTTGCGCAGCAAGAGGTTGCGCTCCAGTGTCGACTGCGCGACGAGGCCGAGTTCGCCCGTCTCCAGGTACTTGATGCCGCCGTGGATGAGGCGCGAGGGTGCGGCGCTGGTACCGGAGCCGAAATCGGCCTTGTCGACGATCAGGCATTTGAGGCCCTGCAGGCAGAGGTCGCGGAAGAGCCCTGCCCCGTTGATGCCGGCGCCGAGGATGACGACGTCGAAGGTCTCGACCGTGCCGGCTGTGATGTCCGTCATGATGGGTATTCCTGCTCTCATTCCGCGCCGAGACGCCGCAGCGTCGGCCAGAGCGGCTTCATCGCCTCGGCAAGGTCGAGGAAGACGCGGTATTTCTCGTCATAGGCCTTTTGCCGGACGGGGTCAGGCCGGTAGGTCGTTTCGATGGCGGCAAGGTCGCGCGGATCGTCGGTCGGCGAGGCGAAGAGCCCGGCGCCCGCCCCCGCGCAGAGCGCCGCGCCCCAGGCCGCCGCCTCCTCGGTGCGCGTCGCGGTGACCGGCATGCCGAGGATATCGGCGAAGAGGCCGGCCATGGCGGGGTTGCGCGAGATGCCGCCCGTCAGCCGCGCGGAGGCCGGCGCGAAACCGTCGCGCAGCGCATCGACATGGACGCGGTGGTTGAAGGCGATGCCTTCCAGCACCGCGCGAACGAGATCGCCCCGGTCGTGCCAGGCATTGAGACCGTAGAAGCCGGCGCTCGACGCCCCGCCGAAGGGCGAGCCGAAGAGATAGGGATGGAAGAAGACGCCCGACGAGCGCTTGCAGGCGGCCTCGAACTCCTTGCCGAGGATCGCATGGATGCCTTCACCCGAGGCTTCGGCCTGCCGCGCGTCGGTAGCGCAGAACCGGTCGATGAACCAGTCGTAATTGGCGGTGGAGGCCGGCGAGATGGACATGTTGTTCCATTCGCCGGGCAGGATGCCGTTGCGGCAGAACCAGCGGCCGTCGACCTTCGGCGCGCGGGATACCGTCTCGTTGATCGAATAGGTGCCGGCGATGACCGCCACCATGCCTTCGCCGTAGCCGCCCATGCCGAGTGCGGAGGCCGTGACGTCGTGGAGACCGGCCATGACGGGCGTGCCCGCGACAAGCCCCGTCAGGCGCGCGGTCTGCGCCGTCACGCCGCCGACGACCTCGGTGGACGCCGCCATCGGCGGCTGACGGCCGGCAAGGCGCTCCAGCCCGAAGAGGCGGAAGGCGTCCCGGGCATAATCCTGCGTCCTCACATCGGTGAAGGACGTGCTCGCCTCCGTGCGGTCCGTGCCGAT
>CBIMFD010000158.1:0-7829 GCA_966243085.1 uncultured Shinella sp.
TCGCGGCCGATTTCGGCCTTGAGCGTGCCGAGGTCGATGAAATAGTCGGCCTGGCGGCGCAGGTCGTCGGCGATCATCGGCGGTTGCGTCTGCATGGTGGAGACGACGGAGACCTTGCGGCCGCGGCGCTGGAGCGCTTCCACCAGCGTGGTGAAGTCGCCGTCGCCGGAGAAGATGACGAGGTGGTCGACGGTCTCGGACTGCTCCATCGCGTCGATGGCCAGCTCGATGTCCATGTTGCCCTTGATCTTGCGGCGGCCGAGCGAGTCGGTGAATTCCTTGGCCGGCTTGGTGACGACCTTGTAGCCGTTATAGTCGAGCCAGTCGATCAGCGGGCGGATGGAGGAGTATTCCTGATCTTCGATGAGGGCGGTGTAGTAGTAGGCCCGCAGCAGATAGCCGCGCTTCTGGAAGGCCTTGAGCAGCTTGCGGTAGTCGATGTCGAAGCCGAGTGTCCGGGAAGCCGCATAGAGATTTGCACCGTCGATGAAGAGGGCGATTTTCTCGCGGGGGTCGAACATGTCTGGCAAATCCTTTTAAATAGAAGTTGAGGCAAAGGGTTGGGTTTTGGTCGTGCAGCGTCTTGCCGGATGCACTATCCGGTTGAATTAACTCTTTTTCATATAATCTTCATTTAGGGCAGGGGCACGCCGTTTCCAACCAAATCTAGGTTGCGAAAACGATTTTTCCCGCCGGCAACGTTTCAGCCGATTCAAGAGCTTCGGAATAGAGAAACAGTTCCCGCGCCTTATCCCATTTGTCCGATATTTGCGTCGCCTGCCTTCCGTAGGGAGAGCTCTCAATCAGCGGTTTGCGGATCGGGCGACGACACTCTTCCCCCCGGGGCTCGGGAAGGAAAAACTTGAATTTGCCGCCCGATCCCTGTATCGGGCATGCAAACTCCTGAAATTCTCGATCACAAAGGACAGGCAATGGCCCGTGTCACCGTTGAAGATTGCATCGACAAGGTAGACAACCGTTTTGAACTGGTTCTCCTTGCAAGCCATCGCGCCCGCCTCATCTCGCAGGGCGCCTCCATCACCGTCGATCGCGACAACGACAAGAACCCGGTCGTGGCTCTGCGCGAGATTGCCGACGAGACCCTTTCGCCCGACGACCTCAAGGAAGACCTGATCCACTCGCTTCAGAAGCATGTGGAAGTGGACGAGCCCGAGCCCGATCCGGCAAGCCTCATCGCCGACGACGCGACGACCGCGGTCATCGACGAGGACGAGGACCAGCCGGAGACGATCGCCTTCGACCGCATGTCGGAAGAAGAGCTGCTGGCGGGCATCGAAGGCCTCGTGCCGCCGGAAAAGAGCGACGATTACTGATTTCGGCACCTTGCCGAAACCTTTGATATTGCGAATGCCGGTGCGCCCCTCGTAAGGTCGGGGCGCACTTTTTTTTGCCCCGCGGGAAGCGGGCAGGAGCCGACCGAGAATGATGCGTCAATATGAACTCGTCGAACGGGTTCAGAAATACAAGCCGGACGTCAACGAAGCCCTGCTGAACAAGGCCTATGTCTATGCCATGCAGAAGCACGGGCAGCAGAAGCGGGCGAGCGGCGATCCCTATATCTCGCATCCCCTCGAAGTGGCCGCGATCCTCACCGACATGCGCCTCGACGAGTCCACCATCGCCGTTGCGCTGCTGCACGACACGATCGAGGATACGACGGCGACGCGCGCGGAGATCGACGAACTCTTCGGCGAGGATATCGGCGCGCTCGTCGAGGGCCTCACCAAGATCAAGAAGCTCGACCTCGTCTCCAAGAAGGCCAAGCAGGCGGAGAACCTGAGGAAGCTGCTGCTCGCCATTTCCGACGACGTGCGGGTGCTCCTCGTCAAGCTCGCCGACCGCCTGCACAACATGCGCACGCTCGACCACATGTCGCCGGAAAAGCGCGCCCGCATCTCGGAAGAGACGATGGACATCTATGCGCCGCTCGCCGGCCGCATGGGCATGCAGGACATGCGCGAGGAGCTGGAGGACCTGTCCTTCCGCTATATCAACCCGGAAGCCTACGAGACCGTTACGCGCAAGCTGGAGGAGCTGTCCCAGCGCAACGAGGGCCTGATCCGCAAGATCGAGGAGGAGCTGCGGGAACTGCTGGTCGTCAACGGCCTGCCGGACGCCCTCGTCAAGGGCCGGCAGAAGAAGCCCTATTCGGTCTTCCGCAAGATGCAGTCGAAGTCGCTCTCCTTCGAGCAGCTCTCCGACGTCTACGCCTTCCGCATCCTCGTCGACGACATTCCCGCCTGCTATGCCGCGCTCGGCATCGTGCACACGCGCTGGCGGGTCGTGCCGGGCCGCTTCAAGGACTATATCTCGACGCCGAAGCAGAACGACTACCAGTCGATCCACACCACCATCGTCGGCCCCTCCCGCCAGCGCATCGAGCTGCAGATCCGCACCAAGCGCATGCACGAGATCGCCGAATACGGCATCGCTGCCCATTCGCTCTACAAGGACCGCGAGAGCGCGAACGACGAGGTCGTGCAGTCGCCGCGCTCCAACGCCTATTCCATGCTGCGCCGGACGATCGAGTCGCTGGCCGAGGGCGACAACGCGGAGGAATTCCTCGAGCACACCAAGCTCGAGCTCTTCCAGGACCAGGTCTTCACCTTCACGCCGAAGGGCCAGCTCATCACCCTGCCGCGCGGCGCGACGCCCATCGACTTCGCCTATGCGGTGCACACAAATGTCGGCGACACCTGCGTCGGCGCGAAGATCAACGGGCGCATCATGCCGCTCGTCACCCGGCTCAACAACGGCGACGAGGTGGAGATCATCCGCTCCGGCATCCAGGTGCCGCCGCCCGCCTGGGAGGAGATCGTCGTCACCGGCAAGGCGCGCGCCGCCATCCGCAGGGCGACCCGCGCTGCCGTGCGCAAGCAATATTCCGGCCTCGGCTACCGCATCCTGGAGCGCACCTTCGACCGCGCCGGCAAGGTATTCTCGCGCGACGGGCTGAAGCCCGTCCTGCACCGCCTCGGCCAGAAGGACGTGGAGGACGCCATCGCCGCGGTCGGCCGCGGCGAGCTCTCCTCGCTCGACGTGCTGCGTGCCGTCTTCCCCGACTATCAGGACGAGCGGGTGACGGTGAAGCCGAGCTCGGACGACGGCTGGTTCAACATGCGCAGCGCCGCCGGCATGGTCTTCAAGCTGCCCGGCAAGGCGAAGACGGCGCTGGAGGGCGGACAAACCGAGACCGGCCCCGAGGCGCTGCCGATCCGCGGTCTTTCCGGCAATGCGGAAGTGCATTTCTCCGCCGGCGGCGCCGTTCCCGGCGATCGCATCGTCGGCATCATGGAGAAGGACAAGGGCATCACCATCTACCCGATCCAGTCGCCGGCCCTGCAGAAGTTCGACGACGAGCCGGAGCGCTGGATCGACGTGCGCTGGGACCTCGACGAGGCCAACAACACCCGCTTCATGGCGCGCATCATGATCAATGCGCTGAACGAGCCCGGCACGCTCGCCGAGGTCACGCAGGTCATCGCCACCAGCGACGTCAACATCCGCTCCATGTCCATGGCCCGCGTGGCGGCCGATTTCACCGAGGTCCATATCGATCTCGAGGTCTGGGACCTGCGCCAGCTCAACCAGTTGATCGGCCAGTTGAAGGAACTGCAGTGCGTCTCGACGGTCAGCCGCGTCTTCACATGACGGTTCCATGCAAAATTGCGGCAACCTGCCTCCATTGAGGCAGGTTTGCCCAAGATTTGACCAGGCGTTATGCGTCATTTGCATGGCTGTGTTGGAATAGTGTCGCTGGTGCCGAGGGGGCCTCGCACCTATCTTCTGCGTCGGGAGGTAACCGAACGAGGTTTACCATGTTGAAGCAGATCAAGAATTTCACCCGCGCCCTGCGCATCCCGAATGTCGAGGAACGCGAGATGGCCTATCTCAACGGCGCAATCGACCGGATCGACCTGGAATACCGCCAGCGTCAGATCGACCGCGGCCTCTTCCGCCGCTCCTACTGATACCGACGGGCCGATGTGGCGCAGAAGGCTGCGCCACGGCGGCCGGCAGCCCTGGCGCCGTGCGGGCGCCATTGAAATGCCACCAAGGGATCGGCTATGTCTGGACCATGTTGTTCAGACGCCGAAAGAAGCCGTCCTGGCCTGAGCGGTTGCGCGAATTCTTCTGGCCGCGCAAGGGGGTTACGCGTCCGGCGCGCTATCTTGCCAAAAGGATCCTTCGCCTTTCGGCCTCGCCCCATGCGGTGGCCGCGGGCGTTGCCGCCGGCACCTTCTCGGCCTTCACGCCGCTTCTCGGTTTTCACATCATCCTGGCGCTGGCGCTCTCCTATCTGATCGCGGGCAACCTGCTTGCCGCGGCGCTGGCGACCACCATCGCCAATCCCCTCACGATCCCGCTGATCGCCCTTGCCACCTTCCGTTCCGGCGAGGCGCTGCTCGGCATCCGCTCCGGCGAGACGATCACCGCGGCGGAACTCTTCCACCGCATGGAGCACCTGCAGCTTGCCGACCTCTGGCAGCCGGTGCTGAAGCCGATGCTCATCGGCGCCTGCGTCCTCGGCGGTCTCTCGGCCTTCCTCGCCTATGCCGTCACCCAAATTGCCGTGCGATCCTTCAAGGCGCGGCGCCGGGCGCGGCTCGCCGCCCAGGCCATTCCCTTCCGCGGAGAACCTTCATGATCATCGGCATCGGCAGCGACCTCATCGACATCCGCCGGGTGGAGAAATCGCTGGAGCGTTTCGGCGCGCGCTTCACCGAGCGCTGCTTCACCGAGATCGAGCGGACGAAATCGGACGGGCGCAAGAACCGCGCCGCCTCCTACGCCAAGCGCTTCGCCGCCAAGGAGGCCTGTTCCAAGGCGCTCGGCACGGGGCTGGCGCAGGGCGTCTTCTGGAAGGACATGGGCGTCGTCAACCTGCCGGGCGGAAAACCCACCATGCGGCTGACGGGCGGGGCGCTCGAACGGTTGAGGCAGCTCCTGCCGGAAGGCCACGAGGCGCGCATCCACATCACCATCACCGACGACTTCCCGCTGGCGCAGGCCTTCGTGATCATCGAGGCGCTGCCGGTCGAAAGCCGCTGAGGGGCTCGCGCACCGTTCCGCGTCTTTTTGGCCGGCATGATTTCCAATAGACAACCTTTCCTCTATAGAGGGCCCCATGTTTGCAAATAAGGACAAGTCCGCCGTGGCAGAGAAGACCGAGAAGGCCCAGGGCGGCCTGTGGGAAAACGTCAAGGTCATCATTCAGGCGCTTCTTCTCGCCGTGGTGATCCGCACGCTGCTGTTCCAGCCGTTCACGATCCCTTCGGGCTCCATGATGCCGACGCTGCTCGTCGGCGACTACCTCTTCGTCAACAAGTTCTCCTACGGCTATTCGAAATATTCGCTGCCGTTCTCGCCGAACCTGTTTTCCGGCCGCATCTTCGCCAGCGAGCCGGAGCGCGGCGACATCGTCGTCTTCCGCTTCCCGCCGAACCCCGAGATCGACTACATCAAGCGTCTCGTCGGCCTGCCGGGCGACCACATTCAGGTCCGCGACAGCATTCTCTACGTCAACGGCCAGCCGGTGCCGCGCAAGCAGGACGGCTTCTTCCGCGCCGACGACCAGTACGATACCGGTGAGGACATTCCCGTGTTCCGCGAGACCTTCGACAACGGCGTCAGCTTCGACACGCTCGATGCGCGCGTCGGCACGGTCGGCGACAACACGCGCGAATTCATCGTGCCGGAAGGCCATTACTTCATGATGGGCGACAACCGCGACAACTCGGCCGACAGCCGTTTCGACGTCGGTTTCGTTCCGGCGGAAAACCTCATCGGCCGTGCCAGCCTGATCTTCTTCTCGCTTGGCCACGACACGTCCTTCAGCGAAATCTGGAAGTGGCCGACGAACCTCAGATGGGACCGGCTCTTCAAGGTCGTTGAATGAAGGGCGCCATTCCGCTGAACGACGTGAACCGCAAGGCCCTCGAGGACCTGATCGGCTACGTTTTCACCGACAAGGACCGCCTCGACCGGGCGATCACCCATGCGAGCGCCCGGCCCGGCAAGAGCGTGAACTACGAGCGGCTGGAATTCCTCGGCGACCGCGTGCTCGGGCTCTGCGTCGCCGAAATGCTGTTCCGCACCTTCCGCGAGGCGAAGGAGGGCGAGCTTTCCGTTCGCCTCAACCAGCTCGTCAGCGCGGAAAGCTGTGCGGCCGTTTCCGACGATCTCGGCCTCCATCGCTTCATCCGCACCGGCGCGGACGTCAAGAAGCTCACCGGAAAAGCCATGCTGAATGTCCGGGCCGATGTGGTAGAGTCTCTGATCGCTGCGATCTATCTCGACGGCGGGCTGGAGGCGGCGCGCAGCTTCATCCTCGCCAACTGGGAGGGCAGGGCCGCCCGCGCGGAAGGGGCGCGGCGCGATGCGAAAACCGAATTGCAGGAATGGGCCCACGCCCGCTTCGGCGTGACGCCGAGCTACCGGGTGGACGAGCGCTCGGGACCGGACCACGACCCGCGCTTCACGGTAACGGTGGAGATTAGGGGCGTTGCGCCGGAAACCGGCATCGACCGCTCGAAACGGGCCGCCGAACAGGCGGCCGCGACGAAAATTCTGGAACGCGAAGGCGTCTGGCCCAAGAGCCACGCCGCGGATTGACGGATATCATGACCGAAGAACACAATACCCCCGCCGAGAAGAGCACGAACGGTGAGGGCGCGACCCGCTCGGGCTTCGTGGCGCTGATCGGCGCGACCAATGCCGGCAAGTCGACGCTCGTCAACCGCCTCGTCGGCGCCAAGGTGACGATCGTCAGCCACAAGGTCCAGACGACACGCGCCATCGTGCGCGGCATTGCAATCCACGACAATGCGCAGATCGTCTTCATGGATACGCCCGGCATCTTCAAGCCGCGCCGCCGGCTCGACCGCGCCATGGTGACGACCGCCTGGGGCGGAGCCAAGGATGCCGACGTCATCATGTTCCTGATCGACAGCGAGCGCGGCCTCAAGGGCGATGCGGAGACGATCCTGGAGGGCCTGAAGGAGGTTCACCAGCCCAAGATCCTCGTCCTCAACAAGGTCGACCGGGTGAAGCCGGAAGACCTCCTGAAGCTTGCCGCCGCTGCCAACGAGGTCGTCAAGTTCGAGCGCACCTTCATGATCTCGGCGCTCAACGGCTCGGGCTGCGAGGACGTGATGAACTATCTCGCCGCCGCGTTGCCGGAAGGTCCCTGGTACTATCCGGAAGACCAGATCTCCGACCTGCCGATGCGCCAGCTCGCTGCCGAGATCACGCGCGAAAAGCTGTTTCTGCGCCTGCACCAGGAGCTTCCCTATTCCTCGCATGTCGAGACGGAGAAGTGGGAGGAGCGCAAGGACGGCTCGGTGCGCATCGAGCAGGTGATCTACGTCGAGCGTGACAGCCAGAAGAAGATCGCGCTCGGCAAGAACGGCGAGGCGATCAAGGCCATCTCCATGGCCTCGCGCAAGGAACTGTCGGAAATCCTCGAACAGCCCGTGCACCTCTTTCTCTTCGTGAAGGTGCGCGAGAACTGGGGCGACGACCCCGCCCGCTTCCGCGAGATGGGCCTGGATTTTCCGACGTCGTGATCGGCTGAGGCCCGGGAATACCCCCCTCTGGCCTGCCGGCCATCTCCCCCTCAAGGGGGGAGATCAGCAGGAAGCAAGAATCTGACTTGATCAGCGATGCATGCGATGGGCGAAACGGTGCTCCATCCGATCTACCCCTTGAGGGGGAGATGCCCGGCAGGGCAGAGGGGGTAAACCTCCAACGCCTCAAGCCCGCGCCCGCTGCCCTGCGCTGATCGTCTCGCGGGCCTTTTCCATCAT
>CBIMFD010000159.1:0-7826 GCA_966243085.1 uncultured Shinella sp.
TTCCGCATCATCCGCGACAGCGATATCGAGGTGGAGGAAGAGGCCGAAGACCTCGTGCGCTTCTTCGAGACGGCGCTGAAGCGCCGCCGCCGCGGCTCGGTGATCCGCATCGAGACCGATTCCGAAATGCCGGAATCGCTGCGCCGCTTCGTCGTGCAGGAGCTCGGCGTGCCGGACAACCGCGTCGCCGTCCTTCCGGGCCTGCTCGCCCTCAACACGCTGTCGGAGATCGCCAAGGCCCCGCGCGACGACCTGAGGTTCGAGCCCTACAATGCCCGATTTCCCGAACGCGTCCGCGAACACGCCGGAGACTGCTTCGCCGCCATCCGCGAAAAGGACATGGTCGTCCACCACCCCTACGAGAGCTTCGACGTGGTGGTCCAGTTCCTTCTTCAGGCTGCGCGCGATCCTGACGTCCTGGCGATAAAGCAGACGCTCTACCGCACCTCCAACGACAGCCCGATCGTGCGCGCGCTGATCGACGCGGCCGAGGCCGGCAAGTCGGTGACGGCGCTGGTCGAGCTCAAGGCCCGCTTCGACGAGGAGGCCAACATCCGCTGGGCGCGCGACCTGGAGCGCGCCGGCGTGCAGGTCGTCTTCGGCTTCATCGAGCTGAAGACCCACGCCAAGATGTCGATGGTGGTGCGCCGCGAGGAGGGCAGGCTGCGCACCTATTGCCACCTCGGCACCGGCAACTACCATCCGGTGACGGCGAAGATCTACACGGACCTTTCCTTCTTCACCTGCAACCCGACCATCGCCAACGACATGGCGAACATCTTCAACTTCATCACCGGCTACGGCGAGCCGGAGGCCGGCATGAAGCTCGCCTTCTCGCCGCACACGCTGCGTCCGCGCATCCTGCGTCACATCGACGAGGAGATCGCGCATGCGAGGAACGGCGCGCCGGCGGCGATCTGGATGAAGATGAACTCGCTGGTCGATCCGGAGATCATCGACGCGCTCTACCGGGCCAGCCAAGCGGGCGTCGAGGTCGATCTCGTCGTGCGCGGCATCTGCTGCCTGCGCCCGCAGGTTCCCGGCCTTTCGGAGAACATCCGCGTCAAGTCCATCGTCGGCCGGTTCCTCGAACATTCCCGCATCTTCTGCTTCGGCAACGGCCACGGGCTTCCCTCCGACAAGGCGCTGGTCTATATAAGCTCGGCGGACATGATGCCGCGCAACCTGGACCGGCGGGTCGAGACACTCGTGCCTCTGATCAACCGGACGGTGCATGAGCAGGTTCTCTCGCAGATCATGCTGGGCAATCTCATCGATAACCAGCAGAGCTACGAGATCCTTGCGGACGGAACGTCCCGGCGCATGGAAGTGCAGCCCGGCGCCGAGCCGTTCAACGCTCAGCACTACTTCATGACGAACCCCAGCCTTTCCGGCCGGGGCGAAGCCCTGAAGTCCTCGGCACCGAAGGCGATCGCGGGCTGGCAAGGCCGCCGGAAGAAATAAACGGATCTGCATGGTCGAATCTGAAGCCCAGGGGCGTTTGCCTGGAATTGCCCCGGTGTCGGTCGTGGATATCGGCTCCAACTCCATCCGCCTCGTCATCTACGAGGGCATGAGCCGTTCGCCTGCGATCCTCTTCAACGAGAAGGTCATGTGCGGCCTCGGCAAGGGCCTTGCGAAGACCGGCCGCATGGATCCGGCAAGCGTCGAGCGTGCGCTTTCCGCCCTTCACCGCTTCAAGGCTCTTTCCTGGCAGGCGCGCGCCTCCACCATGTTCGCGCTGGCGACCGCCGCCGCGCGCGAGGCGGAGAACGGCCCCGATTTCATCCACCGCGCCGAGACGATCCTCGGCCAGAAGGTCCGCGTGCTGACCGGCGAGGAGGAGGCGTATTTCTCCGCCCTCGGCATCGTCAGCGGCTTTCACGATCCCGACGGCATCGTCGGTGACCTCGGCGGCGGCTCGCTGGAACTCATCGACGTTTCCGGCAACGCCATCGGCAAGGGCATCACCCTGCCGCTCGGCGGCATCCGGCTTTCGGAAGCCTCCGGCGGCTCGCCAGCGCAGGCCCGCGTCGTCGCGCGCAAGTACCTGCGCACCGCCAACCTCCTCAAGAACGGCGCGGGCCGCACCTTCTACGCGGTCGGCGGCACCTGGCGCGCCATCGGCGCCCTCCACATGGAGGTGCAGAACTATCCGCTGCACATGATCCAGGGCTACGAGCTCGGCTTTGCCGACGCCATGGACTTCCTGACGGATATCGTCACGGCCAAGGACCAGAAGGACCCGGCCTATGCGGCGATCTCCAAGGGCCGCCGCAACCTCCTGCCGTTCGGCGCCGTCGCCCTGCAGGAGACCATCGCCATCATGAAGCCCTCGCGGGTGCTCTTCTCCGCGCAGGGCGTGCGCGAGGGCTATCTCCATTCGCTGCTGCCGGACCGGGAGAAGGCGCGCGACCCGCTCATCGCCGCCGCAAGCGAGCTTGCCATCCTGCGCGCCCGCTCGCCCGAGCACGCCCGCGAGCTTGCCGAATGGACCGGCCGCATGATGCCGCTCTTCGGCATTACCGAGACGGAGGAGGAGCGCCGCTACCGCGAGGCCGCGTGCCTGCTTGCCGACATAAGCTGGCGCGCCCATCCCGATTACCGCGGCCTGCAGGCGCTGAACCTCATCGCGCACGGCACCTTCATCGGCATCACCCATCCCGGCCGCGCCTTCATCGCGCTCACCAACTACTATCGTTTCGAGGGGCTGAGCGACGACGCCGTCAGCAGCTCGCTGGCGGCTATCGCGACGCCCCGTCTTCGCGAGCTCGCAAAGCTCGTCGGCGGCCTCCTGCGCGTCGTCTATCTCTTCTCCGCCTCCATGCCCGGCGTCGTACCGCACCTTGCCTTCCGCAAGGCGAGCCAGCCGGACGTGGACCTCGAATTTACCGTGCCGGCGGACTATGCCGAGCTTGCCGGCGAACGCCTCGACGGCCGCCTCCAGCAGCTCGCGAAGCTCACCGGCAAGAAACTCGCCTTCCGGTTTCCGTGATGAGGGGCTTTTTCCTCGCCGCCGGCCTTTTCTTCGCCACGGGTGCTTTGTCCGCGGACTGGCAGTCCGTCGAGCGGATCGAACCCTATGCGGTGACGGGCACGACGGGGCTCGATATCTACCGGTCCATCGGCGAGAACGGCCCGAAGCTCGGCGCCGGCCGCGTCATCGCCCATACCGGCTTCAAGCTCACCTGGACGCGCAAGTACGAGCGGCAGGGCGATGCCTGCGTCATCACGGTCAACAGGCCGAAGCTCGTCATCACCTACACGCTGCCGAAGCTGAAGACGAAACTCTCCGGCCCGGTGAAGGACCGCTGGGACACCTTCATCGCCGGCGTCACCGCGCATGAGAAGGTGCACGGCGATTTCATCAAGGACCTCGTGCGCGACATCGAGGCGATGAGCGTCGGCATGCGCGTCGAGGACGATCCCGACTGCAGGAAGATACGCCCTCAGCTCCAGGCCCGCCTCGGCGAGCTCTCCAGGGCCGAGCGCGCCCGCAGCCGCGATTTCGACAAGGCCGAGATGAGCGACGGCGGCAACGTCCACCAGCTCATCCTGCAACTGGTCGATCCGCGGTAACGCCCAAGACCCTCTCTGCCTGCCGGCATCTCCCCCACTAGGGTAGGGCGACCTATGGGCTGAAGACCCCTCCCCAACCCCTCCCCACAAGGGGGAGGGACTTAACCCTCGGCACGCTCGGCGTTCAAAAATCGATGGAAAAGCAGACTGCTGGCCTTTCTCCCCCCTTGTGGGGGAGATGCCGGCAGGCAGAGAGGGCTTTCGGGCCTTAAACCTCCACCGCCTCGATCTTCTTGTCGACGAAACGCAGCGCCACCTTGCCGGCGATGAGGTTGAGGGCGGTCTCGCCGAAGAGGTCGCGGCGCCAGCCGTTGAGGGCGGCGACCTCGGCCTTCTCGCCGTCGACGGCGATCCGTTCGAGGTCGTCGGAATTGGCGATGATCTTGGCGGCGACGCCCTGCTTTTCCGCGACGATCTTCAGGAGCACCTTCAGCATCTCGCTGGCGGCGGCCGCGCCCTCCGGCACATGGGCCTGGCGCGGCAGGCGGGGAAGGTCGGCCTTCGGAATGGCAAGCGCTTCGCCCACGGCTTCGAGGAGGGCCGCGCCCGACTGCGAGCGCTCCCAGCCTTTGGGGATGGTGCGAAGGCGCGCCAGCGCCTCGGCGTCGGCCGGCTGCTGCTGGGCGATCTCGTAGATCGTGTCGTCCTTGAGGATGCGCGAGCGCGGCACGTTGCGATTGCGCGCCTCGCGTTCGCGCCATGCGGCGACCTTCTGCAGCACGGCCAGCTCCATCGGCTTCTTGACGCGCATCTTGAGGCGCTTCCAGGCGTCGTCAGGGTGGAGGTCGTAGGTATCGCGCGATTCCAGGACCGCCATTTCCTCCGTCAGCCACAGCGAGCGGCCGGCGCTTTCCAGCTTCTCCTTGAGCGCGAGATAGACGTCGCGTAGATGCGTGACGTCGGCCAGTGCATATTCGAGCTGCTTTTCGGTGAGCGGCCGGCGGCTCCAGTCGGTGAAGCGCGAGGACTTGTCGATGTGCACGCCCTTGATCTTCTGCACGAGCTGGTCGTAGGAGACGCTGTCGCCGAAGCCGCAGACCATGGCGGCGACCTGCGTGTCGAAGATCGGATGCGGGATGAGGTCGCCGCGGTTGACGATGATCTCGATGTCCTGCCGCGCGGCGTGGAACACCTTCAGCACGGCGGGATTGGCCATCAGCTCGAAGAAGGGGGCAAGGTCGATGCCCTTGGCGAGCGGGTCGACGATCACCTCGATTTCCGGACCGGCGAGCTGGATGAGGCAGAGCTCCGGCCAGAACGTCGTTTCCCGCAGGAACTCCGTGTCGATCGTCAGATACTCGGAACGGGCGAGCGTCTCACAGGCGTCGCGAAGGGCTGCGGTTGTCTCGATGATCTGCATGGCGGGCTCGGACGCAACTTTCTTATGTTTTTGATGGGGCAGCTTTAGACGGTCCACGGTTTTGCCACAATCAAAAACTTGGCGGCCTGCAACCGGGGAGGGGTGCTGCGGGCCGCACGGCATGCCCTTTACGTCACCCGCACATAGCTCGTCATGCCGGTCTTCTGGTGCTCGATGATGTGGCAATGGAACACCCAGTCGCCCGGATTGTCGGCGACGAGGGCGAGCTGCACCTTCTCGTCGGGCTGGATGAGATAGGTGTCGGAGAAATGCGGGCGGAGTGTCTGCTTGTTGGAGTTCATCGGCCGGAAGACGAGGCCGTGCAGGTGCAGCGGGTGAAGCTGCGGCGTCGGGTTCTCCACGTTGAAGATGTAGGTGCGGCCGGCCTTCATCTCGGCGAGCGGGGCGGTCGGATCGCCCGTGTCGTCCGCCCATGGCACCCTGTTGATGGCCCAGAAATTGTAGCCGAGCGAGCCGCAGATGCCGCCCTTCGGCCGCTCCTCCGCCGAGGCGCTGAGAATGAAGGGGATTTCCGTTGCGGCGGAAAGGTCGGGCTCGGGAAGCGGATTTGCGGCAAGCGCCGGCAGATCCCTGACGTCGCGCTTCAGCGAGGCGCCGACGGCGCGGAAGCTCGCGAGCGCCGCCGGCTTCGTGCCGCGCAGATCCCGCAGCACGGCGACCGCGCCTTCCGCATCGGGCATGCGCAGGGCAAGGTCGAGCCGCTGGCCGGGGCCGATCATCAGGTGGTCGAGGGCAAAGCGCTCCGTGGCCGGATTGCCGTCGCAGGCGATCACCTCGGCCTCCGCCCCCTCCACCGAGAGCGTGAGGATGCGGGTGACGTCGGTCGCGGCAAGGCGCAGGCGCACGAGCCCGCCCGCCGGCGCGTCGTATTGCGGCGACTGGCGCCAGTTGGCGGTGCGCACGGTGCCGAAGGTACCGGCGCGGGCGGCGTCGCGTGGGCGGAACTGGGCGATGAACTGCCCGTCGCCGCCAAGCCGCCAGTCGCGCAGATTGAGCACGATCTCCGCGTCGAAGGCGGGATCGGACGGGTCCTCCACCACGAGGACGCCGGCAAGGCCGCGGCCCATCTGCTCGAGCGTGTTGCAATGGGGGTGATACCAGTAGGTGCCGGCATCGGGCGGGGTGAAGGCGTAGTCGAAGCCGTCGCCGCCATAGACATAGGGCTGGGTGAGGAAGGGCACGCCGTCCATCCTGTTGTCGATGCGCAGGCCGTGCCAGTGGATGGTGGTCGGCTCGTCCAGCCGATTGTCGAGCCGGAGCGCGAAGGGGTCGCCCCGGCGAAGGCGCAGGACCGGCGGCACTTCGCCCTCGCCATAGGTCATCGCGCCCTTCGTGGGGCCGTGTTCGGTCAGCATCGCCTCGGTGCGGCGGGTAACGAGGCTGCTCGCGGCCCGCGCGCGCGCAAAGCCGCCGAGATTGCCGGCAAGGCCGACCCCGCCGGCATAGGCCCCGGCAACGAGTGCGCCCTTCATCAGCGTGCGGCGTGTCAGCATGGCAATCCCTCCGGTGCTCGCCCGCTTCTAAACCTGAGACGGTCGCTCATCAATAAGCGGCGGCCATGCAGATTGCCGCAGCTCAAGTCTCCCGGTCGGGGGCGGCGAGCTTGTTGAAGAACAGCGAGGTGCGCAGGAGCGCGCGGAAGCGGCTGCGCCGCGGGCCGGCTGGCACGGGCGGGCGCGTGCCCATGCGCAGCCCCGTATAGGCCATGAAGGCGACGAGCACGACGGCGGTGTAGAGGAAGAGCGCCGACGGGCCGAACGCCTCCAGCAGGACGGAGGCGAAGAGCGGGCCGATGATCGCCCCGCAGGACCAGAAGAACAGGAGCCCGGCCGAGACCAGCGCATGCTCCCCTGCGCCGGCATGATCGTTGGCATGGGCCGAGCAGAGCGAATAGAGCGGCATGGCGAAGGCGCCGAAGACGAAGATGCCGACGAGGTTCTTCCATTCGTTGCCGCCGGCAAGCAAGGCGAGATAGAGCGCGGCGAGCGTCGAGCCGAGCGTGGCGACGAGGATGACGAGGCGCCGGTCCAGCCGGTCGGAATAGATGCCGAGCGGATATTGCAGCACCACGCCGCCGACGATGCCCGCGCTCATGAAACTGGCGATGGCCGTCACCGAAAGGCCGATGTCGTGGGCGTAGATCGGCCCGAGATTGCGGAAGGCGGCATTGGTGAGGCCGACGACGACACAGCCGATGGTGGCGAGCGGCGAGATGTTCCAGAGCTTCTTCACGTCGAAGCGGATGGCTTCGGGCACGGTTGGGCTGGAGCGGTCGGCGAGCGAGATCGGCACGAGCGAGAGCGACAGCGCCATGGCGACGACGGCGAAGAGATCGAAGCCGCCGATGCCGACGCCCGCCATGACATATTGCGCGGCGGTCACCGAGCCGAGATCGACGAGGCGGTAGAGCGAGAGCGTGCGGGCCCGGTTGGCATTGGTGACGGCGGCGTTCAGCCAGCTTTCGACGGTGGCGAAGAGGCTGGCGATGCAGATGCCGGTCACAAGCCGCAGGGCGAACCAGAAGAAGGGATCGACGACGAGCGCCATGGCGATGGCCGAGGCGGAGGCGATGGCCGCCATGGCCGCGAAGGTGCGGATATGGCCGATGGCCCGCAGCACGCGCGTCACATAGATGCAGCCGACGGCGAAACCGATGCTGTAGCCGGCGCCAAGGAGGCCGATCAGCGCGGTGGAGAAGCCCTCCTGCGAGGCCCGGAGCGCAATGAACGTGCCCTGCAGCCCGTTGCCCCCGATCAGGATGCCAGCGGTGACGAGAAGGGGAATCAGAGGGCGAAGCGTCGACATCGCGGCACTATGGCGAAGGTTTCGCGGAAAGGGAGAGGGAAAGCGGCGGGGGGCGGTGAAA
>CBIMFD010000160.1:0-7730 GCA_966243085.1 uncultured Shinella sp.
CATGCTGGAGCGCGGCATCCGCGTGACGGTGCTCGAGGGCCAGCCGGACCTGACGCCGCAGCCCTACACTCGCGCGCCCGGCGAAAAGACCCAGCGCTACGACAAGCCCGTGCGCAACGAGGAACGCCGCGCCGACTGGAAGCCGCGCGGCGAATTCGAGAAGAAGGGCGGCTACGACAAGAAGGCCCGTTTCGAGAAGAAGCGCGATTTCGACAAGCCGGAAGGCGCGGCCAAGCCGCACTGGAAGGACCGCGAGGACGGCGGCAAGAAGCCGGCCAAGCCCTTTGCCGGCACAAAGCCTTTCAAGGGCAAGCGCGACGAGAAGGCCGGAAAGCCCGAGGGCGGCCCGCGCAAGCCGAAGGGCAAGAAGCCGGATCGTTTCTAACCTGCTGGCGGCGCGGAACTTTTTCCGCCGCGCCGCGTTACTCTCCCCGCTTTGACGAGGGGGAAATCCGATGACGGACAGGGCGGCAGCGAACGCAGACGCGGAGAATTATGTCGGCCGCTTTCTGACCGGCCTTGGCCGGGGCGTTGCGGGCGCGCTCTTCCTGGCTCTCCCCATGCTGATGACCATGGAAATGTGGCATCTCGGCTTTTACATCACGCGCGAACGCCTGCTGCTGTTGCTCGTCGTCAACATCCCCCTGCTCGTCCTGCTCTCCCACCGCATCGGCTTCGAGGAAACCTTCACCTGGCGCGAGTCGGTGCGCGATGCCACCATCGCCTACGGCATCGGCATCGTGACCAGCTTCCTCGTCCTGGCGGCGCTCGGGCTTCTTCGCGGCGACATGCCGGCAAGCGAGCTTCTCGGCAAGGTCGCCCTGCAATCCGTTCCGGCGAGCATCGGCGCCATGCTCGGCCGCAGCCAGCTCGGCCGGGGCATGAGCGAGGACGACGACGGCACCGAAACGCCCTATCATAGCGAATTGCTGCTGATGGCGACGGGCGCCCTCTTCGTCTCCCTCAACATCGCCCCGACGGAAGAGACCCTGGTGCTCGCCTACAAGATGACGGCCTGGCACGCGTTTGCCGTCATCGTGCTCTCGATCCTCGTCATGCACGGCTTCGTCTATGCCGTCTCCTTCATCGGCGGCCACGAATTGCAGCCGGAAACGCCCTGGTGGCACGCCTTCGTGCGCTTCACCCTGCCCGGCTATGTCGTCGCGCTTTCCATCAGCCTCTTCACGCTTTGGATATTCGAGAGCTTCGGCAACAGCTCGGCGATCGAGATGCTGCATTCCGTCATCGTGCTCGGCTTTCCCGCCTCGCTCGGCGCCTCCGCCGCGCGCCTGATCCTGTGAGGGCGACATGACCCGCTCCCAGAAAGGCCGCCATCACGAACGCCAGGATCCGCACTGGGTGGAATGGCTCACCGGCATCCTCTCCGCCGTCCTCATCGCCGGCATGCTCGGCTGGAGCGGCTGGGAGACGTTCAGCCGGGACGCGACCCCGCCGGAACTCTCCGTCAAGGTGCTGACGACGGAACGGACGGCGGCCGGCTACCGCGTCGCCTTCGACATCTACAATACCGCCACCACGACCGCCGCCGCAGTCACCGTCATCGGCCGGCTTGCGGAAGACAGACGGGTGATCGAGGAAAATCATGTGATCTTCGACTATGTCGCCGCCGAATCAAAATCGACGGGCGCGCTCCTCTTTGAGAACGATCCCGCGGGCGGCACCCTCAACATTCGTGCAGCGGGCTATACGGACCCTTGAAGACAACGCCAAGCTGCGGAAGAGATTCGTGAAAAGGAACCAATACCGCCGACGGGGATTGAGCAGGTTAAATGCATCCGTGTCCGGCGATGAGGAAGGGCATGGTTCACCTGCAAGGCTCGATCCATGGAAATATCCCTTCTCATCCTATTGACGACCCAGATACTCCTGCCGCTTTTCTTTCTCCTGTGGCTCTGGCTGCCCCGACCGGCCGACAGGCTCGGCTGGGCCATGCGGGTGCTCTACGGCGCCTGCTATATCGCCTTCATAGCGATCATCGGGCGCTGGGATTTCCTGAGTTCGGCGCTGGGGGTGATGCTGCCGCTCGCCTTCCTCGCCTGCACCCTCCTTTCCTACGCGCGGGTGCGCACCCGGCCGTGGAACAGGGCGGCCTCGATACTGCGCACCCATGGCTTCACGGCGGCGATGGCGATCTTCTTCCTCGCGCTCACAGCCAGGGCGCTTTCCGGCTACGGCTACCGGGAGACCGCAGTCGATCTCACCTTTCCCTTCGGCCCCGGCACCTACTATGTCGGCCAGGGCGGCAGCACGACGCTGATCAACAACCATTATGGCAACAGGAGCCAGCGCTACGCTCTCGACATCGTGGCGCTCGACGCCTTCGGCGCGCGTGCCGCCGGCCTGATGCCGACGGCGCTTGCCGACTACGTCATCTTCGGCCGCGAGGTGAAGAGCCCCTGCACCGGCGTTGCCATATCGATCCATGACGGCATCGCCGACAACCGCATCTTTGAGACCAACACGGAAGAGCCGGCCGGCAACCACGTCATCCTCGCCTGCGGCACGGCGCGCATCCTGCTCGCCCATATGGAAAAGGGTTCCATCACGGTCGCGGGCGGCGAGATCGTCTCGCTCGGCCAGACGCTCGGCCGCGTCGGCAATTCGGGCAACTCCTCCGAGCCGCACCTGCACATCCACGCCTATGTCGGCGGCACGCGCGACTACGACGACGGCGCGGGCGTGCCGATGACGTTTGACGGCCGCTTCCTCGTGCGCGGATCGACGGTGACGATCCCGAAGCCTACCCCTTGATGCGCTCGAACCAGCCGTCCTCGTCGATCACCTCGACGTTGAACTCGCGCGCCTTGTCGAGCTTGGAGCCGGCGCCGGGTCCGGCGACGACGAGGTCCGTCTTCTTCGACACGGAGCCGGCGACCTTGGCGCCCAGCCGTTCGGCCATGGCCTTCGCCTCGTCGCGCGTCATCTTCTCCAGCGAGCCGGTGAACACCACCGTCTTGCCGGCGACGGGACTGGAGCTGACGACCACGGCTTCCGCCGCCTCCGGCGTCACCTCCTGGAGCAGCCGGCCGATCACGTCGAGATTGCGCGGCTCCTTGTAGAATTCGATCATGGCGCGGGCGACCACCTCGCCGATGCCGTCGATGCTGTTGAGCTCGGTCCAGGCTTCGCCCGAAAGCGGCGCCGCACCCTTCATCGCTTCCTCGAAGGCGTCATAGGTGCCGTAGGCGCGCGCCAGCAACTTGGCATTGGTCTCGCCGACATGGCGGATGCCGAGTGCGTAGATGAAGCGGTTGAGCGCGATGGAGCGGCGGGCGTCGATCGCATCATAGAGCTTGCGCACGCTCACCTTGCCGAAGCCGTCGATATTCTCCAGCTTCGTCAGCGACCCCGCCTGGCGCTTTTCCAGCGTGAAGATGTCCGGCGCGGTGCGGATCGTCAGCGACGGGTCCTCCGCCTCGAAGAAGAAGTCGATCTGCTTGGAGCCCAGCCCTTCGATATCGAAGGCGTTGCGGGAGACGAAATGCTTCAGGTGCTCCACCGCCTGCGCGCGGCAGACAAAGCCGCCGGTGCAGCGCGTGACGGAATCGAGCCGGCCCGTCTTCTCGTGGCGCTCGCGTACCGCATGGCTGCCGCAGACCGGGCAGGTCTTCGGGAACTCGTACCGCCCGGCATCCGCCGGCCGCTTCTCCATCACCACGTCCAGCACCTGCGGGATCACGTCCCCCGCCCGCTGGACGATGACGGTATCGCCGACGCGGATGTCGTGATCGTCCTCGCGGATGCGCTCGCCGCTATTGCCGATCCCCTCGATGTAATCGGCATTGTGCAGGGTGGCATTGGTGACGACCACGCCGCCGACCGTGACGGGCGTCAGCCGCGCCACCGGCGTCAGCGCGCCGGTGCGGCCGACCTGGATGTCGATCCGCTCCACCGTCGTGAAGGCCTGTTCGGCCGGGAACTTGTGCGCCGTCGCCCAGCGCGGGCTGCGCGAACGGAAGCCGAGGCGTTCCTGCAGCGCCAGCTCATCCACCTTGTAGACGACGCCGTCGATATCGTAGTCGAGGTCCGGCCGGGCAAGGCCGATCTCGCGGTAATGGGCGATGATGTCATCGACGCGGAACAGCCGCTGCGTCATCGGATTGACCGGGAAACCCCAGGATTTCAGCACTTCGATCATGCCGTACTGCGTGTCGGCCGGCATTTCCGACATCTCCCCCCAGGCATAGGCGAAGAAGCGCAGCTTTCGGCCCGCCGTCACGGCGGCATCGAGCTGGCGGAGCGAGCCTGCGGCGGTGTTGCGCGGGTTCACATAGGTCTGCCTGCCCTCGGCGGCCATCTTCTCGTTGAGAGCGAGGAAGTCGCTCTTGGCCATGTAGACCTCGCCGCGCACTTCGACGACCGCCGACACGCCGGCCGGCAGGCGGCTCGGGATTTCCGAGATGGTCAGCACGTTGGCCGTGACGTTCTCGCCCGTCGTGCCGTCGCCGCGCGTCGCGGCCGTCACCAGCCGGCCGTTCTCGTAGCGGATCGACATCGAGAGCCCGTCGATCTTCGGCTCGGCGGTAAAGGCGATCGAATCGTCCGGCAGGCGGCCGAGGAAGCGGTAGACCGAGGCGACGAAGTCCCGGACGTCCTCGTCGGAGAACGTGTTGTCGAGCGAGAGCATGGGCCGCGAATGGGTGATCGGCGCGAAGGTCGCAAGCGGCGCCGAGCCGACGCGGCGCGAAGGGCTGTCGTCGCGCACGAGCGCCGGGAAGTGCGCCTCGATTTCCTCGTTGCGCCGCTTCAGCGCGTCATAGTCCGCATCCGAAATCTCCGGCGCGTCCTGCCCGTGATAGAGCTCGTCGTTGCGTGCGATCTCCGCCGCCAGATAGGCAAGCTCGGCCGCGGCCTCTTCTTCGGTCAGGGTCTCGACGGGTGTCTTCGCGTTCGCCATGGCATGCTCCGGATTTCGGAGTCGTTTTAGAGCAAAGCTGGCGAAAGGAAAGATGGCAGGTGGCGGGACTGCCCCTCATCCCGCTGCCGCGACCTTCTCCCCGCAAGCGGGGCGAAGGCTTGTGCCGCTCTGGTTTCCCGAACGTTCATTGATGGCAGGACGTCGCCACATCATCCTTCGCCCCGCTTGCGGGGAGAAGGTGCCGGCAGGCGGATGAGGGGCAAAGCCGCCCCTATCCCCCGCCCGAAAGCAGCCTTGCCGCAGCGGCCCTTGCCTCCTCCGTCACGGAGGCGCCGGCCAGCATGCGGGCGATCTCCTCCGTGCGGGCATCGTGATCCATGCGGGCGACGCGGGTGGCGACGGTCTCGCTGCCCTCGACCGGCCCCTTGGAGATGAGGAGGTGCGTCGCCGCGCGGGCGGCGACCTGCGGGGCGTGAGTGACGGAGAGCACCTGCACCGTCGCGGAAAGCCGCTTCAGCCGCTGGCCGATCGCATCGGCGACCGCGCCTCCGACGCCGGTATCGATCTCGTCGAAGACGAGGGTCGGCGCCGAGCCGCGGTCGGCGAGCGCCACCTTGAGCGCGAGCAGGAAGCGCGAGAGCTCGCCGCCCGACGCAACCTTCATGATCGGGCCGGGCCGCGTGCCGGGGTTCGTCTGGACGTGGAACTCGACGGTGTCGATCCCCTCCTCCGTCCCGCCCTCCGGATCGGTGGCGATCTCGACCGTGAAGCGTGCGCGCTCCAGCTTCAGCGCCGGAAGCTCCGCCATGACGGCGGCCGCCAGCGCCTCGGCGGCATGGTGGCGCCTTTCGGAGAGCGAGCGGGCGGCGATCTCGTAGGCGGCGCGCGCCTCGCCGAGGCGGGCTTCGAGCTGCACCAGCTTCTCCTCGCCGGCATCGAGATCGGCAAGGTCGGCGATCATCTTGGCGGCAAGCGCCGGCAAGCCGGTGACCGGCACGGAATATTTGCGGGCGGCGGCACGCAGGGCGAAGAGCCGTTCTTCCGTTCGCTCCAGTTCCTTGGGATCGTATTCCGTCTTGCGCAGCGCCGCCTCGACGGCCATCTGCGCATCGGAAAGCTGGTTCAGCGCCTGGTCGAGCAGGTCCACCGTCTCTTCCAGCAGCCCCGGCGCCTCGTGGCTCTTGCGCTCCAGCCGGCGCACCAGCGCGGCGATCAGCGGCACGGGCGAGGCATTGCCGTTGAGGAAATCGCTCGCCTCGTTGATGTCGCCGGCAATGCGCTCGGCCTTCATCATGCGGGCGCGGGTTTCGGCAAGCGCGTCCTCCTCGCCATCCTGCGGCGAGAGGATTTCCAGCTCCTCGACGGAGGAGCGCAGGTAATCGGCCTCGCGCGCGGCCGCCTCCACCTTCTCGCGGTGGCGGCGCAGCGTGCGTTCGGCTTCCTTCCACTGGTGATAGAGCGTGCCGACATCGCCCGCCGCCTCGCCGAGCCCGCCGAAAGCATCGAGCAGCAGGCGGTGCGCATCGGTATCGACGAGAGCGCGGTCGTCGTGCTGGCCGTGAATCTCGACGAGCAGTTGGCCGGCCTGCCGCATGAGCTGCACGGAAACCGGCTGGTCGTTGACATAGGCCTTGGTGCGCCCGTCGGCAGACTGCTGGCGGCGGAAGATGAGGTCGCCGTCGTCGTCGATGCCGTTGTCGCGCAGGAGAAGGCGTGCGGCATGGCCCTGCGGCACGTCGAAGACGGCCGTCACCTGCCCGCGCTCGATGCCGTGGCGGACCAGCGAACCGTCACCGCGCCCGCCGAGCGCCAGCGAAAGACTGTCGAGGAGGATGGATTTACCGGCGCCCGTCTCGCCCGTCAGCACGGAAAGGCCCGGCTCGAAGGAAAGGTCGAGCCGTTCGATCAGGACGATATCGCGGATCGATAGCTGGGCCAGCATATCGCGTCATATCTCTTGCGTCAGGCGCCGATCAGCTTCTTGCCGGCGCGCGCGATCCAGGAACCGGAATTCTCACGCGGCTCCAGGCCCTTCGTCTGGAGCAGCTTGTAGCTGTCGGCATACCACTTGCTGTCCGGGTAGTTATGGCCGAGCACGGCGGCCGCCGTCTGCGCCTCGCTGTCGATGCCCATCGCGTAATAGGTCTCGACGAGACGCGCCAGCGCTTCCTCGATCTGGTTGGTCATCGGATATTTCTCGACGACGACGCGGAAGCGGGTGGCCGCCGCGATATATTCCTTGCGCTCGAGATAATAGCGGCCGATCTGCATTTCCTTGCCGGCGAGCTGGTCGCGGGCAAAGCGGATCTTCGTCTGCGCGTCCTCGACATATTCCGAATCGGGATAGTTGTCGACGACCGCCTGCATCGCCTCGATGGTCTGCTGCGAGGCGCGCTGGTCCTGCGTCACGCTCGGGATCTGCTTCCAGTAGGCAAGCCCGACGATGTACTGGGCATAGGCCGCGTCTTCCGAGCCCGGATAAAGGGAGAGATAGCGCTGGGCGGCGCTGACAGCCTCCACGTTGCGGCCCTGTCGGTAATTCGTGAAGGCCAGCATGACAAGTGCCTTGCGCGCCTCGTCGGAGAACGGGTTCTGCCGGTCGACGGCCTCGAACTTGCGGCCGGCCTCGCCGACCTTGCCGGCACTGAGATTCGCCAGGCCCTGATTATAGAGCGTGCTGGCGGATTCGGTCTCGCCGGTCAGCTTCGTGATGTCGATGTCCGGGTCCGACTGGCACGCGGAAAGACCGATCGAAGACGCCGTAGCGACAAGCGCAAGATAGACAACGCGCGCCGTCTTCTTCACACCAACAGACCCTGCAACAACCATGTGACAATCCCAGTTCAACGGC
>CBIMFD010000161.1:0-7729 GCA_966243085.1 uncultured Shinella sp.
CAGCCCTTCATGCCGAAATCCGGCCGCAAGCTGCTCGATCTCGTCGCCGCACCCGTCGAAAAGCGCGACTTCTCGGCGCTGGGCGAGGCGGGCCGCCTCGTCAGCGGCACGCCGCTGGAAGCGCCGACGCCGGTCTTCCCGCGCTACGTCGCCCCCGAAGCGTGATGCCATGCTGATCGACACCCATTGCCATCTGGATTTCCCTGATTTCGCGGCGGAGCGCGACGACATCGTCGCGCGCGCGCATGCGGCCGGCGTGAAGCAGATGATCACGATCTCGACGCGGGTGCGGAAGTTCCCGGACATCCTGGCGATTGCGGAAAAATACCCGACCGTCTTCTGTTCGGTCGGCACGCATCCGCACAATGCCGACGAGGAGCTGGATATTCCGGTCTCCGAGCTGATTGAACTGGCGCAGCATCCGCGCGTCGTCGCCATCGGCGAGGCCGGCCTCGACTATTACTACGACAACGCGCCGCGCGAGGCGCAGGCGATTGGCCTGCGCAACCACATCGCCGCCGCGCGGGAAACCGGCCTGCCGCTCGTCATCCACAGCCGCTCTGCCGACGAGGACATGGCGGCGATCCTGACAGAGGAAACGGAAAAGGGGACTTTTCCCTTCCTGCTCCATTGCTTCTCCTCCGGCCCGGAGCTTGCCCGCACAGGCGTCGAACTCGGCGGCTATGTCTCCTTCTCCGGCATCCTGACCTTCCCGAAATCGGAAGAACTGCGCGAGATCGCGAAGACCGTGCCGCCGGAGCGCATGCTGGTCGAAACCGACGCGCCCTATCTTGCGCCCAAGCCCTTCCGCGGAAAACGCAACGAGCCGGCCTATGTGGCGCACACGGCGGCGGTGCTCGCCGATACGATCGGCGTCAGCGCCGAGGAGATCGCCCGCATCACCACCGAAAACGCCTTCCGGATCTTCTCCAAGATGCCGCGGGTGTAGCCGTGGCCTACAAGCGGCGCTTCACCATTCTCGGCTGCGGCTCCTCGCCCGGCGTGCCGCGCATCACCGGCGACTGGGGCGCCTGCGATCCCGCCAACCCGAAGAACCGCCGCACCCGCGCCGCCTTTCTCGTCGAGCAGTTCGGGCCGAACGGCGTCACGACGGTGGTGATCGACACGGGACCGGACTTCCGCACGCAGATGATCGCTGCCGGCGTCACCGGCGTCGACGCGGTGCTCTATACGCATCCCCATGCCGACCATATCCACGGCATCGACGATATCCGCGGCTTCGTGCTGCAGAACCACAAGCAGGTGCCGATCTGGGCGGATGCGTTCACGATGGAGCGCATTCGCGAAGGTTTCGGCTATTGCCTCAAGACGCCGCCCGGCAGCATGTATCCGCCGATCGCCACGGAAAACCTGATCGAGCCGATGGACCGGCCGGTGACGATCGAAGGGGCAGGGGGCACTATTCCCTTCCAGCCCCTCCTCCAGGTGCACGGCTCGATCCATTCGCTGGGCTTCCGCATCGGCGATACCGCCTATTGCAGCGACATCAGCGATTTCCCGGACGAGACCGTTTCGCGCCTTGCCGGCCTCGACATGCTGGTGATCGACGCGCTGCAATACCGCTACCATTCGAGCCATCTGTCGCTGAGCCAGGCGCTGGACTGGATCGAGCGGCTGAAGCCGGCGCGGGCGATCCTCACGCACATGCATGTGCCGCTCGACTACGAGACCGTACAAAAGGAAACGCCGGCCCATGTGGAGCCGGCGTATGATGGTCTCAGCTTCGAGATCGCGATTGGCGACGATCAGGCGAAATAAGGCTTGAGGTTCTTGCGGATCCGGTCGAGGACCGTATCGCCGGAAAGGTCGGGCACGAAAGTCTTTCCGGTAATCTGTTCAAAGGCCTGGATGTAAACCTTCGAGGTCTGCTCGATGAGTTCGCGCGGAATTTCCGGGATCGGGTCCTTGTAGGGGTCGCAACGCTCAGTGACCCAGGAGCGCACGAAATCCTTGTCGAAGCTTGCCGGGCGACCGCCCTTGGCGAAGCTCTCCGCATAGCTCCCGGCGATCCAGTAACGGCTCGAATCCGGCGTATGGATCTCGTCGGCGAGCACGATGCGGCCGTCCTTGTCCGTGCCGAATTCGTACTTGGTGTCGACGAGGATGAGCCCGCGTTCTGCCGCGCGGGCCTGTCCGCGTGCAAAAAGCGCCAGGGCGTAACGCGACACCGTTTCCCATTGCTCCGCCGTCAGGAGGCCTTGAGCGAGGATCTCGTCGCCAGAAAGCGGCTCGTCATGGCCGCCGTCGAAGGCCTTGCTGGTGGGCGTGATGATCGGTTCGGGGAGCTTCTCGTTGTCCTTCATTCCGTCCGGCAACGTGATGCCGTACATCTCGCGCTCGCCCTTGCGGTACTTCGTCAGGATCGACGTGCTGGTCGTGCCGGCGAGATAGCCGCGCACGACGATTTCGACCGGCAGAATGTCGAGCCGCGTGCCGATGACGACGTTCGGGTCCGGATAGGAAAGGACATGGTTCGGGCAGATGTCTGCCGTTTCCTCGAACCAGTAGCGCGCCGTCTGCGTCAGCACCTGGCCCTTGAAGGGAATGGATGTCAGGATGACGTCGAAGGCGCTGAGCCGGTCCGTCGCGATGATGATGCGGCTGCCGTCGGGCAGGTCGTAGTTCTCGCGAACCTTGCCGTTGTAGCGGTTCGGCAGTTCCGGGATATGGGCGTCGGAGAGAATGCGCAAATCGCTCATCGATGCGGGCTTTCGCTGTTGGTTCCGTCTGCCGTTCCGCTTAGAACCGCAGGCGGCCAACGGTCAAGGCGCAAACCGGATTTCCAGCACCTTTGAGGTCTGGGGGCATGCCTTATAGTTCCATAATCTATATTATGCGATCTATGTGTGTACCGTGTGCAGGCCTCCCTCCCGCCGTATTCTGCTCGTACAACAGGCATGCTGTCGACCTGCTCGATCTTTCCGTGTTAGCGTCCCCGGCACCGTTCATCCAACCTCCCTGCCAAGACCTCATGTCCAACATTCCCGTGCTTGAAACCGACCGCCTCGTCCTGCGCGGCTTTCGCTCCGACGATCTCGACGCGATCACCGCGATGTGGGCTATGCCCGAGATCGTGCGCTATATCGGCGGCGTTCCCATGACGCGCGAACAATCCTGGACGCGTCTCCTGCGGCAGATCGGCATGTGGAGCGTCATGGGCTTCGGCTTCTGGGCGATCACCGAAAAAGCCTCCGGCCGCCTCATCGGCGAAGCCGGCTTCCATGAAATGCGCCGGGCGCTCACGCCCAGTATCGAAGGAACGCTGGAGGCCGGCTGGGGCCTGCTTCCCGAATTTCACGGCAAGGGCTATGCCACAGAGGCGCTGAACGCCATGTGGTCTTGGATCGGCGCGAACCATCCGGGCTTGCCGATCACCTGCATCATCGACCCACGCAACGCAGCGTCCATCGGGCTTGCCGAACGGCACGGCTTCCGGGAATTCGCCCGATCGTCCTATCAGGGTTCGGAGGTCGTCCTGCTCCGCAGAATCGTGCCATGACCATGAAATTCCTGTTTAAGTTTCTGGCGTAATTCTCTGTTTTATAAAATTATTATTGAAATAAAACAACAGGAGAAACCTGTGCTATCATGGCGCCTCCAAAAAGGAGGTGCGCCATGAGACTGCCTGCCGCCATTTCCCTTTTTTTAGCTGTCTTCCCCGCCGCCGTGTGGGCCGGAGAACCGGTCGATACTGCTCAGAACGTCATTCAGAGCCAGATCACCGCCTTCCTCAACGACGATGCAAATGCGGCCTATGCCTTCGCCTCGCCCGCCATCCGTGGAAAATTTCCGACGGAGGACGCCTTCTTCGACATGGTGAAGAAGGGTTATGCGCCGGTCTACCGGCCAGGCAATTTCGCCTTCGGCCGATCGAAGGTCGTTGGAGGCACGGTGGTGCAGGAGGTCCTGATCTCCGGACCGGACGGCAAGGACTGGACGGCGCTCTACCAGCTCCTGAAGCAGCCGGACGGCAGCTACAAGATCAACGGCGTGCACATCGTGCGCGCCGCGCCGGGGCCCGAAATCTGAAGTGAATTTCAAAGAGCGGCGAGATCGCCCCTCGCCCAGTTCTCCTGCGTTTCCGCCATGAAATCGGCGAAACGCCCCTCCTCGATCGCCTTGCGGATGCCGGCCATCAGGTCCTGATAATAGGCAAGGTTGTTCCACGTCAGCAGCATGCCGCCGAGCGACTCGTTGGCGCGGATGAGGTGGTGGAGATAGGCGCGCGAATAGTCGCGGGCGGCCGGGCAGTTCGATTCCTCGTCGAGCGGACGCATGTCCTCGGCATGGCGGGCGTTGCGCAGGTTGATGCGCCCGCGCCGCGTGAAGGCAAGGCCGTGGCGGCCGGAGCGGGTCGGCATCACGCAGTCGAACATGTCGATGCCGCGGGCGACGGATTTGAGGATATCGTCCGGCGTGCCGACGCCCATCAGGTAGCGCGGTTTTTCCGTCGGCAGATGCGGAATGGTCGTGGAAATCATGTCGAGCATGACCTCCTGCGGCTCGCCCACGGCAAGCCCACCGATGGCGTAGCCCTTGAGGTCGAGGCCGGCGAGCGCGGCGGCGGAGCGCTCGCGCAGGTGCGGAATGTCGCCGCCCTGCACGATTCCGAACATCGCCTTGCCGGGCTGGTCGCCGAAAGCCGCCTTGCAGCGCTCCGCCCAGCGCAGCGACATTTCCATGGCGCGCTCGATTTCTTTCGGCGAAGCCGGCAGCGCCACGCATTCGTCGAGCTGCATCTGGATATCGCTGTCGAGCAAGCCCTGGATCTCGATGGAGCGCTCCGGCGACATGTGGTGCAGCGCGCCATCGACATGGCTTTTGAAGGTGACGCCCTTCTCGTCGAGCTTGCGAAGGCCCGAAAGCGACATGACCTGGAATCCGCCCGAGTCGGTGAGGATGGGCCAGGGCCAGCGGATGAGCTCGTGCAGGCCGCCGAGGCGCGCGACCCGCTCCGGGCCGGGGCGCAGCATCAGGTGGTAGGTGTTGCCGAGGATGATGTCGGCGCCGAGTTCGCGCACCTGGTCGAGATACATCGCCTTGACGGTGCCTACCGTGCCGACAGGCATGAAGGCGGGCGTGCGAATGGCACCGCGCGGCATGGAGACCTCGCCGCGACGGGCCTTGCCGTCGGTGGCGAGGAGTTTGAACTGGAAGGTGTCGGTCATCGGTCGTTCCGGAAAAGCAGGCTGGAGTCGCCGTAGGAATAGAAGCGGTAGCCGGTCGAAACCGCATGGGCATAGGCGCCGCGCATCGTCTCGAGGCCGGAAAAGGCCGAGACGAGCATGAAGAGCGTCGATTTCGGCAGGTGGAAGTTGGTCATCAGGATATCGACGGCGCGAAAGCGGTAGCCGGGCGTGATGAAGATGCCCGTCGCGCCGGACCACGGCCGGATCGTGCCGTCCGCGTCGGCGGCGCTTTCGAGAAGGCGGAGCGACGTCGTGCCGACCGAGACGATGCGCCCGCCCCTCGCCCGCACGGCGTTGAGCGCGGCGGCCGTCTCGTCGGAGACATAGCCGATCTCCTCATGCATGACATGATCGGCCGTATCGTCGGCCTTGACCGGCAGGAAGGTGCCGGCGCCGACATGCAGCGTCACGAAATGCCGCTCGACGCCGAGCGCATCGAGTTTTGCAAAGAGCGCGTCGGTGAAGTGAAGGCCCGCCGTGGGCGCGGCGACGGCGCCCTCTTCGCGGGCGTAGATCGTCTGGTAGTCGCGGCGGTCCGCCTCGTCCTCGGCACGCTTGGAGGCGATATAGGGCGGCAGCGGGATATGGCCGACGGTGGCGATGGCGCGGTCGAGCTCCGGACCGGAGGCATCGAAGTGGAGGGTGACTTCGCCCCCCTCGCCCTTTTCCTCGACAGCGGCGGAGAGTTCGTTACCAAAGCTGATGCGATCGCCGCGCTTGATGCGTTTACCGGGCTTGGCGAAGGCCTTCCAGCGGTCGCCGGCAATGCGCATGTGGAGCGTCGCGGAAACCTTCTGGCCGCCTGCGCCCTCGCGGTGGCGGATACCTTCGAGCTGAGCGGGGATGACGCGCGTATTGTTGAAGACCAGCGCGTCGCCGGGCCTCAGCAGCGAGGGCAGGTCGCCCACGGTGCGGTCCTCGTAGGACGCTTCCTCATCGGGGCGCACGACGAGCAGTTTCGCGGCCTCGCGCGGCGTCACGGGGCGCAGCGCGATGTTTTCTTCCGGCAGGTCGAAATCGAAGAGGTCGACACGCATGACGGCCTCAGAGGAAGCGGATCATCAGCGCGCCGGCAACGAGCATCACCGCGCCGCCGATGCGGCCGACCGTCACCTCGCGCACCGCCATGCCGAGAAAGCCGATGCGGTCGAGGAGGATGCCGGCGAGAAGCTGGCCGGAAACGGCGAACGCCATGAGGGCGGCAGCGCCGATGCGCGGCGTGAGATAGATGGCGGTGGTGACATAGAAGGCGCCGAGCGCCCCGCCGACCACATAGAGCCATGCGGCCGGCGCGCGCCAGTCCGGCGCCCTGCCCTCGAAGGCCGAGGTGGCCAGGACGACGAGCCCGAGCAGCACGGCGCCCGACAGGAACGACATGCAGGCGGCCGCCACGGGCATGCCGAGCCCGCGTCCGAGCATGGTGTTGATGGGAGCCTGGGTTGCGATGCACGCGCCGGCCGCAATGCCGAGCAGCGCCCAGAGGAATGCAGCCATGGTGCTGGTCCTTGAAAAGCGCACAAAGAAAAACCGCGCCCGCCGTGGCGAGCGCGGTCGAAAACGACGTTTGTCTATCAGGCCGCTACGTCTGCGGCAACCTTCATCGAGACGATCGAGTCGGGATCGCGCACCGGCTCGCCGCGCTTGATCTTGTCGATGTTCTCCATGCCTTCGATGACCTGGCCCCAGACGGAATACTGCTTGTTGAGCCAGGGCGAATCCGTGAAGCAGATGAAGAACTGCGAATTGGCCGAGTTCGGCATCTGGCTGCGGGCCATGGAGCAGGTGCCGCGCACATGGCTCATGTTGGAGAATTCGGCCTTGAGGTCCGGCTTGTCGGAGCCGCCCATGCCGGCGCGGGCCGGGTTGAACTCGGCGCCGCCCTGCTTGCCGAACTTCACGTCGCCGGTCTGGGCCATGAAGTCCTCGATGACCCGGTGGAAGACGACGCCATCATAGGCGCCTTCGCGCGCCAGTTCCTTGATGCGCGCCACATGCCCCGGGGCGAGGTCCGGAAGAAGCTGGATGACCACCTTCCCCTTCGTGGTCTCCATGATGATCGTGTTTTCCGGATCCTTGATCTCGGCCATGGTCTTTCTCCTTCTAAAGCCTGCCCGCAAAGGTGTGGTCCAGCTTTGCGATTGCAACAGGCGGCAAACCAAAAAACGGGATTACTTGCCGACGGTGACCTTGATCATGCGGTCGGGGTCGGCCACGGCGCCGTTGTTCGCATCGTCGCCGCGCTTGATCTTGTCGACGTTCTCCATGCCGGAGACGACCTTGCCGACGACCGTGTACTGGCCGTTCAGGAAGTCGCCGGGGGCGAACATGATGAAGAACTGCGAATTGGCGGAATTCGGGTCCTGCGCGCGCGCCATGCCGACCGTGCCGCGCTCGAAGGGCACGTCGGAAAACTCGGCCGGAAGGTCCGGCAGGCTGGAGCCGCCCGTGCCGGCCGCCTGGGGCTGGTAGCCGTCTTCCATGTCGCCGTACTGCACGTCGCCGGTCTGCGCCATGAAGCC
>CBIMFD010000162.1:0-7722 GCA_966243085.1 uncultured Shinella sp.
TCCTCGGCGACGATCTCCAGCACGAGCACGCAGAGCAGCATCAAGCCGACGGCGACGATCAGCACCGCCCCCATGCTCTGCGAAATGAGGGCGAACTGGCTCGCCATATAGTCCCTCGCCGTATTGCCCGAGCCGGCAAGCACGGCCGCGAAGGCTTTCAGGAGGAAATGCCCGCTCGTGACGGCAAGGAGCACCACAAGCGCACGGTCGACGAGGCTTTTCGCCTGCGCACGGTAGGCGGCCCAGGCGCTCATGCCGAGGGCGACGGCAAAGGGCGTCTGATAGGACAGCGCATGCCGGAACGTGCCGCGCGGCAGGTCGTAGATCAGGAGATCGAGCCCGACGAAGACGAAGAAGACGAGGGCGAGCACGAGGCGGTTCGTCCTCAGCCCGTAGAGATGGCCGATGCCGACGCGCAGCATAAACATGCCGCAGAGCATCGAGGCGAAGGCGAGGATCGCCCAGGGCCTGGCCGGCGGCACGTAGGCGACGAGCAATTCGAAGACGGCCGAGAGGGAGGCGACGGCAAAGCAGCCGGCGAACCAGCGGGCGGCAACGCGGTTGCGGCTCCTGGCGGAAACCGCCAGGAAGAACATGCAGAAACACTGAGCGATGAGGAAATTCACCGCCAGCAGAAAGCCCGCGCCACTCATTGGCCACCCTGGACAAGAAACATCGTCGGCCGACGCATACACCCCGGCACGACCCGCGCCAAGGCTAAGCCGCGGCAGCGAAAAAAACGTTAATCGCCGGAAGCCGCCCTTGCGAGCAGCCCGCCCGAAACGGGCGCCGTCACGCCGGTCGTTCCCGGGAAGGTCAGCGGCAGGGCGCGCAGCGAGCGCACGGCGAGATAGGCCCAGGCTTCCGCCTCCATGCTGTCGCCGTCGAGGCCGACCGCCTCGGCCGCAACGACGCGCGCACCCTCTTCCCCGGCCATGACCGCAAGATCGCCCATGATCGCCCGGTTGAGCCGCCCCCCGCCGCAGACCACGTAGAGGACCGGCCGCTCCGGCAGGTGGCGGGCGGAGCGCAGGATCGCCGCGGCCGTGACATGGGCCAGCGTGCGCGCGCCGTCCTCAAGGGTCGCCGCCGCGCCCTCCGGCGGACGGAAATCGTTGCGGTCGAGCGAGCGGCGCACCGGATCGGTGAAGAAGGCGTGGCCGAGATAGCGTTCGGCAAGCGCGCTATCCACCCTGCCCTCCGAGGCGATCATGCCGCCCTGGTCGTAAGGGATACCGGCATGGGCCTCGACCCATTGGTCGATCAACGTGTTGCCCGGCCCGCTGTCGAAGGCGACGATCTCGCCGCCGCTACCGATGAAGGTGATGTTGGAAATGCCGCCGATATTGACGAAGACCACGGCCTTGCCGGCGGCATCTGGAAGGCCGGCGGCAAGCGCGGCATGATAGGCCGGAATGAGCGGCGCGCCCTGCCCGCCATGCACCATGTCGTTCGCCCGCATGTCGTAAACGACGTCGACGCCCGTCTCGCGGGCGAGCAGCGCCCCGTCGCCGAGCTGCACCGTCAGGCCGACATTCGGCCGGTGCAGCACCGTCTGGCCGTGGAAGCCGACGACGTCGATGTCGGCAGGCTTCAGGGAATTTTCCGCGAGGAAGGCGCGTACGGCCTCGCCGTGGCGCAGCGTCAGTTCCCGCTCGATATCGGCAAGATCGCCCGGCCGCTCCGTCCGCGCGCCGATGGCTTTTGCCGTTTCCAGCGCACCTTGCAGGCGGCGGCGAAAGGCCGCGTCGTAGGGCCGCCCCATCGACGGGCCACGCTCGACGACGGCCTCGCCGTCCGTGCGCAGCAGCGCCACGTCGATGCCGTCGAGGCTGGTGCCGCTCATCAAACCGATTGCCGTCCGCATCATGCCATCCGCTCCAGACTCACTTTTGAAGTGATAACTCAACATAAAGGTGGTAAACGCCCCGCCGAAACAATCCCACCAGAGAGACAGGCCATGTCCGAATTCAAATCCGATTTCCTTCGCACGCTGAAAGAGCGCGGCTTCATCCACCAGATCTCCGATGAAACCGGCCTCGACGATCTTCTCGCCAGGGAAACCGTGACGGCCTATATCGGCTTCGACCCGACGGCGCCGAGCCTTCATGCCGGCGGCCTCATCCAGATCATGCTGCTGCACTGGTTCCAGAAGACCGGCCACCGCCCGGTGTCGTTGATGGGCGGCGGCACGGGCATGGTGGGTGACCCGTCCTTCAAGGACGAGGCGCGGCAATTGATGACGCCGCAGACCATCGCGAACAACATCGCCAGCATCAAGACGGTCTTCTCGAACTACCTGACCTACGGCGACGGCCCGAAGGACGCGCTGATGATCAACAATGCCGACTGGTTGCTCGGCATCAACTATCTCGAATTCCTGCGCGATGTCGGCCGCCACTTCTCGGTCAACCGCATGCTTTCCTTCGACAGCGTGAAGATGCGCCTCGAACGCGAGCAGTCGCTGTCGTTCCTCGAATTCAACTACATGATCCTGCAGGCCTACGACTTCGTGGAGCTGAACAGGCGCTACGACGTGCGCCTGCAGATGGGCGGCTCGGACCAGTGGGGCAATATCGTCAACGGCATCGACCTCGGCCACCGCATGGGAACGCCGCAGCTCTATGCCCTCACCTCGCCGCTGCTCACCACCGCCTCGGGCGCCAAGATGGGCAAGTCGGTCAACGGCGCCGTCTGGCTCAATCCGGACATGCTCTCGGCCTATGACTTCTGGCAATACTGGCGCAACACGGAAGACGCGGACGTCTCGCGCTTCCTCAAGCTTTACACGACGCTGCCGATGGACGAGATCGCCCGGCTTTCCGCCCTCGGCGGCGCGGAGATCAACGAGGTGAAGAAGATCCTCGCAACGGAAGTAACGGCGATGCTGCATGGCCGCGCCGCCGCCGAGCAGGCCGCCGAGACCGCGCGCAAGACCTTCGAGGAAGGCGGGCTTTCGGAAAACCTGCCGTCGATCGAGGTCGCCACCGGCGAGCTCGAGGCCGGCATCGGCCTCCTCAGCCTCATCGTCAGGGCCGGCCTTGCCGCCTCCAACGGCGAGGCCCGCCGCCACGTTCAGGGCGGCGCAGTGCGCGTCAACGACGCAGCGATCTCCGACGAGCGCCGCGTCATCGGCACCGCCGATGTCTCCGCCGACGGCGTCATCAAGCTCTCGCTCGGCAAGAAGAAGCACATTCTCGTGCGCCCGGCCTGACGGACCGGTTCCTTTGACGAAGGCCGCCTCCGGGCGGCCTTTTTCATTGGAACTCGAAGATGTTGCGGAAGACGCCGGGGGCGATGATCGACAGCGGGTTGATCGTCAGAGTCGGCTTGTCGAAGGCGCCGGAGAGCTTGAAGGTGATGCCGATGAGGCCGCGGTCGTTGCCGTTGCCGAGCAGGATGCCGATCAGCGGCAGCTCGGCGAAGAGCCGGTTGAGACCATAGGCCGGCATGAAGGTGCCGGTCATGTCCGTCTGGCCCTCGGCATCGCGCACGGTGCCCTGGAAGGTCGCGCCCACCGTCTCGCCGCGCACCACGCCGTTTTCGACACGCAGCGAACCGCCGCGGGCCCGCACCTGCGCGAAACCGCGTGAAAACTTGACGGCGCTGACGTCGATCTCCCGGCGCACCGCGTCGTTGAGGCTGCGGCCGCCCTCGCCGGTCGGGGTCGAGACGAGCGAACGCAGCCGCTCCTCGCCGACGAGCGCGAAATTGCGGATGTCGACCGAGCCGATCCAGCCGTTGTTTCCGCCCTCGCGCAGCCGCACGTTGAGAAGGCCGCCGCGCATGTGGCGATAGACGTCGGCAAAGCGGGCGACGGAGCCCGCGTCCCCGCTGGTCAATTGGATGATATCCGACTGCCCTCCGGTGAGAAGCTGCCCGACCACCGGCGCGCCACTCGTGGTGACGGCGGAAAGATCGAGCGCGGAAATGCGGCCCATCGACGTGCCGTAGCGGAATTTCACGTTGGAAAGGCTTTCGCCGTTGAAGCCGGTCACGCGCGAAAAGGCGGCCGCGACGCTGATGTTCCGCTTGCCGCCGACGCCGCTGTTTTTGCCGCCGGGCGCATTCTTGAGCCGCGCCAGCACCTGCCGCACGTCCGCCGCCTCGCCGTCCGCCGTCACGGCATAGCCGGACTTGGTGCGCCCGATCTTCAGCCGGAACCGATCCTCGGCCGAGAGTTTGACCGTCGAGAAGTTCGCCGTTTCGAGCGTGGTGCCGCGAAGCACCAGATCGCCGGCCGCATTGAACCCGTCGCCGGTGAAGCGGAAGTCGGAAATCCGGGTCGCGCCGTCCCTCGTCTCCGCCGTAAGCGTCACCTTGCCGCCAATCCCCGCACCCTTCGTCCAGCCGATCCACGGGATCGAGACGGCGGCGCCGGAAAGGTCCGCCTCGACGATCCGCGGGCCATCGCCTTCCTGCTCCTGCCGGACGGTGATTTCCCCTTCGATGATGTCCTCGAGGCCCGGAAGCAGCTTGCGGCGGTCGTTGTTGCCGAGCGTGCCGGAAAGGATCGTCCTGCGCTTGATGCCCGCATCCTTGTCGACCGGCTCGACCAGTTCGAGGTTGAGCGGAACGCCGTCGATATCCGCCTTGGCGGCGAGGTCGGCCCGCGTGGGATCGATCGTGAGAACGCCGTGCAGCCCGCTCACCTCATGCCCGGTGACCGGCTTGTGCACGTCGACGTCGTCGAGCGTGAGGGTCGCAGTCCAGTCCGGCGGCGGCGGGTTGTGCGCGGCGATCACCCCGAAATGCGCCTTCACCTTGGCCTTGACGAGGCCGCTGAAATCCTCCGGGACGAAGCCGGTCGCGGGAAGCGCGCGGATCGGCCTGTAGGTGACAAGTTCGGCGACGGCGTCTGCATCGCCTTCGACATTGATGTCCATGTCCGCCATCAGCGGCCGGGCATAATTGTCGGGCAGGATGAAGGTGCCGCCCGTCAGCCCGACCGAGCGGCCGGAGGGGAAATAGGCCGTGCCGCCGGCAATCTCGATCTCCGTGCGCGGGCCGCGCAGGCGGAACTTGCCGGAGGTGTCGCGAAGCGGCGGGATGTCGCCGGCCACGTTCATGCGCGCGCCTTCGATATCGAAGTCGATCTTCAATTCGTCCGCGTTGAGATGCATCGGCACCCCCGGCTCGCGCGGGCGTCCCTCGGCCAGATAGAATTCGATGCGGCCATTGGTGACGGTGCCGCCATAGATGTTCTTGATCACCCAGCTCCGCGCCGTCTTTCCCATCCAGAAGGGCCAGAACTGCTTGACCGCAGCGGATTGCAGCTCGCTCGCGATCATGACGAAGCTCACTTCGGGCTCGCGGTCGCCGAAGCGCATGGCGAGCGAGCCCGCGACGTTGCCTTTCTCGCTGGAAACCGCCATTTCGTCGAAGGCCAGCCGCTTGGCCCCTGGCAGGTAATAGCCGTTGACCTTGGCGTCGAAACGGATCGGCGCTTCGGTGGAATCGACCGGACGGCTGATGGCGTTGCTGAAGACGAGGTCGATGGCAAAGCCCGGATCCCGCTTGTCCGATACGCGGTCGAGGTCGATCAGGCCGCCGGTGAAGGGAAAGTGCGACTGGCCGACGCTGGCATCCGAGGAGGCGAGCTCGATCGTACCCTTATCGAAATTGTAAGTCGCCTTGAGGGTGGACGGACGCAGCTCCGCGGCAATCCCGTCGCCATAGACGGCGCCGGCGGCGAGCTTCACGTCGAGCGCCAATTGAGGCGCGGTGCCGTCAGTCTCCCGCCGCGCGCGGACGGCGACATCCGCCATCGTGTCGAGGCCGGCATGCACCTCGCCCGCCGCGGTGTGGCTGAGAAAGAAGTTCCCGAGCGCGATGTTGCGCACTTCCCCGTCGATGGTGTGGGCGATGCCACCGCCGGTCTGCGCCGTCAGGTCGATCTCGCCCTCGTTGCCGTCGAGCGTGAAGGCACCCTCGATGGACATGACGCCGTCACCGGTATGCGAGAACCTGAGGTTGGCGATGGCCAGCGTCACCGGCCGCCCCCCCGGCCCCCGGAAAGTGGCACCGAGGTCGGAGACCGTCACCGTCTGCATCCGGTTGGCGTCGATGAGACGGTCAAGGCCATCCAGCCGCTCGAAAGCGGTGGAAAGATAGTCGGGCACGTCGGAAATGCGCACGGCCGAAAGATCGAGCGGCTTGCTCTTCGGCAGGAGCGCCGCGTTGAAGGTGACGCCGTCCACGTCGAGCCGGGAGACGGCGACACGGCCGGAAACGAGCGCGAAGGGGTCGAGCACGATGCCGACGGATGCGGTGGTCGCCAGTTCCTTTTCCGACGCGACCTCGATGATGCGGGCGTTCTCCGCCTTGAGCGCGAAGCCGCTGAAGCCGGCAAGGCGCAGCACCGTATGATCGACGGAGGCGCGGTAGCGCGGCCCGAGCGCCTGGTTGAGCGCCGTGACGGCGCGGGCGTTGAGCGTGCTGTCGAAAATCCCCGTCTCGACCAGCCCGATGATCCCCGCGCCGAGGAAGAGGACGAGCGCGACGGTCGCGGCGACGATCCGCCAGAAAATGCCGAAACGGCTGGCGTCGACCGCGTGCAGGACGATGGGTTCGTGCGCCTGCGCGGACGGCAGTTCGTGCAGCGGGACGATGTCCTTCCTGCGGAAGATGACTTTCTCGCCGCGGATTTCTCCCATCTCGCGCCTGTTTCCTCTGCCCCTGACGTCCAACGTTATCCCGCAGAATCGCAAAGCCTCATCCGCTCGCCGCTGGACGATTCTGCCTGTCACTATATATGCGGGAAGCCGCGTCCTTGACTCAAAAAGCCGGCCAAAGAAAGGAAATCCCATGGCAGAACTGGCCCCGGGCATCGAAGCCCCGGATTTCACGCTCCCGCGCGACGGCGGAGGCACCGTCTCGCTGTCGGCCTTCCGCGGGCGCCCCGTCGTCCTCTTCTTCTATCCGAAGGACGATACGGAAGGCTGCACCCTGGAGGCAAAGGATTTCACCGCCGCAAAGGGAGATTTCGACGCCGCAGGCGTGGCACTCCTCGGCCTTTCGCCCGATCCGGTGAAGAAACACGACAGGTTCGTCAAAAAACACGAGCTCGGCGTGGCTCTCGCCTCCGACGAGGACCTTTCCACGCTGCAAGCCTATGGCGTGTGGAAGGAAAAGAGCATGTATGGCCGCACCTATATGGGCGTGGAGCGTACGACCGTGCTCGTCGATGCGGACGGCAGGATCGCCGATGTCTGGCGCAAGGTGAAGGTCAAGGGCCATGTCGAGGCCGTGCTCGACGCCGCCAGGAAACTTTAGGCAACGTCGGCAAGGTATTGGAATGACTCCCCTCCCACACATCGAAAGCCTTCGAGGCGGCGCTACGGCCGCAATCCTCGCCGCCGATCTCGATATGAAGACCGCGCTGGCGCAGGAGACCGCCCGGCGCTGGTTCGCCCGCACGCTTTCGATGCGCTCGCCGCGCGATCCCGCGTTGCCCGCCCGTCCCGGCCGGCCGGAAAAGCCGGAGCTCATTCCGCCGAAGCACATGGAAAAGCGCTCGCTGCATACCGAGAAGGGCCGCATCGCCCTCCTCCATGCGCTTGCCCATATCGAGCTCAATGCCGTGGACCTCGCGCTCGACATCGTCGCGCGCTTCACCACCGAACGCGTGCCGCATTCCTTCTTCGACGGCTGGATGCAGGTGGCGTTCGAGGAGGCCAAGCACTTCCGCCTCGTGCGCGACCGGCTGCGCGGCCTCGGCGC
>CBIMFD010000163.1:0-7721 GCA_966243085.1 uncultured Shinella sp.
CGCCGGACGCTGTTCCTTTTTCGCAAGCGGGGACTTTGCAGGCTGGGGCCTTGTTGCCGGAGGCCTTTCGGCGCGCGCCCTTGCGGGCGCGGCGGGGCCGTTCTTCGGCCGGCGATTTCTGTCCTTCACGATCGATCGTCCGTCGTCGGTTGAAACATGCCGGCAGCGCCGGGAGCAAGCGGTCCCCATACCATCCCTCCCCCACTTGGCAAAGCGCTTTCCGATTGCGATAAAACGGAACGAATGAGGGAGGATCGATCATGGACATGTCCGGCGAAGAACGCATTGCCGCTCCGCGCGAGGCCGTCTGGGCGGCGCTCAACGACCCGGAGGTGCTGAAGGCCTGCATTCCGGGCTGTCAGTCGCTGACGATGAAATCGCCGACCGAGCTGGAGGCGACGGTGAAGATCAAGATCGGCCCCGTCTCGGCGACCTTCAACGGCGAGGTGACGCTTTCCAACCTCAATCCGCCGGAAAGCTACACGATCTCCGGCGAGGGCAAGGGCGGCATCGCCGGCTTCGCCAAAGGCGGGGCGGACGTGCGTCTTGCCGAGGACGGCGACGGCACGATCCTGTCCTACGACGTGAAGGCGCAGATCGGCGGCAAGCTCGCCCAGCTCGGCTCGCGCCTCATCGATTCGACCTCGAAGAAGCTCGCCGCGCAGTTCTTCTCCGATCTCGGAGACAAGCTGAACGGCGGCGCGGCGTAGTTCACTTTCCCGGAGACGGCAGGACGGCCTGCGAAGCCATCGCCTCGGCGCGGGTGCGGTGCTTTTCGGCCTCGGTGTGCCACTTGACCGCCTCGCTCGCCTCGATACGGGCGCGCTTGCGGTGCTTTCCCTGGGTGAACCAGGTGGCGAGCGAGCCGACGACGAGCCCGAAGATCACGGCAAGGAAGAGATAGACGAAAAAGGGCGCGGTGACGGAAAGGACGCTGTCTTCCGGCCGGAACGGATTGAGCGCCAGCGTCACGGATTGCCGGTTCGCCACCGAGAGCACGATCAGCACGATGCCGATCGGGATGAGGACGAGGACGTTGACGATTTTCTTGATCATGGCATCACCTTTCAGGCGCGAAGACCCTGCTCCACGCGATCCCGAACGCAAAACCGCCCCATAGCTTGCCGGGGTATTCTCAATCGTCCTGATCGGCCTGACCCGGATTGAGGCGTTCGCGCAGTTCCTTGCCGGTCTTGAAGAAGGGGACCCACTTCTCCTCGACGAAGACGGCATCGCCCGTGCGCGGGTTGCGGCCCGAGCGCGAGGGGCGGTTCTTGACGGAGAAGGCGCCGAAGCCGCGCAGCTCGACGCGGTTGCCCGCTGCCAGCGCATCGGTGATCTCGTCGAGGACCGCGTTGACGATGTTCTCGACGTCGCGGTGGTAGAGATGGGGATTGCGGGCGGCGACGATCTGAACCAATTCCGACTTGATCACGGTATCCCCCTAAAAGTTCTTGTTTTTCAATCGCGATCAACCTGCCAAACGGAGACCAGACCGTCAAGAAACAACTTTTCGCCGGTCAGCTTTTCGATTGTCGGCTGGAGGTCGACGGGAAGGCCCAGCACGGAGCGGGCGAGTTCGCGCACGCTGCTGCCAAGGAACGGGAAGCCGGAGCGGCTAGCGGCCTCGTAATCGACGACGGGAAGGTCCGCCTTCACCTTGCGCTCGTCTAGATAGGCGCGGATCGCCTCCGGCCCGCCGAGCGTGTCGACCAGCTTGTTGGCGAGCGCCTGGCGACCGGTGAAGATGCTGCCGTCGGCAAGGCGCAGCACCTCGCTGCGCGGCAGCTTGCGGCGCTCGGCGACGAGGTCGACGAACCAGTCGTAGCTGTCCATCACCATGGAGCGGATCATCGCCTTGGCGTCCTCGCTCGCCGGGTGGAAGGGCGAGGGCTCGGCCTTCAGCGGCGCGGACTTGATCTCCTCCAGCGAGACGCCGATCTTGTCCATCAGCTCCTTCATCTGCGGATATTGGAAGAGGACGCCGATGGAGCCGGTGATCGAGCTTTCGCCGGCGATGATCGTGTCGCCGGCCGTCGCGATCATGTAGCCGGCGGAGGCGGCGAGCGTGCGCACGTCCGAAATGACGGGCTTCTTCTCCGCCACCTTGCGCAGCGCCTTGAAGATGACCTCGCCGCCATAGGTGGTGCCGCCGGGCGAGGCGATCGTCACGACGAGGGCTTTCGCCCGGTCGTTGCGGGCGATGCGGTCGAGCCGCTCCAGAAGTTCGGGATCGTCCTGGATGATGCCGGAGATCTTCACCCGTGCGATATGGTCGCCCGTCTCGCCGCCCGGCCAGCGCCAGGCAACGGCGGCGAAGACGGCGGCAAGCGCGACGACGATGGCCGCAACGCGCCAGAAGGTGAGCTTGCGGCGCAATTGCCGGCGGTCGGCGATGGCGGATTGATCCATTCCCTATGGTCCCTTGTCCTCGATGGCGCCCCATATAAGGGGAGTGACTTGCCGAAGGCCCTATCGATATGGCATTCCCCGTGGGAATGGCAATTCGTCGCTGAACTTTCTTGGGCCTCCATTGTTTGTTCAGGAATAATCGCCATATGGAGCCCGTTACAAACGCAACCAATGATTTGCATTGCGTAGGGCAAGCTGGAAATTCAAGCAGGCAGAATGCTGGAAAGCGTGACAGACGCGCCCACGGGCGCACCGGGCGTGGGTGTTTCCGCCGAGGCCTACCGCCTCGCGCGGCGCCATTCCGCGCGCGTGCGCTTCTTCAAGGTGGCGCTTCCCGCCGCCGCGCTCGCCATCGGCGCGATCTTCGCGGTCGTATCCTTCGTCCGCACCTATCTTCCCTCCGACCTTCATGTGGAAAGCGCCTCCATCGAGGACGGCAAGATCGTCATGCAGAGCCCCGCGATCGCCGGGCGCAACAAGGACGGCATCAGCTATTCGATGAAGGCCGAGCGGGCGCTGCAGGACATCAAGCAGCCCGACGTCATCACGCTCGAGAACATCACGGCGAAGATGCCGGTCAACGAGAGCACGGTGGCCGAGGTGATCGCCAAGACGGGCATCTACGACCGTGGCCGTAACCTGCTCGACATGGTTGCACCCTTCACCATCAACCTCAACACCGGCCTGACGGCCGCCTTCCAGTCGGCCCATCTCGACATTACCGGCGGCACCCTGTCCACGGACAAGCCAGTTTCCATCCAATCGCGCGCCGCATCCATTGTTGCGCAGTCGCTGCGAATGACGGATAAAGGCCATGTCATCGTCTTCGAGGGCAAGGTCGTCGTCGACGTCGATCCTGCCGCCATCCGCAACAAAGAGCAGTAAGAGCGCCATGTTCGCCACCCTTTCCGCCCCCGTCCGGGCCGCCGGTCTCCTGGTTCTTGCCGCAGGCTTCGCGCTTTCTGCCGGCGCTGCCGGTGCCCAGACCGAGAGCAAGATGACGGGCATGCAGCTTTCTAACGACCAGCCGATCCAGATCCAGAGCGACAAGCTGGAAATCCACGACCAGCAGCGCCAGGCGGTCTTCACCGGCAACGTCAAGGTCGTGCAGGGCACGACGACGCTGCAGGCGGGCAGGATGGTCGTCTACTATACCTCGGGCGGCGGCTCGGTGGCGAGCGGCGACGCCGATATCGAGAAGATCGACGTCTTCGACAAGGTCTACCTCAAGTCCGAGACGCAGGAGGCGACCGCCGACACGGGCACCTTCAACATGATCAACCAGACGCTGCAGCTCAAGGGCGACAAGGTCGTGCTTTCGGAAGGCGAGAACGTCTTCGTCGGCTGCCAGCTCAACGTGGCCATGAACACGGGCGAGGCCAAGCTCGACGCCTGCGGCGGCCGCGTCATGATCCAGCTCGACCCGAAGTCCCGCAAGAAAACGAACTGAGTAGCGCTTCCCTCGTGTCCTTTCCCCTGCTCAACCGCCTGAGGCGCCGCCACCGGAACGCCGCGCACGAGCCGCAGCGCAGCGCCGATATCGCGCGCTATGAAGGAACTCTCATCGCCCGCGGGCTGACCAAGGCCTACCGCGACCGCCGCGTCGTCAACGGCGTCTCGCTGGTGGTGCGCCGCGGCGAGGCCGTCGGCCTGCTCGGCCCGAACGGCGCCGGCAAGACGACCTGTTTCTACATGATCACCGGGCTCGTGCCGGTCGACGAGGGCTCGATCGAGATCAACGGCCATGACGTGACGACCATGCCGATGTACCGCCGCGCGCGGCTCGGCGTCGGCTATCTGCCGCAGGAAGCCTCGATCTTCCGGGGCCTAACGGTGGAAGAGAACATCCGCGCCGTCCTTGAGGTGCACGACAAGGACAAGACGCGCCGCGAGCAGAAGCTCGACAGCCTGCTTGCCGAATTCTCCATCTCGCATCTTCGCAAATCGCCGGCCGTCGCGCTTTCGGGCGGCGAGCGCCGGCGCCTCGAGATCGCCCGCGCGCTTGCCACCGACCCGACCTTCATGCTGCTCGACGAGCCCTTCGCCGGCGTCGATCCGATCTCCGTCGCCGATATCCAGGCGCTGGTGCGGCACCTGACCTCGCGCGGCATCGGCGTGCTCATCACGGACCACAATGTGCGCGAGACGCTCGGCCTCATCGACCGGGCCTATATCATCCATGCCGGCGAAGTGCTGACCCATGGGCGGGCGAACGACATCGTCAACAATGCGGACGTGCGCCGCCTCTATCTCGGCGACAATTTCAGCCTCTGAGGCACCGGCCGGCCGCGATCTTCACCATGGTCGCGGCTTGCGCTTGACCAAACCCATCAAAAAAGCAATTTTCGGGCCAGTTGGATCTTCTCGCCTCGATGACCGGGGCGCCTCTTCGGGAGCAGATCGTCCGCATGGCCCTCGCCGCCAGCCTTTTCCTGCGCCAAAGCCAGTCTCTGGTCATGACGCCGCAGCTCATGCAGTCGATCCAGCTCCTGCAGATGACGCATCTGGAGCTGACGCGCTTCATCGAGCAGGAAGTCGAGAAGAACCCCCTCCTCGAGATCGCCGCGAACGATGACGGCGCGCGGGACGAGGCCCGCTCGGCAACGGACGAGCCGGGCGAGGCCGGCGCCGGCGAGGACGCGCCCCAGCCGGACCTCTACGATTCGGCCGTCGGCGGTGCGACGTCGGACACGTTCGACGGCGGCCTCGACAACGTCTTTCCCGACGATGCCGGCCCGCGCGCGGCCGATGCGCCGGAACTTCTCGGCCAGTGGAAATCCATGCCCGGCGGCAGCGAGGACGGCGAGGGCTACGACCTCGACGCCTTCGTCGCCGGCCGCAAGACGCTGCGCGACGTGCTCGGCGAGCAGATCCCCTTCGTGCTGGCCGATCCGGTGGACCGGCTGATCGCCCAGCATCTCGTGGACCAGCTCGACGAGGCCGGCTATCTCCAGGGCAGCACGGCGGAGACGGCGCTGAAGCTCGGCAAGCCCGTCGGCGACATCGAGCGCGTGCTGTCCCGCCTGCAGGAGCTGGACCCGCCCGGCGTCTTCGCCCGTTCTCTCGGCGAATGCCTCGCCATCCAGCTCAGGGCCCTCGACCGGCTCGACCCGGCCATGGCCGCGCTGCTCGACAATCTGGAACTGCTCGCCCGGCGCGATTTCACCACGCTCAAGAAGCTGTGCGGCGTCGGCGAGGACGATCTTCTCGACATGCTGGCGGAAATCCGCAAGCTCGACCCCAAGCCCGGTGCACGCTACGAGGCGAGCGGCACGGAGGCCGTGGTGCCGGATATCGTCGTGCGCGCCGCGCCGGACGGAAGCTGGCTGGTCGAGCTCAACCCCGACACCCTGCCGCGCGTCCTCGTCAACCGCGACTACTATGCCAGCGTCTCCGCCCGCACGAGCCGCGACAGCACGGACCACGGCTTCCTCAACGAGTGCCTGCAGACCGCCAACTGGCTGACCCGCAGCCTCGACCAGCGCGCCCGCACCATCATGAAGGTGGCAAGCGAGATCGTACGCCAGCAGGACGCCTTTCTCCTCCACGGCGTCGACCACCTGCGGCCCCTCAACCTGAAAACGGTCGCCGAGGCGATCGGGATGCATGAATCGACCGTCAGCCGCGTCACCTCGAACAAATACATGCTGACGCCGCGCGGGCTCTTCGAGCTGAAATATTTCTTCACCGTCTCCATCGGCTCCGCAGAGGGAGGAGACGCCCATTCGGCCGAGGCCGTGCGCCACCGCATCCGTGCCCTGATTGCCGAGGAGAGCCCCGATGCGGTGCTTTCCGACGACGATATCGTCGAAGCCCTGCGCAAGGGCGGCGTCGAGCTAGCCCGCCGCACGGTCGCCAAGTACCGAGAGGCGATGAACATCCCCTCCTCCGTGCAGCGACGGCGGGAAAAGCGGGCCCTCGCAAAAGCCGCCGGCGCCTGAAACAAAGCCCTGGAAAGCGGCGTTTCCCCCGGCAAGACGTTAACAATGCCTGAATCGGACGATTGACTTCACGGGCTGGACCGGCTAATGCGCGCCCCAATTCCGAAGGGAAGACAGGCCGGAATTCCAGAAATATCCCCGCTTTTCTCTATCGTGCAGCGCACAAGAGGGCGGCTCATGTGAAACGCTTGGATCGCGGATGAGGTTGGAATAGACTGTTGCACGCAAATCACGAAAGAGAGGTAACCTCCATGAGTGTGCGTGTATCCGGTAAACATATGGAAATCGGCGACAGTTTCCGCCAGCGCATTGAAGAGCAGGTGGAAGAGGCCGTAACCAAATATTTCGACGGAGGATATTCGAGCCAGGTCACCGTGGAAAAAGCGGGATCGCGGTACAGCGCGGACTGCAAGATCCATCTCGATACGGGCATGGCCTTGCAGGCGAATGGCGAAGCAAACGACCCGCTGGCATCCTTCCAGGCTGCCGCAGAGCGGATCGAGAAGCGCCTGCGCCGGTACAAGCGCAAACTCAAGGCACACCACAACGGCAACGGCTATGACGGCTTTGCGGAAGTGGCCTACACGGTGATGGATTCGGTCCCCGACGAAGACGAAGAGCTTCCCGAGGACTACGCGCCGACCATCGTTGCGGAAAGCACGAAGAAACTTCGGACCATGTCCGTCGCAAGCGCCGTCATGGCGCTCGACATGACGGACGAGCCGGTTCTTCTCTTCCGCAGCAGCGGTTCGGAGCAGCTCAATATCGTCTACCGACGCAACGACGGACATATTGGCTGGATCGACGCAGCCAGTATCAAAGGCTGAGTGACGGGAGTGTGGTGCCGGGACGGGCACCGCGCTTCTTCAAACCCTTCACCCGGCGACGAGGACAAAAGCATGGCATTGGCAGGTTTGCTGCAGCAGAGTGCGATTATTCCGGCGATGAAGGCCAATTCCAAAAAGCAGTTGCTTCAGGAACTGGCGGCGAAAGCGGCAAAGATCACGGGACTTTCCGAACGAGAGATCTTCGACGTCATCCTTCAGCGTGAACGGCTCGGTTCGACCGGCGTGGGCAACGGCATCGCCATCCCGCACGGCAAACTGAAGGCGCTCACGCAGATCACCGGCCTTTTCGCAAGGCTCGAGATCCCCGTGGACTTCGAGGCACTGGACGACCAGCCGGTCGACCTCGTCTTCCTGCTTCTGGCCCCGGAAGGTGCCGGTGCAGATCACCTGAAAGCCCTTTCGCGCATCGCGCGCGTGCTGCGCGACCCCGCAATGGTCGCAAAGCTGCGCGCCTCCGACAGCGAAAGCGCCATCTACGCCTGCCTCAGCGAAGAACACGCGTCGAACGCGGCCTGAGGCT
>CBIMFD010000164.1:0-7710 GCA_966243085.1 uncultured Shinella sp.
CGGTGGTGAAACCCTCGGAGCTGACCTCCGGCTCCACGCTGGTGCTCGGCGAGATCCTCATCGAGGCGGGCGTTCCGGCGGGCGTCGTCAACATCCTCACCGGCACCGGGCCGGAAGTCGGCAGCGTGATGACGACGCATCCCGACGTCGACATGGTGTCCTTCACCGGCTCCACCGGCGTCGGTCGCCTGACCATGGCCAATGCCGCGCAGACCTTGAAGAAGGTCTCGCTGGAACTCGGCGGCAAGAACCCGCAGATCGTCTTCCCCGACGCCGATCTCGACGCCTTCGTCGACGCCGCCGTGTTCGGCGCCTATTTCAATGCCGGCGAATGCTGCAATGCCGGCTCGCGGCTGATCCTGCACAGCTCCATCGCGGGCGAGGTGACGGCGCGCATTGCGGACCTGTCGAAGAAGGTCAAGGTCGGCGACCCGCTCGACCCGGCGACACAGGTCGGCGCGATCATCACGCCGCAGCACCTCGAAAAAATCGGCGGCTATGTGGATGGCGCAGCCAAGGCCGGCGCCTCGGTGGCGCTCGGCGGGGCGGCGCTCTATCTCGGCCTCGGCCAGTTCATGGCCCCGACGATCCTTTCCGGCGTGACCCCGGACATGGCCGTCGCCCGCGAAGAAGTGTTCGGCCCGGTGCTCTCGGTGCTGACCTTCGAGACGACGGACGAGGCGATCCGCATCGCCAATGCCATCGACTACGGCCTATCAGCCGGCGTCTGGAGCCGCGATTTCGATACGTGCCTGACGATCGGCCGCAGGGTGCGCGCCGGCACGGTCTGGATGAACACCTTCATGGACGGCGCTTCGGAGCTGCCCTTCGGCGGCTATCGCCAGTCCGGCCTCGGCCGCGAACTCGGCCGCCATGCGGTGGAGGACTATACCGAGACCAAGACGCTCAACATGCATATCGGCGCACGCACCGGCTGGTGGATGCCGCGATGAACGACGAGGTGGCGAAACGGCGCGGCGATGAAGGCCCTCTCTGCCTGCCGGCATCTCCCCCACAAGGGGGGAGAAAGCAGGAGGCTTGCCCTTCCGTCCCATTCTCTCGCAGAGGGAGCGGCGAGTTAAGTCCCTCCCCCTTGTGGGGAGGGGTTGGGGAGGGGTCTTCATCGGCAGGTGGCGACCACCCTGCCCTAAGCCACCGGAAACCCGAGCTGCGGACCTTGCAGCAGCGTCAGCTCCTCCACCGCCTCCCCGGCGATGCGGCGCAGCAGCAGGCGGCCCATGGCCTCGCCGGCGGCGGTGAGGTCCTCGTAGATCGTCTCGACCTTCGGCTGGATCTGGCTGAGGAGCCGCGAGGTCTGTTTGGCGACGATGTCGTACTGCCCGCCGAGGACAAGGCCGTTGTCGCTCATGCCGGTGATGGTGGCGAGCGCCGAGACCTCGCCGGGACAGGCAAAGCCGTCCGGCGGGTCGGCTTCGCCGCTGCGCCGGCGCACGTAGTCGCGGATCATGTCGGCGGGGCTGTCGAGGTCGAGGCCTTCCGGGATCTCGTAGGCGGCGCCGGCCTCGCGCACCGCGGTCATGAAGCCGTGCAGCATGTGCTGGTAGAAGGTGAGGCGCTTCGGCGGCAGGATGATCGTGACCTTGCGCCGGCCCTTCCGGATGAGGCGCCGCGTCGCCGCATAGGCGAAGGCGAAATTGTCGTAGTCGACGAAGGCGTGGGGTGTGGAGAATTCCGTCCGGCCGTGCGTGACGAAGGGAAAGCCGTTTTCCAGCAGCAGCCGAACGCGCGGATCGAAGGGCTCGGTGCGCGAGAAGATGAGGCCGTCCGCCATGCCGTTGCGGATGATGTAATTCGCCGCCTCGACGCTGCTGTCTTCGAGGAAGTTCGGCGTGACGATGAGATGATAGGGCGTCGCCTGGAGCGCGCGCGCAAGGCCGTGCATGATGGACGTGCCGAAGCCGAGGATTTCCTCGTGCGGATCGAGCAGCACGGAAATGACATTGGTGCGGCCGGTCTTGAGGCGCTGGGCGGCACGATCCGGCAGGTAGCCGATCTCGGCGGCGACCTCGTGCACGCGCCGGCGCGTCGCCTCGGAAATCTGCGGCGCATTGCCGAGCGCGCGCGAAACCGTGGTGATCGCAAGCCCGGTGATTTCCGAAATGGTCTTCAGCGTCGGCTTGCCGGCGCGCAAAGCGCGGGCGGGTTCACTGTCGGCGGGCTTTTCGATGCGGGACACGGATACGCTTCTTCGGATGGCGGCAGGCTATACGCGGCACCATATCGGCGCGCCGCCCGTTCGGCAATCTTGCGCCGCACAGAATTTAAAACGTTTTCCGTGCGCTGCACAAAGATCGGTTTTTGTAGAAGCCCGCGGGCTTTTGTCGAATTTACCGCGTTGCCGCAAAGAGGCTTCGTTGCCCGCCGTGGCGGCTTGACTTCACAAATTTACAACGTTTTAAATTGATCCGGCGCTTTGAGCCATGAACGGCATTCCGATGCCCATGCGGGCCTCGGGGAGATTGGCGGGGGGAGGCTCCCGCCCGAAAACTTGCAAACGGGAGGAAAACGATGCGCAAGTTTCTGACGACCACCGCGATCGCCGCGGTGACGATGATGGGCGTGGGCGGCACGGTCGTCCATGCAGCGGAAAACGTGGAGGTCCTGCACTGGTGGACCTCGGGCGGGGAGGCCGCGGCCCTCGACGTGCTCAAGAAGGACCTTGAGTCCAAGGGCATCACCTGGACCGACATGCCGGTCGCCGGCGGCGGCGGCACGGAAGCCATGACGGTGCTGCGCGCCCGCGTCACGGCCGGCAACGCGCCGACCGCCGTGCAGATGCTCGGCTTCGACATTCTCGACTGGGCCAAGGAAGGCGCGCTCGGCAATCTCGATGAAGTCGCCGCCAAGGAAGGCTGGGACAAGGTGATCCCGACGGCCTTGCAGCAGTTCTCCAAGTATGACGGTCACTGGATCGCCGCGCCCGTCAACGTCCACTCCACCAACTGGATGTGGATCAACAAGGCCGCGCTCGACAAGGCCGGCGGCAAGGAGCCGACGAACTGGGACGAGCTCATCGCCCTGCTCGACAACTTCAAGGAACAAGGCATCACGCCGATCGCCCATGGCGGCCAGCCTTGGCAGGACGCCACGATCTTCGACGCTGTCGTGCTTTCGCTCGGCAACGACTTCTACAAGAAGGCCTTCATCGACCTCGATCCCGAGACGCTCGGCAGCGACAAGATGAAGGAAGCTTTCGATCGCATGACGAAGCTGCGCACCTATGTCGACGACAACTTCTCGGGCCGCGACTGGAACCTTGCTTCCGCCATGGTCATCGAGGGCAAGGCGGGCGTCCAGTTCATGGGCGACTGGGCAAAGGGCGAGTTCATCAAGGCCGGCAAGAAGCCGGGCACGGACTTCGTCTGCATGCGCTATCCGGAAACGCAGGGCTCCGTGACCTTCAACTCCGACCAGTTCGCGATGTTCAAGGTTTCCGAGGACAAGGTTCCGGCCCAGCTCACCATGGCCTCGGCCATCGAGAGCCCGGTCTTCCAGTCGGCCTTCAACGTGGTCAAGGGCTCGGCTCCGGCCCGCACCGACGTTCCCGACACCGACTTCGACGATTGCGGCAAGAAGGCCATCAAGGACCTGGCGGAAGCAAACGCCAACGGCACGCTGATGGGCTCCATGGCTCATGGCCACGCCAACCCGGCCGCCGTCAAGAACGCCATCTACGACGTCGTGACGCGCGAGTTCAACGGCGAGCTTACCTCCGAGGAAGCCGTCGAGGAACTGAAAGCTGCCGTCGAGGCTGCGAAGTAAGCGAACGCGGCTCCCCCTCACCCCGGCCCTCTCCCCGTAAACGGGGAGAGGGAGACGGAGAGGTCACGGCATAACCCTTCTCCCCGCCTGCGGGGAGAAGGTGCCGGCAGGCGGATGAGGGGCATGGCCCCACCGCCGACCAAACACAAAACGGTGGTAACGACCATGGATAGCCGAAACCGGCTGCAGGAGCTTTTGCCGAAGCTCGTGCTGGCGCCCAGTTTTCTCATCGTGCTCGTCTTCGTCTACGGCTTCATCGCCTATACGGGCTTCCTGTCGCTGACGGACAGCAAGATGCTGCCCTCCTACAATTTCGTGGGGCTGAGCAACTACACCAAGCTCTGGGCGCTGCCGCACTGGTGGCGGGCGATCTCGAACCTTGCGATCTTCGCCTCGCTCTATATCGCCATCTGCTCGGTGCTGGGCCTATCGCTCGCCATCCTGCTCGACCAGAAGATCCGCGCGGAAGGCCTGCTGCGACCGATCTATCTCTATCCGATGGCGCTCTCCTTCATCGTGACGGGCACCGCGTGGAAATGGTTCCTCGATCCCGGCATCGGCCTTGAGAACACCATGCATCTGTGGGGATGGGAGAGCTTTTCCTTCGACTGGATCAAGGACCGCAACTACGCCATCTATTGCCTGGTGCTCGCCGCCGTATGGCAATCCTCCGGCTTCGTCATGGCCATGTTCCTCGCCGGCCTTCGCGGCGTCGACAACGAGATCATCAAGGCCGCGCAGATCGACGGCGCGACGACGGCCACCATCTACCGCCGCATCATCATCCCGCTGATGCGCCCGGTCTTCCTCTCCGCCTTCGTCGTCCTGGCGCACCTTGCCATCAAGGCCTACGACCTCGTCGTCGCCTTGACGGGCGGCGGGCCGGGACAGGCGACGGAGCTGCCGGCGACCTTCATGTATTCCTATACCTTCACCCGCAACCAGATGGGCATCGGCGCCTCCTCGGCGATCATCATGCTGGTCATGATCTTCTCGATCATCATTCCCTACCTCTATTCCGAAATCCGCGGAGGCAAAGGCCGATGAGCGCGCAAAGCCCCGACAACATCATCTCGCACGGGCGCCTGACGCGCGCCCTCATCTATGCCGCGCTCATCCTGTTCGCGGTCTTCTACCTGCTGCCGCTCTACGTGATGGTGGTGAACTCGCTGAAACCGCTGGAAGAAATCCGCCAGGGCGGCATGCTGAACCTGCCGAAGGTGTGGACGATCGAGCCCTGGCTTTCCGCCTGGTCGACGGCGCAGATCGGCGTGCAGCCGACGGGCCTTCGCCCCTTCTTCATCAATTCCATCCTGATGGTCGTGCCCGCCGTCGCCATCTCCACCGTCATCGGCGCGCTGAACGGCTACGTGTTGACGAAATGGCAGTTCAGGGGCTCGAACGTCTTCTTCGGCCTCCTGCTCCTTTCCTGCTTCATCCCGTTCCAGATCGTGCTGATCCCGATGGCGCGCATCCTCGGCTGGCTGGGGCTTGCCGGCTCGCTCTGGGGCCTCATCCTCGTGCATGTCGTCTACGGTATCGGCTTCACCACGCTCTATTTCCGCAACTACTACGAAAACTTCCCGACCGAGCTGGTGCGCGCGGCGCAGATCGACGGGGCGAGCTTCTTCCAGATCTTCTACCGCATCCTCCTGCCGTCCTCCGGGCCGATCATCGTCGTCTCGGTCATCTGGCAGTTCACCAATATCTGGAACGACTTCCTGTTCGGCGCCTCCTTCTCCGGCGCCAACACGACACCGATGACCGTGGCGCTCAACAACCTCGTCTCCTCCTCCACCGGCGTGAAGGAATACAACGTGCACTTCGCGGGCGCGATCCTCGCGGCGCTGCCCACCCTCATCGTCTACATCGTCTCCGGACGCTATTTCGTGCGCGGCCTGATGTCCGGCGCCGTGAAAGGATAGCCTCATGTCGTTCCTCAAGATCAGCAACCTGCGCAAGTCCTACGGCTCGCTCGAAATCCTGAAGGACATCAACCTCACGATCGAGGAAGGCGGCTTCCTCGTGCTCGTCGGCCCGTCCGGCTGCGGCAAGTCCACGCTACTCAACACCATCGCCGGGCTGGAGCCGATCACCTCCGGCGACATCGCCATCGACGGCCGCTCGGTCGCCGGCCTGCATCCGTCCAAGCGCGACATCGCCATGGTCTTTCAGTCCTACGCGCTCTACCCGAACATGACGGTCGCCGGGAACATCGCCTTCGGCATGGAGATCCGCGGCGTGCCGAAGGACGAGCGGGAGAAAGCGATCAGGCAGGTCGCCGACATGCTGCAGATCGGCCATCTTCTCGACCGTAAGCCCGGCCAGCTCTCCGGCGGCCAGCGCCAGCGCGTCGCCATGGGCCGGGCGCTGGTGCGCGACCCCAAGCTCTTCCTCTTCGACGAGCCGCTGTCGAACCTCGACGCCAAGCTGCGCGTCGACATGCGCACGGAGATCAAGCGTCTGCACCATCGCATGAAGACCACCATCGTCTATGTGACGCACGACCAGATCGAGGCGATGACGCTCGCCACCAAGATCGCCGTCCTCAAGGACGGCGTGCTCCAGCAGTTCGGCTCGCCGTCCGAAATCTACAACAACCCGGCCAATACCTTCGTCGCCGACTTCATGGGCTCGCCCGCCATGAACCTCCTCAAGGGCAGGGTCGAGGGCAACGGGTCCGGGCTTGCCGTCTCGCTCGCCCGCCACGAGGCCGAGCCGCTGGTGCTCGCCGTGCCGCATGCACCCGGCAACCTGTCCGCCTATACCGGCAAGGAAGTGATCTTCGGCATCCGCCCCGAGGCGCTGACGGACCCGGACGGCGCGGACCGCAATGCGCGCAACGTCGCGGAAGGGGACTGCCTGATCGAGGTGGTGGAGCCGGCCGGCGCCGATACCTTCGCCGTCACCAATCTCGGCGGCAAGGAGATCGTCGCGCGCCTGCGGGCGGACGTTCCCATCACCGCCGGCCAGACGGCGCGCCTTGCCTTCAACCTCGACAAGGCGGTGTTCTTCGATCCCGCAAGCCAGCTTCGCATCGCGTGAGCCGGCCATGACGCGCCCGCCCCGTCCCGTCGCCATCGTCACCGGAGGCCGCCGCGGCATCGGCCTCGGCATCGCCCGGGCGCTCGCGGCGGAAGGCTTCGACATCGCGATCACCGGCATCGGTGCGGGCGATGCGGCGACGGACGCGATGCTCGCCGGCCTTTCCGCCCATGGCGGGCAGGCGATCTACCTGGAGGGCGACCTTGCGGATATCGCCGGCCATGCGGCGACAGTCGCGGACGTCGAGGAGCAGCTTGGAGCGATTTCCTGCCTCGTGAACAATGCCGGCATCGCCTCGGTCGTGCGCGGCGATTTCCTCGACCTCCTCCCGGAGAATTTCGACGCCATCGTCGCCACCAACCTGCGCGGCACCGTCTTCTTCACGCAGGCCGTGCTGAAGGCGATGCTGCGGCAGAAGGCGGCGGGACCGCGCTCGATCATCAACATCACCTCCATTTCGGCGGGCCTCACCTCGCCCGAGCGGCTCGACTACTGCATGACCAAGGCGGGGCTGGCGGCCTTCAGCCAGGGGCTGGCGGTCCGGCTTGCGGAGACCGGCATTTCCGTCTTCGAGATCCGCCCCGGCATCATCCGCTCCGACATGACGGCCGGCGTCTCGGCGAAATACGATGCGCTGATCGAGGGCGGCCTGGTGCCGATGAAGCGCTGGGGCGAACCGGACGACATCGGCGCCGCCACCGCCGCGCTCGCCACCGGCAAATTCGCCTTCGCCACCGGCTCGGTGATCAACCTCGACGGCGGACTGTCGATCGGGCGGCTTTGAGAGAGGGGAGCGGTGCGGCAGGCTCCCCATGATCTCCCCCTTGAGGGGAGGGCTATCGCATATGGCAGACTGTCGCCTGTTTTCCCTTCTCCCCACCG
>CBIMFD010000165.1:0-7659 GCA_966243085.1 uncultured Shinella sp.
TGCCGGGCCTGGAGCGCCTTGAAGACGGGCGCCGGAACGAAGGCACTGACATCGCCGCCCATGGCCGCGATCTGGCGGACCAATGTGGCGGTAATGGGCCGCGAGGCAACGCCTGCGGGCAGGAAGATGGTCTGCACGTCGGGCGCCATCTGGCGGTTCATGCCGGCCATCTGCATTTCGTAGTCGAGGTCCGTGCCGTCGCGCAGGCCGCGGATGAGGAGATGCGCCTTGTGCGCCCGCGCGGCATCGACGACGAGGTTGGAGAAGGAAACGACGCTGACATCTCCGGCCCGCGCCGGCAGCGCCTCGGCGATCGACTGGCGGATGAGCCCGGCGCGCTCCTCGAAGGAAAAGATCGGCGTCTTGCCGGGATGAATGCCGATGGCGACGATGACCTTCGGCGCGACGTTCAACGCCTGCACGAGCACGTCGATATGGCCGTTGGTGATCGGGTCGAAGGAGCCAGGGTAGAAGGCGACTGTCATCGGCGAGGTTCCGTTTGCCGCCTTTTGTCATGGACCGCCGCTTTCCGCAAGGGTGGCGCCTCCCGCACCCGGAGCTGTCCCCTGCGAAGAACATGAACTGCGCGTGAATGGGTCATTCAAGACCATTTCAGGCGTCCCGTGTCTAGATGGCAGCATCGGACCTCGGAACAAACATCGATATCGCGCGTTCTATCGGCCGAACACAATGAAACAAGTATTGCGTTTCCTTAGGCTGGAAGGAACACGAAAATGGCACTCGCTCTTCTCTGCATGACCATGTTCATCGCACTCACCGCCGCGACCATTCATGCGTTGCGCGAAGAAGACCGCCCGGCGTCGACCAAGCTCGCCGGCCGCGGCAAGTGGCTGCGCTGAGGACAGACCATGGCCGCGCTCACCATTTTCTCCATGCTCTTCATCAGCGCCGTCTTCACGGTGGATTTCGCCCGCACGATCATCGAGATCAAGCGTGAGCGTGCCGCACTGAAGGCAATACGGCTGAAAACGAAAGCAGGCGGCTTCGGCGTCTAGAACGCCCCTTGCCGCCGTCAACGCGGGTGGCCTTCCCTCCGGGCCGCCCGCGACAAATGAAAAGCCGGACGGTCGTTCCCTGCCCGTTCGGCTTTTCCATGTCCTGAGGGCGGGGCCTATTCCTCGCCGCCCGGTGCTTCGTCCCCGGTTTCTACCTCACCTTCGGCAACACCCTCGACATCCGTATCCGCATCGTCGTCGCCTTCCGGCTCGCTGATGCGCTCGACGGAGACCACCTTCTCGTCCTTGGCGGTGGAGAAGATCGTCACGCCCTTCGTGGCGCGGCTGGCGATGCGGATGCCGTCGACCGGCACGCGGATCAACTGACCGCCGTCGGAGACGAGCATGAGTTGATCCTTCTCCTCGACCGGGAATGCGGCGACCAGTTCGCCGATCTCGCCCGTCTTGGAGGTGTCGGTGGCGCGAATGCCCTTGCCGCCGCGGCCCGAGGTGCGGAAGTCGTAGGAGGACGACCTCTTGCCGTAGCCCTTCTGAGACACCGTCAGCACGAACTGCTCGCGGGCCTTCAGCTCCTGGTAGCGCTCTTCGGAAAGATCGCCGACCTCGCCGACCTCCTCGCCGACCAGCGCGATATCCTCCTCGTCGACGCCGCTCGCGCGGCGCTCGGCGGCAGAGCGTTTGAGATAGGCGGCGCGCTCCCACGGCTCGGCATCGACATGGTGGACGATCGTCATGGAGATGATGTGGTCGCCGGCACCCAGCGAAATGCCCCGCACGCCGACCGAGTTGCGGCCGGCAAAGACGCGAACGTCGTCGACCGGGAAGCGGATGCACTGGCCGAGCGCCGTGGTCAGCAGCACGTCGTCGCGATCCGTGCAGGTCTCGACATTGAGGATCTCGTCACCCTCCTCGTCGAGCTTCATCGCGATCTTGCCGTTGCGGTTGACCTGGACGAAGTCGGAAAGCTTGTTGCGGCGCACCGTGCCACGGGTCGTCGAGAACATGACGTCGAGGTTCTCCCACGTCGTCTCGTCCTCGGGCAGCGGCATGATGGTCGTGATGCGCTCGCCGGGCTCCAGCGGCAGCATGTTGATGAGCGCCTTGCCCTTCGACTGCGGCGTGCCGATCGGCAGGCGCCAGACCTTCTCCTTGTAGACGATGCCGCGGGAGGAGAAGAAGAGGACGGGCGTATGCGTGTTGGCGACGAAGAGACGGGTCGCGAAATCCTCGTCCTTCATGGCCATGCCGGAGCGGCCCTTCCCGCCGCGGCGCTGCGCGCGATAGGTGGCGAGCGGCACGCGCTTGACATAGCCGGCATGCGAGACGGTGACGACCATGTCCTCGCGGGCGATGAGGTCCTCGTCGTCCATGTCCGGACCGCCCTCGGCGATCTCGGTGCGGCGCGGCGTGCCGAACTCGTCGCGGATCGCGCCGAGCTCGTCCTTGACGATGGTCATTATGCGCAGGCGAGAGGAGAGGATGTCGAGGTAGTCCTTGATCTCCTCGCCGATCTTGTTCAGTTCCTCGTCGATCTCGTCGCGGCCGAGGGCCGTCAGGCGGGCAAGACGGAGTTCGAGGATGGCGCGGGCCTGCTCTTCGGAAAGATTGTAGGTCAGGTCCTCGTTGATGCGGTGGCGCGGGTCGTCGATGAGGCGGATCAGCGCCTCGACGTCCTTGGCCGGCCAGCGGCGCTCCATCAACTGCTCGCGGGCCGTCTGCGGATCGGGCGCGCGGCGGATGAGGTTGATCACCTCGTCGATATTGGCGACGGCGATGGCAAGGCCCACCAGGACGTGAGCGCGGTCGCGCGCCTTGCGCAGCAGGTACTTGGTGCGGCGGCTGACGACTTCCTCGCGGAAGGCGACGAAGGCGCGCAGCATGTCGAGCAGCGTCATCTGCTCCGGCTTGCCGCCATTCAGCGCCACCATGTTGCAGCCGAAGGAGGTCTGCAGCGGCGTGTAACGGTAGAGCTGGTTCAGGATGACGTCGGCGTTCGCGTCGCGCTTCAGCTCGATGACGACGCGGTAGCCGTCGCGGTCGGATTCGTCGCGAAGATCGGAGATGCCCTCGATGCGCTTCTCGCGCACGAGCTCGGCCATCTTCTCGATCATCGTCGCCTTGTTCACCTGGTAGGGGATTTCGGTGACGATGATCTGCTCGCGGTCGCCGCGCATCGGCTCGATGGTGGCGCGCCCGCGCATGACGACCGAGCCGCGGCCCGTCTCGTAGGCCTGGCGAATGCCCGCACGGCCGAGGATCAGCGCGCCGGTCGGGAAATCCGGGCCGGGGATGATCTGCATCAGGTCGAGAAGCTCGATCCCCGGATTGTCGATGAGGGCGATACAGCCGTCGATGACTTCGGACAGGTTGTGCGGCGGGATGTTCGTCGCCATGCCGACGGCGATGCCGCCCGCGCCGTTGACGAGCAGGTTCGGGAATTTCGCGGGAATGACGACCGGCTCGGAGAGCGTGCCGTCATAGTTGTCGCGGAAATTGACCGTTTCCTTGTCGAGGTCGTCGAGCAGCGAATGGGCGGCCTTTTCCAGGCGGCATTCCGTGTAGCGCTGGGCTGCCGGCGGGTCGCCGTCGACGGAGCCGAAATTGCCCTGGCCGTCGATCAGCGGCAGGCGGAGCGACCAGTCCTGCGCCATGCGCGCCAGGGCGTCGTAGATGGCGGCGTCGCCGTGCGGATGGTATTTACCCATCACGTCACCGGTGACGCGGGCCGACTTCACATATTTCTTGTTCCAGTCGACGCCCATTTCGTTCATCGAATAGAGAATGCGCCGGTGCACGGGCTTGAGGCCGTCGCGCACGTCGGGCAGCGCGCGGGACACGATCACGCTCATGGCGTAATCGAGATAGGACCGCTGCATCTCCTCGATGATGGAAATCGGCTCAATGCCGGGAGGGGTCTTGCCGCCGGGTGTCGTTTGTTCTGTCAATTTCGGTCACGATCGTTGTTCAGAATCAGATGCAATTTTATAGCCTACCGCTGCTCCAAGCGCCAATTTCGGCAAGGGGTTTGAGCGGGTTTTCCAAGTAAAATCCGATAATTTGCGCATTTTCATGGCCGTATCGGCGTGGCGGTCCGGGCGCCCTTCCCTTGGGTGCCGCCCTCGCCTAACAATGGCCGGACAAGGCCGACGAAACGGCCGCTCAACGGCGAGGGGAACGCCCGACATGCTCAACATCGATCTTGTGATCAATGCGCTCACGACCCTGCTCGTGACGCTCGATCCGCCCGGCCTTGCGCCGATCTTCCTGGGGCTGACCGTCGGCATGACGCGCCCGCAGCGAAAGCAGGTCGCCCTGCGCGGCTCGCTGATCGCCTTCTGCATCCTCGCCGTCTTCGCGCTGACGGGCTCGGGCGTGCTCTCGCTGCTCGGCATCTCCATCGGCGCCTTCCGCATCGCCGGCGGGCTGCTCCTCTTCTGGATCGCCTTCGAGATGATCTTCGAGCGGCGCAACGAGCGCAAGGAAAAGACCAGCGAGGTGGCGATCACCCGCGATCACATCCACAACATCGCCGTCTTCCCTCTCGCCCTGCCGCTGATCGCCGGCCCCGGCGCCATCTCCGCGACGGTCCTGCTTTCCGGCGCCTTCCCTTCCGCGCTCGAGCGCGGCGCCCTTATCGGCGTGCTGGCGCTCTGCATCGGCATCCTTTTCCTGTCGCTGGTGATCGCCGAGCGCATCGACCGCTTCCTCGGCAATACCGGCCGGGCGATCCTCACGCGCCTCCTCGGCGTCATCCTCGCCGCGCTCGCGGTGCAGTTCGTCGTGGACGGCGTGAAGTCGGTCTTTCTCGCCTGAGAACCGCCGCTGCGCTTACCGCACGGCAAAGGTCTTCTCGAAAAGGTTCGGAATATCGTGCTGCGAGAAGAGCTTGACGCCGGTTACCGCCGCCAGCGCCGTGGCGCTCGGGGTGAAGCTGGCATTGGTGAGAACGCCGACGGCATCGACCCCGTAATAGACCTTGCCGGCATGGGCCTCCTGCACGGCCTTATTGCCGACGGGGCCTCCATAGCGCTTGCATTGCAGGCCGACGCGCTTGCCTTTCTTCTCGGCGATCACGTCCAGCCCCTGGTCGCCGGAGCCGCGCGTCACCTCCGCTTTCCAGCCGTACCGCGTGAGGGCATCGGCCACCCAGTGCTCGAAATCATGTCCGTCCCGCGGAACCGAGCCGGCATCGAACCCGGCCGCCGCCTGCTCGCGCCTGCGGATGTTCAACTGCTCGAAAACCAGCGCCTTCGCATCCTCAAAGGAAAACAGCGCGCCATCCAGCGCGATGCTGGCGAAGAACTCGCTGAGTGCATCGCCTCTCATGTCCTGGACGATCGCGCCGTAATCGTTCGTGCGGACGGCGCGCGCCAGATTGCGCTCAAGCGCACCGCGGTGCTGGTCCACCGCATCGATCAGCCTCTGCCGCTCGATGAAACGGCGACGAAGGAGATTTTCCTGATAGTCCTGCTCCTCGGCCAGGGCCGTGAGCCGCATCGCCGCCTCTTGGGCCTTCGCCTTCCTGCGCCGGCGCCACAGCCAGGCAGCGGAGAGAAACGGGCTCAGGAGGACGATGACCGCGCCAAGAATGCTCCAGGCCGTCGTCATCCCGGGCGGCTTGCCCGGAGGCGCGCCGATGGCGGCGATCATGCCCCCGAGGAAACTGATCGCCAGCGTAAGCAGGACGAAACGCAATACCCCCTTCAGCAGCCCCAAACCGGCGCCCTCCCCTTGCCGAGGGGCGCCGTGAACCGTCAGTCAGATCCGCGCCCCTGAAAATCCCCGGGGACGAGGATAATCCGCTCAGAACGGGATGTCATCATCCATATCGCGCGAAAGTTGCGAACCGCCCGAACGGCTTGCGCTGCTGCCGCCGCCGCCGGAAGCCGGCCGCGAACCGTAGTCGTCGTAGTTCTGGCCGCCGCCAAAATTGCTGCTGCCACCGAAATCGCCGCCCCGGCCCGCGCCGCCGCCTTCGCCGCGGCCGTCGAGCATGGTCAGCGTCGAGTTGAAGCCCTGCAGCACGACTTCCGTCGAGTAACGGTCGTTGCCCGTCTGGTCCTGCCACTTGCGGGTCTGCAGCGCGCCCTCGATATAGAGCTTGGCGCCCTTCTTGACGTATTGCTCGACGACCTTGCACAGGCCTTCGTTGAAGACGACGACATTGTGCCATTCGGTCTTCTCGCGGCGCTCGCCGCTGTTGCGGTCGCGCCAGGTCTCGGAGGTGGCGATGCGCAGGTTGGCGATCGGCCGACCGTCCTGCGTGCGCCGGATTTCCGGGTCCGCACCGACGTTCCCGATCAAGATCACCTTGTTGACGCTTCCAGCCATACCCGTACTTCCCGTTGTCGCGCCGGACGAAGGGCGCCCGACATCATTTCACTACACGAATGCGGCATCTTATAAGCTGCCGTCGCCGGGCGTCGCCCCGCGCAAGTGGTAATCCACAGATCAATTGCGAAATTTCGTTCTTTTTTTGTTCTAATAATTCCCTACACTCTTGTCAACCGAATCGGAAACGGGCACGGAATCTTCTGACGGCGCATGGACAGGCCTTTATCAATCCCTACATAGGGGCCGATCCCATTTATGCGCAACGACCTTCGACGCTGGACACAATGAGCGAACTCAAGACAATTTCCATTCGCGGCGCGCGCGAGCACAATCTCAAGGGCATCGACCTCGACCTGCCCCGCAACAAGCTGATCGTCATGACCGGGCTTTCGGGGTCCGGAAAGTCGTCGCTCGCCTTCGATACGATCTATGCCGAGGGCCAGCGCCGCTATGTCGAGAGCCTCTCGGCCTATGCGCGCCAGTTCCTGGAGATGATGCAGAAGCCGGACGTCGACCAGATCGACGGCCTGTCGCCGGCCATCTCCATCGAGCAGAAGACGACCTCGAAGAACCCGCGCTCGACCGTCGGCACGGTCACCGAGATCTACGACTACATGCGCCTGCTCTTCGCGCGCGTCGGCGTTCCCTATTCGCCGGCGACGGGCCTGCCGATCGAGAGCCAGACGGTCAGCCAGATGGTCGACCGCGTGCTGGATTTCGGCGAGGGCACGCGCCTCTACATCCTCGCGCCCGTCGTGCGCGGCCGCAAGGGCGAGTACAGGAAGGAACTCGCCGAGCTGATGAAGAAAGGCTTCCAGCGCGTCAAGGTCGACGGCCAGTTCTACGAGATCGCCGACGTGCCGGCGCTCGACAAGAAGTACAAGCACGACATCGACGTGGTGGTCGACCGCGTCGTCGTGCGTTCGGACCTCGCCTCGCGCCTTGCCGACAGTATCGAGACCTGCCTCAAGCTCGCCGACGGCCTCGCCATCGCCGAATTTGCCGACAAGCCGCTGCCGGCCGAGGAAACGGCCGCCGGCGGTTCGGCCAACAAGTCGCTGAACGAGACGCACGAGCGCGTGCTGTTCTCAGAAAAATTCGCCTGCCCCGTTTCCGGCTTCACCATTCCGGAAATCGAGCCGCGGCTCTTCTCGTTCAACAACCCCTTCGGCGCCTGCCCGACCTGCGACGGCCTCGGCAGCCAGCAGAAGATCGACCCGGACCTGATCGTGCCGGAAAGCGAGCGGACGCTGCGCGACGGGGCCATCGCCCCGTGGGCGAAGTCGTCCTCGCCCTACTACAACCAGACGCTGGAAGCGCTCGGCGCCGCTTATGGTTTCAAGCTCTC
>CBIMFD010000166.1:0-7639 GCA_966243085.1 uncultured Shinella sp.
ATCCGACGTCGATCTCGCGCCGCTCCGCCACGTCGCGGATGCCTTCATGCTGGGACGGCGAAAGTTCGTCGAGGCGTTCCACGATTGAGAAAAGGCCCGCTTCGAGCGGGCCTTTTCATATCCGCCGGCTTCACGCCCGGGCTGCGATCGGAGCCGGACCGGGGCGCTTCACCAGCAGCACCGAGAGCGCGGCGAGCACGCACATCAGGCCGGCGATCTGTAGCGCCGGCATGTAGGTATCGAAATCGCTCTTGAGGTAGCCGGCGCCGAAGGCGGCGGTCGCCGCACCGAGCTGGTGACCGGCGAAAACCCAGCCGAAGACCAGTCCGGCCTTCTCGCGGCCGAAATTTTCCGCGGCAAGCTTGACCGTCGGCGGCACGGTCGCCACCCAGTCGAGACCATAGAAGACGGCGAAGACCGACAGCTCGATCACGCCGAACCCGGAAAAGGACAGATAAAGCAGCGACAGGCCGCGCAGACCGTAGAACCAGAAAAGCAGGAAACGGTTGTCATAGCGGTCCGAGAGCCAGCCGGCGAAGACCGTGCCCAGGAAATCGAAGATGCCGATGACGGCAAGAGTGCCCGCCGCCGTGACGGCCGCCATGCCGAAATCGCCGCAGATCGATATCCAGTGGGTCTGGATGAGGCCGTTGGTCGAAAGGCCGCAGACGAAGAACGTGCCGAACAGAACCCAGAAGACCGCGTTACCGGAGACGCTTTTCAAGGTGACGAGCGGCGCGAGCAGCGTGGCCGTCAGGTTGTGATCCTGCCGCGGCGGTCGAACGACAGCCGTTTCGCCATAGGCCGGCAGGCCGACATCGGCGGGATGATCCCGCATCAGCAGGAGAACGAGCAGCATGGCCACCGCTATGACGGCGACGGCCAGCGTCAGGGCGGCCCGCCAGCCATAAGCCTCCGTCAGGGCGGCGAGCAAGGGCAGGAAGACGAGCTGGCCGGTAGCGTTGCTCGCCGTCATCAGGCCGACGACGAGGCCGCGACGCCTGGAGAACCAGCGCGTGGCGACGGTCGCCCCGAGAACGAGGGCCGTCATTCCCGTACCGACGCCGATCACCACGCCCCACAGGAGAAGCACCTGCCAAACCTCCGTCATGAAAAAGGAAACGACGATGCCGCCCATGATCAGCGCCAGCGCCGTCACCACCACCTGGCGAACGCCGAAATGGTTCATGAAGGCGGCGGCAAAGGGCCCGAGCAGGCCGAACAGCACGAGCCGCAGCGCCATGGCGGAGGAAATCTCCGCGATATCCCAGCCGAATTCCTCATGTAGCGGCTGGATCATGACGCCGGCGGAGCCCATCGCGCCGGCGGTTGCCAGCATGGTGAGGAAGGTGGTCGCGGCGACCACCCAGCCATAGTGAACGTTGCGGCCGGCCATCCAGCGGGCGACGCTTGCGGAAAACATATCAAGTCCCTTTCCGATGCCGCCGAGCGGCGATTCTTCCGAGATATGCCGCAATTACGGGCATATACCCATTTCTGGTCAAAAATATCAAAGCACCGAGAGGAGCTGCTGCAACTTCTCGATACCGCCAGGCCCCAGCCGAGATTCGATCTTCGCCTGGACATCGTCCCACAAGGGCGCCCCTTCCTTCAGGACCGCCTGCCCCGCATCGCTGACCGTCAACGTCGCCTCGCGCTGATCCTTGCCCGGCCGGATCGTCAACAGCCCCATGCGCTCCAGAACCTTGGCGTTGCGGCCGACCGTCGAGCGGTCGAGTTCAACGCGCATGGCAAGATCGGTCAGCGATACCGGCGCCATCCGGTTGACGTTCCTGAGCAGGCTGAACTGGGCGATGTTCACGCCAAGCGGCACCAGCGCCTCGTCATAGTAGGACGAGACCCGGCGCGAGGCCTTGCGCAGCACGATACAATGGCACATGTCGCTGGTCATTTCGCGGGTATATACCTGCAAATGCCTGTGCGCAAGAGGAGACGATCCGCTGCAGGCGGGGCGGCCGCTCCTTCCGCGCGATTCCGATCGATTGCAGATGTCAGGCCTTCTTCAACCAGCGCCCGTCGTTGTTCTGCTGCCAGTAGGTGAGCTGGTGCCCCTCGCCTTTCAGGCGTTTCCAGTGGCCGCGCGCCGTCTCCACTTCCGCCTGGTCGTAACCGTCGAACATGAAGATCACGCGGTCGTAAGCGTCGAGCGGCGGCGGCTCGGCGCCGGCGACGAGGAAGCGGACGGTCGCGGCATTGGCGTTGTCCGGCGTCGTCGTCAGCAGCACCGGCTGGTCGGCGGGAAAGGCCTGCTCGTCGGTGCCGTGCGGCAGGAAGCTGTCTTCGCGGAAGGTCCACAGATGCGTGTCGAGCGCATCGCGCCGGGCTTCGTCGCCCGCCTGGACGACGACGCGCCAGCCGCGCTCGAGGCTCTTGTCGAGGAGCGGCGGCAGCGCATCCTCCAGTTTCGATTCGGTCAGGTGGTAGAAGAGGACCTCGCTCACGGCCCCTCACCCCTCGTAATTCGCGCGCACCAGTTCGTCGAGCAGGCGCACGCCGAAGCCCGACGCCCAGGACTGGTTGATCTCGTCGGTCGGCGAGCCCATCGCCGTGCCGGCGATATCAAGATGCGCCCAGGGCGTGTCCTTGACGAAGCGGTGCAGGAACTGCGCGGCGGTGATCGAGCCGGCATAGCGCCCGCCGGTATTCTTCATGTCGGCGAACTTGCTGTCGATCATCTTGTCGTATTCGCGGCCGAGCGGCATGCGCCACAGGCGCTCGTTGGTGGCGAGGCCGGCGGCCGTCAGGCGCGCAGCGAGCGTGTCGTCGTTGGAGAAGAGGCCGGCATGGTGGCTGCCGAGCGCAACCATGATCGCCCCGGTGAGCGTCGCGAGGTTCACCATGAACTGCGGCTTGAAGGTCTCGTTGCAGTACCAGAGCGCGTCGCACAGAACGAGGCGGCCCTCCGCATCGGTGTTGATGACTTCGATCGTTTGGCCGGACATGGATTTCACGATGTCGCCGGGCCGCTGGGCGTTGCCGTCCGGCATGTTCTCCACAAGGCCGAGGATGCCGACGACATTGGCTTTCGCCTTGCGGCTTGCAAGCGTGTGCATGAGGCCGATGACGGCGGCGGCGCCGCCCATGTCGCCCTTCATGTCCTCCATGCCGGCGGCCTGCTTGATCGAAATGCCGCCCGTGTCGAAGACGACGCCCTTGCCGATGAAGGCGACGGGACGGTCCTTGTCCTTGCCGCCCTTCCACTGCATGACGGCGAGGCGCGGCGGGCGCACGGAGCCCTGCGCGACGCCGAGGAGGGCCGCCATGCCGAGGCGCTTCATCTCCCGCTCCGTCAGGATGTCGACCTCGACGCCGAGCTTTTCGAGCGCCTTGGCCTTTTCCGCGAATTCGACGGGGCCGAGCACGTTGGCCGGCTCGTTGACGAGGTTTCGGGCAAGGATCACGCCCCCGGCGATGGCGTCGGAAACGTCGTTCGCCTTCTTCGCGGCGGCGGCGTTCGCGGTGACGATCGTCACCTTGACGGTCCTGGCGGCCTTCGCCTCGTCGTCCTCGCCCTTCTTCGTCTTGTAGGTATCGAAGCTGTAGGCGCCGAGTTGCATGCCGAGCGCGAAATCGGCGGCGTTCTTCGCCGTCACCTCTGCACCGGGCGCGTCGATATAGATCGCCGCCTTCTCGGCGCGGCCGATCTTCGCCGCGGCCGCCCCGCCCGCCTTCAGCCAGTCATGGGCGACAAGCTTGTCGACTTCGCCGAGGCCGAGCACCTGGATACGGTCTACCGGCGCGCCGTTCGGGGCCAGAACATCGAGGCCCTTCAGCGCCTTGCCGGTGAACTTGGCCACGTCCGCCGCGCGGGCGACGACACCTTGCGGATCGACCTCGCCGATCCCCGCCGCCGGCTGGCCGGCGGCCTGGAGCAGGACCGCAAGACCGCCCGAAGCGCGCGCCGTCTTTGCGAAACCGATGTCGAACGTGGAAGCCATGATTTACTCCGATGCCTGTCATGCGGCCTTCAACGCGGCCGGAAAGCCGCCAATGGCACCAATTCCTTGTCGCTTTTGCGGCGCTTGGCAAGATGCGGCGCCTCGTTTAGAGATCGTTAGCCATGCTTGTTCGCCATAAATTTTCCGTCCGCGCGGAGACTCTCCGCTATGGCGTCAGCCTGAAGAAAGCTTATATGCCCATAGGGGTTTCCATAGGCTTTCCCGGCGCAAGTGCGGAACCGCCTGTCGAACGTGCGGACTGATGAAGATGAAGCTGATCGAGCGCTATATCCTGCGGCGGGCGTCGCTCATGTTCGTTGCCACGCTGCTCCCCCTGCTCGGCATCGTCTGGGTGACGCAGGCCCTCAGCAGCATCAACCTCGTCACCGACAGCGGCCAGTCGATCTTCGCCTTCCTGAAGCTGGCGACCCTCATCCTGCCTTCCGTCATCCCGATCATCCTGCCCTTCGCGCTGGTCATCGGCGTCTCGCAGACGCTGACGGTGATGAACGGCGATTCGGAGCTGACGGTGCTCGCCTCGGCGGGCAGTTCGCGCACGACGATCATCCGGCCGATCATGATCCTGGCGGTGGCGATGAGCTTCACCTCCTTCGCCGTCGACAATTTCGTCGAGCCCTATTCCCGCATGGCCGTGCGCAAGATGATCGCGACGGCCCATGCCGACATGCTGTCCGCCGTCGTGCAGGAGAACACCTTCCGCAAGGTGACGGACGGGCTCTACGTGCAGGTCGCCGAACGGCGCAACGGCGGCGTGCTGGAAGGCCTGTTCGTCGCCGATACGCGCGACCCGCGATTCGAGATGGTCTATTATGCCCGCGAGGGCGCCGTGGACGAGAACAGCTCCGCTTTGGTGATGAAGGACGGCGAAGTGCACCGCAAGCTGCCGGACGGCAGCGTCTCCATCATCAAGTTCGATTCCTACGCCTTCGACCTCGCCGACCTCACCCAGACCACCGGCGGCTCGAACATCCGCGCCAAGGACCGCGACCTTCCGTTCCTGCTCAATCCGGATCCGGACGACCCGCACTTCAAGAGCGAGCCCGGCTCCTTCACCGCCGAACTGCATCGCCGCTTCTCCGAATGGCTCTTTCCAGCGGTCTTCGGCCTGATCGCGCTCGTCGTCAGCGGTGACGCCCGCTCGCACCGCGAGGCCCGCATGCATCCGATGATCACCGCGCTGCTGACGGCGCTCTTCGTGCGCTGGCTCAGCTTCTACGCCTCCAACAGCGCGGAGGAATCGGTCTATTTCATCCCGGTCATGTATCTCATTCCCCTGCTCACCGCGGCGATCGCCATCCGCTATCTCGCGCGCAACAAGAGCCTCGACATCCCGATGACGTTCGGCGAGCGCATCGCGGAGTTCCGCAACCGGCTCCTGGCGCGGCTGACCGGGCGCGGATCGGTCGGGAGCGGCGCGCCATGATTCGCACCCTCGGTCTTTATTTCTTCCGCCGCTACGTCGTCACCACCATCTGGTTCCTGCTCGGCATCTTCTCGCTGATTTTCATCATCGACTTCAGCGAGATGTCCAACCGCGTCGGCGGGCTTCCCGGCTATACGCTCACCACCGGCCTCCTGGTGACGGGGCTGCGCATTCCGATGATTCTCATGCAGACGGTGCCCTTCGTCGCGCTCTTTTCGGGCATGGCGGCGCTCATCTCGCTCAACCGGCGCTACGAGCTCGTGGTGACGCGCGCGGCGGGCATCTCGGCGTGGCAGTTCCTGCGCCCCTTCGTCATCGGCGCCTTCCTGTTCGGGCTGCTTGCCGTGCTGACGCTCAACCCGCTTGCGGCCTGGGGCAGCAAGAAGGCCCAGGAGGTCGAGGCCTCCTGGGGCGCGACCAACGCGGCGCGCGCGGAAACCTCCGTCCCGTGGCTGCGCCAGATCTACGGAAAGGACGAGGCGATCATCGGCGCCAAGGCCGTTCTCGACAACGGCACGCGCCTCCTCAACGTCTCGATCATCCACTTCGACGACGACAACCGCATCTCGCTGCGCCAGGACGCCGAATCGGCCACTTTGAAAGATGGTTACTGGCTTCTTAAGAACGTGCGCGAAACGCGCATCGGCGAATTGCCCGTTCATCTCGATGAGGTACAGCTTCGTACCAACCTGAAACAGGAATTCGTCCAGGAAAGCCTGGAAAAGCCTGAAAGCATTGCCTTTTTCGAGCTTGGCCGGAAGATCGAGGCGGCCAAATCCTTCGGCTTCCCCACGAATGCCATGGAAACCCAGTTCCAGTCCATGCTGGCGCTTCCACTACTGCTCGTTGCCATGACGCTGATCGCCGCCTGTGTCTCGTTGAAATTTAGCCGGTTTAATCAATCGCGTGCGGTGATTCTGGGTGGAATCCTGTCAGGCTTCATGCTTTATGTCGTCACCGTGCTTGTGAAGGCATTCGGAAGCAGCGGTGTTGTTCCTCCGTTCGTTGCGGCCTGGCTCCCAGTGGTCGTCGCAATGTCCTTGGGTGCGACGATTCTTCTGCATCAGGAGGACGGCTAGTGGCGGCAGGAGACCGCAAAACGTACAGGTGGTTGAAAGTCGCCCTGCTTGCAGGTGCGGCCGTGTGCGCCCTCGTGCCTGTCTCTATCCTTCCGGCCCATGCCCAGATGTCGGACGTCGCCGCGGCGGATCCGAAGGTTCCGGAGGGCAGCAAGCTGCTGCTCGCCTCCAACGAGCTTATCTATAATAGAGACAACGACACGGTGACCGCGCGCGGCGCCGTGCAGATCAATTACGGCGGCTACAAGCTCGTCGCCCGCGAGGTCGAATACGACCAGAAGACGGGCCGGCTGAAGGCGCGCGGCAACATCGAACTGATCGAGCCCACCGGCAACCGCATCTACGGCGACGAGATGGATCTGTCGGACGATTTCGCCGACGGCTTCATCAATGCGCTGCGCATCGAGACCACCGACCTGACGAAGCTGGCGGCCACCAGCGGCGAGCGCGTCAACTCGGAGGAAATGGTCCTCAACCACGCCGTCTATACCGCCTGTACGCCCTGCGCCACCGATCCGACACACCGCGGCCTCTGGGAGGTCAAGGCGGAACGCGTCGTGCAGAACGGGCGCACCAAGACCATCCGCCTCGAACATGCGCGCTTCGAGCTGTTCGGCAAGCCGGTCGCCTATATTCCGGTGCTCGAGGTGCCGGACCACACGGTCAAGCGCAAGACGGGCTTCCTGTTCCCGCAGTTCCGCTATACCCAGAAGCTCGGCTTCGGCGTGACGACCCCTTACTATATCGCGATCGCGCCGGACATGGACGCGACGCTCTTCCCGACGGCGCTCACCAGCCAGGGCTTCCTGCTGGAAGGGGAGTTCCGCAAGCGCTTCCACAACGGCCAGATCACGCTGCGCGCGGCCGGCATCAACCAGATGAACGCCGACGTCTTCACGGCGAATACGAGCGACTGGGAAGAGGACGGCTTCCGCGGCATGGTCGCCTCGACAGGCCGCTTCACGATCAATCCCCGCTGGACGTTCGGCTGGAACGTCATGGCGCAGAGCGACAACAACTTCTCGCGCACCTACGAGATCCAGGGCTACAAGGGCAGCACCGTCACGAACCAGGGCTATCTGACGGGCTTCAGCCGCCGCAACAGCTTTGACCTGCGCGCCTTCTATTTCGACGTGCAGGACGCCGATTCGACCGAC
>CBIMFD010000167.1:0-7629 GCA_966243085.1 uncultured Shinella sp.
CCCCACAAGGGGGAGGGACTTACAGCGCGGCACTCTCAGCGGACAATTTCGAGGGAGAAGCGGGCTGCCGGCTTTTCTCCCCCCTTGTAGGGGAGATGCCCGGCAGGGCAGAGAGGGTCTTGAACCCGCATAGCTCTCTTCCCGAATCGGCAATTGTCGCGGCAGGCCCTTTCGTGTAGGGAACCGGCGGCTTTACGGGCGAAACGCGCCCCTTGCCTTCCCCATTGCGGCGATAGGCGCATTCTTGAAAGACGGCAGGTCATGGACGGTTTCGATCTCATCATCTTCGATTGCGACGGCGTGCTCGTCGATTCGGAAATCATCGCGGCGGAAGTGGAATCGGGCCTGCTCACCGAGGCGGGCTATCCGATCGGCGCCGAGGAGATGGGCGAGCGCTTTGCCGGCATGACCTGGCACAACATCCTGCTCGCCATCGAGCGCGAGGCCTCCATCCCGCTCTCCGCCTCGCTGCTCGACAAGTCGGAAAAGCTGCTGGATGCGCGCCTCGCCCGGGACGTCGAGATCATCGACGGCGTCAAGGCGATGCTGTCGCGCCTTCGCAAGCCCTATTGCATCTGCTCCAACTCCGCCTCACACCGGCTCGACATGATGCTCGGCAAGGTCGGGCTCAAGGCCGTCTTCGCCCCGCACATCTATTCGGCGAAAGATCTCGGGCCGGACCGCGTGAAGCCGAAGCCGGACATCTTCCTGCACGCCGCCAAGCAGTTCGGCGCGGACCCGGCCCGCACGCTCGTCATAGAGGATTCCGTGCACGGCATCGCCGGCGCGCGCGCCGCGGGCATGCGCGTCGTCGGCTTCACCGGCGCCTCGCACACCTACCCCTCCCACGCCGACCGCCTGACGGAAGCCGGCGCCGAGACCGTGATCTCGCGCATGAGCGAATTGCCGGACATCGTCACGGCGCTGGCGGAGTGGCGCGAGGCGATCTGAGGCCTTGCGCCAAACCTCTCCTTCGTCATGCTCGGGCTCGACCCGAGCATCCATGCCCCGCGCTCAGGGCGTGCCGTGAAGCGTGAATCCTCGGGCAGGCCCAAGGATGACGGCGGTGGGTGAGGGAAGGGCTTTCCCATAAACAAAGGCCGCGGAAGCATCTTGCGCGGCCTTCGTGTTCCTGGAGCCGGAAAACCGTTACTTGCGCTTTCCCTTCTTCGCCGGGCCGTCGTCGAAGCCGACATAGACCTTGGTGAAGCCGCCGGAGCCGCCGGGGATGGCGACGTTGGCCTGGGAGAAGATGAACTGGCCGGAACCGGTGTCGGGAATGGTCACCGGATACTGCACGGTCTGCGAATAGAGCTCGTTCGGCCCGTCGAGGACGGCGACGCGGATCGGCAGGTTCACCGTGCCGCTGCCGCCGGCCGGCCCGCTGACGATGCGGCCCTGCACCATGACGGTCATGACGAGCTGGTTCTCGTTCAGCACGCACTGGCGCGTCGTGTCGGCGAGCGTCACCTGATAGAGGAGGTTCTGCGGATCGTCCTTGGCACCCTTGCCATAGCGCTGCAGCACGGCGGTGCCGTCGCGAAGGTAGACCTGCGGGCACGAACCCTGCACGACGGCCACCTGCGTCTGCTGCTGGGCAGCGGCCTGCACGCCCGACGGATCGCTGGTCACGCCGAGATTGACGGGCTTGTCGGTCTGGTTGCAGCCGGCGACGACGGCAAGAAGGGAGATGCCGAGAAAGCGGCGGATGGTCATTCCATACACGTTACGTCTACCCCTGCGATCAGGCTCCGCCTCCGGCGCGCAAGCCTTTCGGAACTCGTTTCACGGGCCTTTTCACGACCCCAGGCGATGGTCTATAGCAGCGACGCGGCGAAAAATCGATTGTCGAATGAAACCGCCCGCAGAATTTCGGAGAGGCCGTTTCGGGAGCCGGCAGGCCATGCCTTGGCAAGCCCGACCATTCCAAGGACGTGTGAACGTGGATTATGTTTCGACCCGGGGCGAAGCCCCTTCCCTCGGTTTTTCCGACGCGCTCCTGGCGGGCCTTGCCCGCGACGGCGGCCTCTACGTGCCGCGCGAATGGCCGACTTTCTCGAAGAAGCAGATCCGGGCGCTGCGCGGCAAGTCCTATGAGGAGATCGCCTTCACGGTGCTCACGCCCTTCGTCGAGGGCGACATTGCGGCCGACACGTTCCGCGCGATGATAAACGAGGCCTATGCCACCTTCCGCCATCCGGCCGTCGCGCCGCTCGTCCAGACCGGGCCGAACGCCTTCGTCATGGAGCTCTTCCACGGCACGACGCTCGCCTTCAAGGACGTGGCGATGCAGCTCCTCGCCCGGCTGATGGACCATGCGCTGGCCGCCCGCAACGAGCGGGCCACCATCGTCGGCGCCACCTCGGGCGATACCGGCGGGGCGGCCATCGATGCCTTCGCCGGGCGCGAGCGCACCGACATCTTCATCCTCTTCCCGGAAGGCAAGGTCTCGCCGGTGCAGCAGCGCCAGATGACGACCTCCACGGAAAGGAACGTCCACGCGCTCGCCATCAAGGGCAATTTCGACGACTGCCAGAACCTCGTGAAGGCGATGTTCAACGACACGAAGTTCCGCGACGGGATGAAGCTCTCCGGCGTCAACTCGATCAACTGGGCACGCATCATGGCCCAGATCGTCTATTACTTCACCACCGCAATCACGCTCGGCGCGCCGGACCGGAAAATCTCGTTCACGGTGCCGACCGGCAATTTCGGCGACATCTTCGCGGGCTATGCCGCCAAGCGCATGGGCCTACCGATCGACAAGCTGGTCATCGCCACCAACGAGAACGACATCCTCGTGCGCACGCTGAAGACCGGCCGCTACGAGATGAAGCAGGCGAAGGCCACCACCTCGCCCTCGATGGACATCCAGATCTCCTCCAACTTCGAGCGGCTGCTGTTCGAGGCCCACGGCCGCGACGCCGGCGCCGTGCGCCGCGCCATGGCGAGCCTCAAGCAGTCGGGCGCCTTCGACATCGAGGAGCGCGCCCTGAAGGCGATCCGCAAGGAGTTCCGCGCCGGCCGCGCCTCGGAAAAGCAGGTCGCCGAGACGATCCGCAGGACGCTCGGGGAAACCGGCTACCTGCTCGACCCGCATTCGGCCATCGGCGTCTTCGTTGCGGCCAGGCACGAGAAGGCGAACGCCCCCATGGTGACGCTTGCGACCGCCCATCCGGCGAAATTCCCCGCCGCAGTAAAATCGGCCTGCGGTATTGACCCCGCGCTTCCGACGTGGCTTGCTGACCTCATGCAAAGGCAGGAGCGGTTCGACGTCCTGAGTGCAGAACTCGACGTCGTGGAAACCTATATCGGCAACCATTCGCGAATCCGGGGCTAGGCAATTCCAGGAGCAATCTTGCGCCGGGAATTGCGGGATCACAGGAAGGGCCTTTCCGAGCCTGCGGGAGCGGAAAGGCTGGAACGCAGAAAGCGCGCATGATGAAAGTTGAGTGCACCCGGCTTGCGTCCGGGTTGACCGTGGTAACGGAAAACATGCCCCATCTCGAGAGCGTGGCTCTCGGCGTCTGGATCAAGTCCGGCTCGCGCAACGAAACCACGAACGAGCACGGCATCGCCCATCTCCTCGAACACATGGCCTTCAAGGGCACCGAGCGCCGCTCGGCCCGCCAGATCGCCGAGGAGATCGAGAATGTCGGCGGCGAGGTCAACGCCGCCACTTCCACCGAAACCACCTCCTACTACGCCCGCGTCCTCAAGGACCATGTGCCGCTCGCCGTCGACATCCTCGCCGACATCCTGACGGAATCCGCCTTCGACGAGGACGAGCTGCGCCGCGAGAAGCAGGTCATCCTGCAGGAGATCGGCGCGGCGAACGACACGCCCGACGACGTGGTTTTCGACCGCTTCTCCGAGGTCGCCTATCGCGACCAGATCATCGGTCGCGCGATCCTCGGCACGCCGGAGACGGTGCTTTCCTTCACGCCCGGCGAAATCCGCCACTATCTCGACCGCAACTACACGACGGACCGCATGTTCGTGGTGGCCGCCGGCGCGGTCAATCATGAGGAGTTCGTGCGCCAGGTCGAGACGCGCTTCTCCTCGCTGCCGACGGCGCCCAAGCTCTCCCCCGTCTTCGAGCCGGCCCGCTATACCGGCGGGGACGTGCGCGAGACGCGCGACCTCATGGACGCGCAGGTGCTTCTCGGCTTCGAGGGCAAGGCCTATCACGCCCGCGACTTCTACTGTTCGCAGATCCTCGCCAACATCCTCGGCGGCGGCATGTCCTCGCGCCTTTTCCAGGAAGTGCGCGAGCACCGTGGCCTCTGTTATTCGATCTACGCCTTCCACTGGGGCTTTTCGGATACCGGCATCTTCGGCATCCATGCGGCGACGGGCGGCGAGAACCTGCCCGAGCTGATGCCCGTCATCTTCGACGAGTTGAAGAAATCGTCCGAGACGATCGAGCAGCAGGAAATCGAGCGCGCCCGCGCGCAGATCCGCGCCCAGCTCCTGATGGGCCAGGAAAGCCCGGCTGCCCGCGCCGGCCAGATCGCCCGCCAGATGATGCTCTACGGTCGTCCGATCCCCAACGAGGAATTGATGGAGCGCCTTGCCGGCATCACCATCGAGCGCCTGACGGACCTTGCCGGACGGCTGTTCTTCGACACGGTCCCGACCCTCTCGGCCATCGGCCCGCTGGAACAGCTCGTCTCGGCCGGCGACATCACGCGCTCGCTGACGCGCGGCACCATCGACCGTGCGGCGAGCTGAGGCCCTTCCGGCCGGCAGCAAGCAATAAAAAACGCCCGGGGAACCGGGCGTTTGGCAAATGGATCGTCCTTGTCGCGCCGGCTTTGCCGCCCGCGCGGGCCGGCTTCAGCCGAAGACGACGAGGCCCTTGACGGCGGACTGGATGTTCGAGCGGGAGATGCCGAGGTCCTGGAGGGCGCGGTCATCGAGGGCGCTGAGTTCGCGCATGGCGCGGCGTTCGGCTACATTCTTCTTGAGCTTTGCGAAGACGTTCATGATCAACTCCTTTGTGTTGCCCATGAGATAAGCGTTTCCCTGCCCGGAAAAAATGCATATGTTCGCAGCAGAGGCATGCGAATATTGCATAGGCCTCGGCGAGGCGGTCTTCCGCTCCATTTGACGCCGGCGAGCCTCTCGGCATAGTGTCCCCGCAACGGCATGGCGGAGGACTGAATGGCACGGTCGGTATTTCGGTTTCTGTCCCGGCAGTCCGACGCCGTCGAGCTTGCCGGCGAGAAGCATTTCCTCCGCCTGCCCCGCTTCCAGGATTATCGCCAATGGTATGCGCTGCGCTCGGAAAGCCGCCGTTTCCTCGAGCCGTGGGAGCCCGTCTGGCGGGCGGACGAGCTGACGGAAGGCGCATTTCGCGCCCGCGTCCTTCGGAATGAACAGGAATTCTCCTCCGGCCAGGCCGTGCCGCTTTTCCTCTTCTCGCGTAAGGAGAAGGTGCTGCTCGGCGGGCTGACCATCGGTTATATCCGGCGCGGAGCCGCGCAATGCTGCATGATCGGCTACTGGATGGGCGAGCGCCATGCCGGCCAGGGGCACATGCTGGCTGCGCTGAAGCTGGCCGTCCCCTATATCTTTTCCAGCCTTCAGTTGCACCGTATCGAGGCAGCCTGTATTCCAGACAATACAAGAAGCATCCGTCTCCTTGAAAAGGCCGGCTTTCAACAGGAAGGCTACCTTCGGGAGTATCTGAAGATAAACGGGGAGTGGCGCGACCACGTAATGTACTCGCTTCTGGCTGCCGACAGGCGACCCTGAGCAGACACGGGAACGCGGCAGGACTGGGCAGACTAAGGACAATGCGCTTTCAATGACGTCTTCATTCGTGCCGCACATGCAGCGTGCCAGCCGGTTGCTCGCTTTCCTTCTCCTGGCGGCGATGCTTTTCGTCGGCCTGTTCTGCGGGCGCGCCTTCGCCGTCGAACCCGTCAAAATCTCCCGTGACGACACGGCGCTGGACCTCACCGCCACGACCGAGATCTATACCGGCCGAGGCGAGGCCTTCCAGGTCTCCACCGCGCCCGGCACCGACGGCATCGTGCGCCGCATCGAGGTGCGCGCCACCTCGGACGAGCACCAGGGCGACTGGGCCGTCTTCGCGCTCGCCAACGTCTCGGACGAGCAGATCGACCGGCTGATCGTCGCCCCGCATTTCCGCCTCGTGCAGTCGAAGCTCTTCTGGCCCGACCTCGGCGCCAAGCGCATCATCTCGATCACGCCGAGCCAGGGTTTCGCGCTCGACCGGCAACCGAGCGACGAAGCCGACGTCTTCCGCATCACGCTCGATCCCGGCTCCGTCGTCACCTTCGTCGCGGAACTCGCCACGCCCGAGCTGCCGCAGATCTACCTTTGGCAGCCGGACGCCTACAAGGACACGGTCAACGCCTTCACGCTCTACCGCGGCATCGTGCTCGGGATTGCGGGCCTGCTCGCCGTCTTCCTCACCATCCTCTTCGTGGTGAAGGGCACCTCCATGCTGCCGGCGACGGCGGCGCTCGCCTGGGCGGTGCTCGGCTATATCTGCGTGGATTTCGGCTTCCTGTCGAAACTCATCTCGATCACGGCGGGGGACGAGCGGATATGGCGCGCAGGAACGGAGGTGTTCCTTGCCGCCGGCCTCGTCGTCTTCCTCTATACCTATCTCAACCTCAACCGCTGGCACGCGCACCTGTCCTATGCGACGCTCGCCTGGATCCTCGGGCTCGGCCTGCTTTTCGGCGTCGCGATCTACGATCCGCCGATCGCCTCGGGCATCGCGCGCCTTTCCTTTGCGCTCACCGGCACCGTCGGCATCGCACTCATCGCCTATCTCGGCTTCAACCGATACGACCGCGCCATCCTGCTCGTGCCGGCCTGGTCGCTGATCCTCGTCTGGCTGTTCGGCGCCTGGCTGACGGTGACGGGCCAGCTCAACAACGACATCATCCAGCCCGCGCTCGGCGGCGGCCTCGTGCTCATCGTGCTCCTCATCGGCTTCACGGTGATGCAGCACGCCTTTGCCGGCGGCGCGTATAGCCAGGGCCTCTTCTCCGACCTCGAGCGCCAGTCGCTGGCGCTGACGGGCTCGGGCGACACCGTCTGGGACTGGGACGTGGCGCGCGACCGTGTCGTCACGATCCCGGACATCTCCATCCAGCTCGGCCTTGCCCCCGGCGCCATGCACGGGCCGGCCCGCAACTGGCTGCCGCGCCTCCATCCCGACGACCGCGACCGCTTCCGCGCGACGCTCGACGTGCTGCTCGAACACCGCAAGGGCCGGCTCAATCATCAGTTCCGCGCCCGCGCCGAGGACGGGCACTATCACTGGCTTTCCATCCGCGCCCGGCCGGTGCTCGGCGCCAACGGCGAGATCATCCGCTGCGTCGGCACGATCATCGACATCACCGAGCAGCGCAATTCCGTCGACCGGCTCCTGCAGGATGCCCTGCATGACAACCTGACCGGCCTGCCGAACCGCCAGGTCTTCCTCGACCGGCTGCAGTCGATCCTTTCGCTGACGGCAAGCTCCGACACGGTTCGCCCGACGGTGCTGACCATCGACATCGACCGCTACAAGCAGGTCAACGACGCGCTCGGCATCGCCGCCGGCGACAACATCCTCATCGCGCTGACGCGGCGCCTGCGCCG
>CBIMFD010000168.1:0-7523 GCA_966243085.1 uncultured Shinella sp.
CCGCAGGCGATAACCCGCATCTACGAGATGAAGGGCCGGCCGCGCTTCAACCCGCTGATCTGCCACATGGCCGACCTTGCCATGGCGGAGCGGCACGCCGTCTTCGACCCGCTCTCCCGCAGGATCGCCGAGACGTTCTGGCCCGGGCCGCTGACGCTGGTCCTGCCGATCCGATCGGAAAGCCCCATCCATCCGCTGGCCCGCGCCGGGCTCGACACGGTCGGCGTGCGCGTGCCCACCGGCTTTGCAAGCCGGCTGCTGTCCGCCTTCGGCCGGCCGCTGGCGGCCCCCAGCGCCAATACGTCCGGGCGGATCAGCCCGACCACGGCCCGCCATGTCGCCGACGATTTCGGCGACCGGCTGGAACTGGTGCTCGATGCCGGCCCGGCCGTCGTCGGGCTCGAATCGACCATCCTGCGGGTCGAGGGCGAGACGATCCGCCTGCTGCGGCCGGGCGGCCTCGACCTTGAGGCCGTCGAGCGCCTGACGGGCCGGCCCGTCCTCCGCAACGAGAAGGCGGGCGCGGCCATCGAGGCGCCCGGCATGCTCGCCTCGCATTATGCGCCCGACGCCCCGGTGCGGCTGGAGGCGCGGGACGTGCGCCCCGGCGAGGTGCTGATCCGCTTCGGCGGCGCGGCGCTGCCCGGCGAGAAGGAGGCCGCGCTCGTGCTCGACCTCAGCCCCGCCGGCGACCTTGCGGAGGCCGCGGCCAATCTCTTCGGCTACATGAAACGGGCCGATGCCCTCGGCGCCGCCATCGCCTTCTCGCCCATTCCGGAAACGGGCCTCGGCGAAGCGATCAACGACCGCCTGCAACGCGCCGCCGCCCCGCGCGGCTGAAAGGTAAAGCCATGGTCCAGGCGACGCTTTCCCCCGATCTCATCGCCCGCTTTTCCGCGATCACCGGCCCCGCCCATGCGCTGACGGAAACGCAGGACATCGCGCCCTATCTCGTCGAGAGCCGCGGGCTCTATCACGGCACCTCGCCGCTGGTGCTGCGGCCGGGCTCGGTCGAGGAGGTCTCGAAGATCCTCGCGCTCGCCACCGAGACGCGCACCGCCATCGTGCCGCAGGGCGGCAATACCGGCCACGTCGGCGGCAGCGTACCGCGCGAGGGGGCCATGGACGCCGTCCTCTCGCTCTCGCGCCTCAACCGCATCCGCGACGTCGACCCGGTCGGCAACGTGATCGTCGCGGACGGCGGCTGCGTGCTGGCCGACATCCAGGCGGCGGCCGAGAAGGCGGGGCGCCTGTTTCCGCTCTCGCTGGGCTCCGAAGGCTCCTGCCAGATCGGCGGCAACCTTTCCACCAATGCCGGCGGCACCGCGGTGCTCTCCTACGGCAACATGCGCCAGCTCTGCCTCGGCCTCGAAGTCGTGCTGCCGACGGGCGAGGTGTGGAACGGCCTTCGACGCCTCAAGAAGGACAATACGGGCTATGACCTGCGCGATCTCTTCATCGGCGCGGAAGGCACGCTCGGCGTCATCACCGGCGCGGTGCTGAAGCTCTTTCCGCAGCCGCTCGGCCACGAGGTCGCCTTCGCCGGCCTCAAATCGGTGAAGGACGCGCTTGCCCTCTTCGAGCGCGCGTCGAGCCGCTGCGGCCCGGCGCTCACCGGCTTCGAGCTGATGCCGCGCCTCGGCGTCGATTTCACGACGCGCCACATTCCGGGCGTGCGCGATCCGCTTGATACCCGGCACGACTGGTACGTGCTGATCGACATCTCCACTTCGGACGCCGCCGACACGGCGGCGCGCATGATGGAGGCCATACTGTCGGGAGGCATGGAGACGGGACTGGTCGAGAACGCCGTGATCGCCGCGAGCGAGGAGCAGCGCAAGGCGCTCTGGCACATGCGCGAGAGCATGTCGCCCGCACAGAAGCCCGAGGGCGGCTCGATCAAGCACGACGTCTCCGTGCCGGTTTCGGCGATCCCCGATTTCATGGCGAAGGCCGACGCGGCGGTGATGGCGGCGATCCCCGGCGCGCGCATCTGCTCCTTCGGCCACATGGGCGACGGCAACATCCACTACAACATCTCCCAGCCCGTCGGTGCGCACAAGCAGGCGTTCCTCGACCGCTGGCAGGAGATCAACCATATCGTCCACGGCATCGTGCTTTCCTTCGGCGGCTCGATTTCCGCCGAGCACGGCATCGGCCAGTTGAAGCGCGACGAGCTGGCGGAGATCCGCGAACCGATCGAGATGGACCTGATGGGCCGGATCAAGCGCGCCTTCGACCCCGCCGGCATCATGAACCCCGGCAAGGTCGTGCGCAGTCCGGCAAAAGGACTTTAGCTTCCGCCGGTGCGAAGCTGCGCCAGGGACATCATCAGGTCGGCGCTGATGCCGCCCGTGCCGGAATCGGTAAGGACGGAAAGGGCCGGGTCGCTGACGGACTGGTTCTCGAGGTCGTAGAGCACGGAGAACTTGACGATCATCTTGGAGACCTTCTCCGGGTCCTGAAGATCGGCAAGCTCGAGATGGCGCTTGATCATGTCGGCCTGGGCGTCGATATCGGCGCTGCCGATCTCGTCCGGCAGCGAATAGACAACCTTGAAGACCTCGAAGAGCGCGTCGTCGGCCAGGATGTCGTAGGGGCTGGCGATCGTATCGGCCTTGCGCTCGAAATAGAGCGCAAGGCGCACGCCGGCATTGTCCTCGCCGGCCTCTTCCTCCAGCTTCTGGCGCATATAGCCGTCGAGTGTCTCATAGACGCCGCGGCGGGACTGGACCTGCGCATCCTTCGGCTGCTCGACGAGACCGTCGGCATTGAAGTTGAACGCCGCGACGATCTTGCGGAAGGAACGGTCCGCCTGCTGGTTGACGAAGCTGTCGGGATCGTCGAGGTCGGAGGTGAAGATCTTCGTCATGAATTCGGTATCGACGCTCTCCGGGTCGATGCCGTTGGCCGTCAGCACGAATTCGGTAAGGCGCGGATCGGCGAGGAATTCCTCGACGGAATCGATCTTCTGCATCTGGACGGTATAGTATTTCGCCTCTTCCTCGGCCTTCGTCTTGTCGTCATCCGTCCCGAAACGGGATTTCTCCGTCACATAGTCGCGCGACATGGCGAGGATCTCGGATTCGGCCTGCGCCAGCTTGGGCTCGGCGATCTTGCCGTCCGACCCGAAATTGAACGCCTTGGCAAGTTCCACATAGCGCTCGTCGTCGAGCTGGTACACGTAGCTCCTCGGATCGTTGAGGTCGCTCTTCAGCACGTTCTTGATGGTGAGCGCGGAGACCTTGTCCGGATCGAGGCCGAAGGCCTTCAACGCGAAGTCGTAGACGGTCGCCTCACCCACGAAGTCCTGGACCGAGGTCACGGCACCGATCTGGCCCTTGAAACGGTTGATGGCAAGCTCGTCCGCCTCGTCGTCCTTGTCGTTGTAATGCGACAAGTAGGCGGCCGCGGTCGAGGCGGTCTGCGCGGCGGTCTGCGCCTTGTCGCCTGTCGCGAGCGAACCGTCCTCCTGGAAGTTGAAGGCCGCGCGGAGCGCCACATAGGCCTCCTTGTCCGCGCCGCCGAACATGTTGATGTAGCTCTTCGGGTTGTTCGGATCGGGATCGCTCGTGATGATGTTGCGTAGCGTGTAGCTGGTGACCGACACCTTATCGAGCCCATAGGCCGCCTTGAGATAGGAGACGACCCGCTCGTCCGCGATCAGCTCGTTCGCCGTCGTGACGCCCGCCACCGCGCTCTTGAAATGATCCTGGTTGAGCAGCGCCGCCGCCGAGGTCACGCGGGGGTTGGAAAGCGTATAGCGCTCGTTGACGTCTTCCTTCTGTGCGGCGTTCTGCACCGTACCGGCCGTCGCCGTGCCGTCCGCGTTGAAATTATAGGCTTCGGCAAGCGACCGATAGCTCTCGACATTTGCGATGATGGCGTTCTGCCGGGCGATTTCGGCCTGCAGCTCCGCGATGCGCGCCTTGTTGGCGTCGGTGGACTCCAGCCCGGCAAGCTCGCTCTTGGCCGTCTGAACGGCCGCCTCGGCCGCCGTCTGCCGGCCGGCGAAGGTCGTGTTGAAATAGCTCGCCGGATCGTCAAGGTCGCTCGTCAGCACTCCCTTGAGCGTCTGGCGCGAATAGGTATTGGCGTCGATGTCGAAGGCCGTCAGCACATAATTGCGCAGGCGCTCGTTGTTGAGGAGCTTGTCCACGCTCGTCACGTTGTCGATGACGATATTGTAGTAGCGCGTCTCCTCCTTGATCTGCGCGCCGGCACTGGCCGCGGTCGCCGTGTAGAGGCCGATGATCTCGTCGAGCTGCACCTCGGTCTGGGCCGACGGCGTCGCGGCGGTGAAGGAGAAGGCATTGGCGAAATCGCGGTAGCGCGTGTCGGTGAGCTGGTTGGCGAAGCTGTTGGCATCGGAGATGTCGCTCTCGAGCACCTTGCGCATGAAGGCCTTGGCGTAGATCATGTCCTCCAGGCCGTAGGCTTTCATGGCATAGGAATAGAGCCTGTAGTCGTCGAGGAACTCGTCGATCGTGCCGACCTTGCCGATGTTCTCCTTGTAGTAGTCCGCCTCGCGCTGGTTGACCGTCTCGCTCGCCGTGCGGTTCAGCGACTTCAACATGTCCTTCGTGATGAGGTTGTAGCTCGTATAGGTGGACAGCATCGGGACTCTTTCTTCGGGGCCATCGGCACGCCGATCTTCAGCCATTCTCGCGCGCGAGGCTTGTCCCGGCCTTTCCCGGCGTGGCCTGCCTGTTCACCTCTTTGAAACCCTAGCCCGTGCGGTTTTGCTAACCATCAGGAACTGCAAAGTTTTCTTAACCGCAAATTTTAAGCGCCCTGGAAGACGGGTCGCCTAGTCTCACGCTCAGAGGACGCAAAGTCCCGATGAGAAGACCGCAAGGCGGCTCTCAAGGAAAACAAGGGCGAAAGACATGTTGAATACCGTTTCCAAGCCGGCATGGGCCGGCAACACGCTCCGGCTCGATCCCAAGCGCTTTCCGCAGCAGGTGACGTTCGAGCTGAAGATGGAGGGAACCGACGCCACCATCACCCTCGACGAGCGCGGCGCCGTGCTGCGCAAGGTGCTGCCGTCGAGCGGCCTGCCGCTCTCCATCGCGCTGCCGGCCCGCGCCTTCAAGGGCGTCGCCGCCCGCGCCATCGACCATGGCAACGGCGAAGTGACCGTGACGCTGGAACTGCACCACGACGACCCGGACCTCTGCATCCCGCTGCTCGTCGCCCATGACCTGTGCGACATCGCCGCCGACTGGCGGAGCTGGGCGGATGCCTACCGCATTCCCATGCTGATGGTGGAAGCCGACGGCATCGCCCGTCCGCTCGACGACCACCTCGCCGTCGGCAGCCGTCCCGCGCGGCCGCGCCGCCGCCACTCCTACTTCGCGGACCGCCGCCCCCGCTTTCTCGTGCGCCGCACGACCGGCAAGCTCGGCGTCCAGATGAAGATCGACGGCCGGGAGATCATCGCCCGCCGTTGAGCCTGCGATGAAAGCATGACCTCCGGAAAGCCGGCCGTGCCCTGCGGCCGGCTTTTCGTTTGCCCTCAGGCGAGGAAAAGGGCGAGCACCAGCGCGAGGAAGATGGCAAAGCCGACGACGTGGTTGAACTTGAACAGCGCGAGGCACTGCACCGGGTCGTCGATATCGAGCGTGCGGATCTGCCAGGCGAACATCACGGCCGCTACGGCAAGGCCGAGCCAGGCGACGATGCCGACGCCGGCCAGCCAGAAGGAAAGCGCCATCAGCACCACCGTCAGCCCGTAGAGGCCGGCGAGCCATTGCCGCGTCTTCTCGCCGAAGAGGCGGGCGGTGGAGCGCACGCCGATCAGGGCGTCGTCCTCCTTGTCCTGGTGGGCATAGATCGTGTCGTAGCCGATCGTCCAGGCGATCGCCCCGGCATAAAGCGCGACGGGGGCGAGCGACAGGCTGGCGAACTCAGCCGCCCAGCCCATCAGCGCGCCCCAGGAAAAGGCCATGCCGAGGAAGAACTGCGGCCAGTCGGTGAAGCGCTTGGCGAAGGGATAGACGGCGACGATCAGAAGCGAGGCGATGCCGAGACCGATGGTGAAGAGATTGAACTGCAGCAGCACGGCAAGGCCGACGAGCGCCTGCAGGCTCATGAAGACCTTCGCCTGCCGGCGCGTGACGCGGCCCGACGGCAGGGGGCGCGAGCGGGTGCGCGCCACCGCCTGGTCGATATCGTGGTCGACGAGGTCGTTATAGGTGCAGCCGGCCCCGCGCATGGCGACCGCGCCGACGAAGAACAGGATAAGATGGCCGGCAAGGCGCGCCCAGTCGAAAGCGCCGGCCGCCGCCGCGACATTGGCGGCGAGCGCCACCGACCACAGGCATGGCCAGAGAAGGAGTTGCCAGCCGATCGGCCGGTCCCAGCGGGCAAGCTGCGCATAGGGCCAGGCCGCGCGCGGCAGGACGCGGTAGACCCAGTTGTCGGACGGCGCGTCGGAAACGCGGCCGGAATCGGAGGAGGTGCTGATCATGCACCTAGATCGCAAGCGGCCGCGGCCCGGTCAAGCCGGCACGCGGCCGCAGGGCCGTTTCAGGGCACCGTGAAGCCGAAGCGATAGGTGGCGGCAACGCCGACGAGGAACTGGTCTCGGTCGCCGCGCTGCTTCACGAGACTCGAATCCGCCGCCGGCCCCATGAGGCGCTTGTATTCGGCAAAGGCGCTCGTCTCGATCCTGTCGCTCACCTGCCAGGTGACCGCGGCACCGACGCCGACCGAATGAAGGCCGCCGGATGGATCGTAGGCGGCAAGGCCGGAGGCGGCGACCTGGCTCGGCTTCACGCCGTAATAGGCCTGCATGTAGTCCCTCGAGGCGAGCGTCATGCGCGGACCGGCCGAAACGCGCACGTTCGGCAGCACGTCGATGAAGGCGTCCGCCGCGATATCGGCGACGACGCCCTCATGGCTGCGGATGCCATGGCGCGCTTCGCCGCGCACGCGCAGGTAGTCCGTCGGGTAGACTTCCGCGAAGGCGCCGAGTTCGCCGCCGAACTTCACCGGCGTCAGGCCCTTGAGGTCGGCGGAATCGTCCTCGTCGCGCGGCATGATGAGCTTGCCGGTCGCGCCCGCCCGGAAGGCGCCGCTGTCGATGAGCGCGAAGGACGGATTGTCGTTGCGCGAGGAGAAGCGGACCGTGCTGCCCGCCTTGCCGAGCGAGATCAGCGGCGTGACCTGGAAAAGATGTCCCTTGCCGCCCTCGTAGCGCGGGGCGGAAAAGCCGGCCGCGCCGACCTTCAGATACCAGTCGCCGGACCAGAAATAATCGCCTGCAAGGGCAGGAACGGGCGCAAGAAGGAGGGCGGCCGCAGTCATTGCGGTCGATCGACGGATACTCAAGACACAATCCTCGTTTTACCGGACGACCCGCCGCGGGCTGCCGAAACCTTTGATTGCGCGAACATTAGCCCTCTTTCATTACCGCTTTGCTAACCATCGTCTGTGCGCAGAAGGGCATGATTCGTTGGTGGATGGACAGGGAAAATGGAAAAGACCCTCTCTGCCTGCCGGCATCTCCCCCACAAGGG
>CBIMFD010000169.1:0-7520 GCA_966243085.1 uncultured Shinella sp.
GTCATCACCCGATCCCTGAGTGCCGCCGTCTCGCCGATCACGTTCTCCGCCGCGAACCGGCAGAGCGCGGCGCGCTCCCCGTTGCGGCCGTCGCCGCCGTCGGCGAGCGCGCCCTTGGCGAGATAGGCGCCGGTCAGCACGAGGCCGAAGAGGCGCTGGTAGGGCGTGGCGCCGGCAAGCGCTTCGGCCTGTCTTCCTTCGGCGAGCGTGGCGAGCAGCCATTCGGTGGCGGCTTCGAGGTCGGCGATGGCGGCTTCGAGGCGCGCACCCGTCTCGCCGAGGGCGGGGGCGTTGGCAGCGCCGGCCTTCGCGGCGATCTCGCGCAGTTCGGCGATGAAGCCGCGGACATGGCCCCCGTCCGACAGCGGCAGCTTGCGGGTGACGAGGTCGATGGCCTGGATGCCGTTGGTGCCCTCGTAGATCGGCGCGATGCGGGCGTCGCGGTAAAGGCGCGCCGCACCCGTCTCCTCAATGAAGCCCATACCGCCATGCACCTGCACGCCGAGCGAGGAAACGTCGACGCCGGCGTCGGTGGCGAAGCTCTTGGCGATGGGCGTGAGGAGGCTGGCGCGCTCCGTCCAGTGGCTCGCATCCGCGCCATGGCTCATGTCGACGGCGTGGGCGCAGGCATAGGTGATCGCGCGGGCGCCCTGCGTCAGCACCTTCATGGTCAGCAGCATGCGGGCGACGTCCGGATGCTCGATGATCGGGCTCATGCCGGAGCCCTGCCAGCCGGGCGCCTTGCCCTGCGTGCGCTCCCTGGCATAGGCGAGCGCCTTCTGTGTGGCGGCCTCGGCGATGGCGACGCCCTGCATACCGACGGCAAGGCGGGCGTTGTTCATCATGGTGAACATGCAGGCAAGGCCGCGGTTTTCCTCGCCGATCAGCCAGCCGATGGCGCCGGGTTCGTCGCCGAAACGGCCGTCGCCGTAGATCATCGTGCAGGTGGGCGAGCCATGGATGCCGAGCTTGTGTTCTATGGAATGGCAATAGGCATCGTTGCGCGCGCCGAGCGACCCGTCCTCACCCATGAGGAATTTCGGCACGAGGAAAAGCGAGATGCCGCGCGTGCCGGCGGGCGCGTCCGGCAGGCGGGCGAGCACCAGATGCACGATGTTGTCGGTGAAATCGTGCTCGCCATAGGTGATGAAGATCTTCTGGCCGAACAGGCGGTAGGTGCCGTCGCCGCGCCGCTCGGCGCGGGTCTTCATGACGCCGAGGTCGGAGCCGGCATGAGGCTCGGTGAGGTTCATCGAGCCCATCCATTCGCCCGAGACCATCTTCGGCAGGTAGGTGGCCTTCAGATGATCGGAGCCGTGCGCCGTCAGCGCCTCGATGGCGCCGATGGTGAGCGTCGGGCCGATGGCGAAGGCCATGGAGCCGCTGTTCCACATCTCGAGCGCGGCGACATGCAGCATGTGGGGAAGCCCCTGCCCGCTGAAATCGGGCGAAGCCGTCAGCGAATTCCAGCCGCCTTCGGCCCAGGCCTTGTAGAGAGCGGGCCAGCCATCCGGCATCGTCACCGCGCCGTCGACAAGGCGCGCGCCCTGCTTGTCGCCGATCTCGCCGAGGGGGGCGATTTCCTCGCTGGCAAAACGCCCGGCTTCGGAAAGGATGGCATCGACGAGGTCGTCCGTCAGGTCGCCGAGATGGCCGCCCTCCAGCGCGGGCGCCAGCCCCGCGACATGCTTGAGCGTGAACGCAATCTCCTCGACCGGCGCCTTGTACATCTCTATCCTCCTCCAGCGCGCCCCGGGCTCGGGGCACGGCTTTGGCGGACAGATTATTGATTTTTACGTAAACGTCAATGTCGTCAGATCACCGATAGGGCGAATGACACTGACGGCGCGGGCCGTTGTAGGGCTGGAACGTATTGTCGTAGGCCCGATAGGAGCGGTAACGGTTCGCGCACCAGCGCACATGCGAGCCGCCGTAGCCGCGGTCGTTGGCGATGGCGCCGCCGATCATCGCGCCCATGCCGAGGATGGCGAACGGCACCCACGCATTGCTGTGATGACGATGATGGCGGTGGCGATAATACCGGCGTCTCTCATACGGCCCCCAGTGGCGGTGGCGCCAATGCCGGCGATGATCGACGAGTTGCACCGCATTGCCCGCCTCGACAGGCTGGACCGTCACGGCAGGCAACGGCATGGCCGCGGCCGGAACCGCCGGCGTCGCGGCAAAGAGCGCTGAAAGCGCCACGGCAAGGCATTTGCTTGTAAGTTTCATGGCTGTTCTCCCGAATCATGCTCGCGGCACCGGGGCCGCAAAGCGGCTTTGGAGCACAACGTAAGGAGGGACGGCATTGTTCCACAATCCCTGATTAGCGTTTCGTTAACCATGCCGGCCGCATCATCGCCGCTTGCGGAGGACGAGAGATTCGCGAAGGAACGCCCATGAACGTCAAGCAGCTTTCGGGCCTTGCCGCCTTTCTCCTTGCAACCGCCCTGCCCCTTTCCACCATCGCGGCCGACAAGACGCCGTGGAAGAAGGCGGAAAACGCCATTGTCATCGACGCCTACGAACTGAACGCCATCGAATGGGCGGACATGCTGACGGACAGGCGTATCGCCGGCTTCATCTCCAAAGCCTCCGACGGCCTGCCGGAAAGCTATAGCTGCAAGGGCGATCATGGCGGCGACACCGTCGCCCATTGCAAGACCATGTGGCGCAAATATGCGGTGAGCCGCGAACTCTACGAGACGCGCCGGCTGCTCGCCCGCTCCAAGGGCCTGCTCTGGGGCGCCTATCACTTGGCAAGGCCCGGCAATCCCGTCGATCAGGCCAATCATTTCCTCGACTATGCCAATCCGCAGGACGACGAGATGATGGTTCTGGACATCGAGGGCCGCAATCCCGAGACCGACATGTCGCTGGAGGACGCGCAGGTCTTCGCCGGTCATATCAGGACGCGCACGGGCCGCTATCCGGTGCTCTACACGAACCACGCGACCGCCCGCTACATCGCCGCAAACCGCGACAAATACCGCATCCTCTCGCGCCTGCCGCTCTGGTATGCCCGCTACCGGCCGAGCATTGCCGGCACGTTCCCGATGGGCAACTGGGACAATTATGCGCTCTGGCAGTTCTCCGCCGCCGCCAATTGCTCCAAGCATCGCTGCCCCTATCGCGTGAAGGGCGCGGCCAACGACATCGACGTCAACGTCGCGCCGATGAGCCGGACGGCGCTCGCCAAAATCTGGGCCTTCGGCAACCTCTTGCCCGAAAAGCCTCTTGAACCGGTGGACGAGATGCTGACGGCCTCCATTCCCGCCGCCAGCGCGCTGAAGGCCAGCGCCGATGCGGATGCCACGGCCGGTGCAAGCGTGCAGACGGCGGGCGCGGTGACGCTCGCCTCCGGCACGGCGGGCGCATTTGCCGTCAGTGTTTCCGGTGAAGCCAGCGTCGGCCTTGCGGCGGCCGAAGCGGCAACCGTCATGCCCGGCCGGCGCATGGTCGAGATCACGCCGCTGAACTATCAGGATTTCTGAGGAATACCCTCTCTGCCTACCGGCATCTCCCCCACAAGGGGGGAGGAAGGCTGGCAGCACGCTTTTCCAACAAAATTCTCCACGGATGGTGCCGCACGGTAAGTCCCTCCCCCTTGTGGGGAGGGATTTAGGGAGGGGTCTACCACCCCCCGCCACCGCCGCCGCCGCCCCCGCCACCGGAGAAGCCGCCGCCTGACGAAAAGCCCGAGGACGAGCTTTTCGGCGGGTCGGGGAGCGACCGCGTCATGGTGTCGGCCATGGAGCCGGCAAAGCCGCCCATGCGGTCGGAGAAGCTGCCGGAGGAGAAGCCGTCGCCGTGATACCAGGCCGGCTGGTAGGCTGCGGCAGCGCCCGCCGCCGCGGCGGTGAGCAGCCAGCGGTCGAAGGTCTCCGACCAGGGTTTCTCCACGCCCAGCGCCACGGCATAGGGCAGCAGCGTCTCGTAGTGGCCGGGCGACATTTCCGGCGCGCCGGCCATGTTCATGCGGTCCTTCTCGGCGAGCGTCAGATATTGCCGCAGGCCCGCGATGCCGTCCATCATTCGCCGGCCGAGCGGCGTCGGCGCGCCCATCAGGAAGAAGAAGACGAGGTTGGCGACGACAATGCCGCCGACGGCGGCGAAGATCGGCAGTTGCCCCGTCGCCTCCGCCTCGGCGAAGAGCGAGAGCGCGATGCCGCCGAAGACCGTCAGGAGGACGAAACCGAAGAAGGCGGCGAAGGCGACCGCGGCGATGCGCGAACCGAGCGATTTCGACCGCCGCACGCCCTGCCCCAGCGTCATGGCGAAGATGGAGACGAAGACCGAGGCGAAGACGGGCAGGATGACGAGCACCACGCCCTCCTCCGGCAGCGAGCCGAACAGCAGGAGGGCGGCAAGGCAGGCGAGCGACAGGAAGACCCCGCCGATGACCTGCGGCCAGTTGGCGAGATAGTATTTCTGGCGGTGCTCCTTTTCCATCGCATCGCGGAAATCGGCGCCGAGCTTCTGCACCCTTTTGCCGTTGGCCTTCTCGATGGCGAAGGTGCTGCCCTCGCCCGCCATGGCGTTGATGAGGGTCGCCTCTCCCGTCGGCAGAGGCGTCTCCACGGGCTTTGCCGTGCGGGTGACGGCGATGGAGGTCTTCAGGTCCTTCAATTCCACCAGCCCCTTGACCGCAAGGTTGAGGAAGGAGGCGGAAACAGCCGTCCAGCCGCGCCCGCCGAACCCTTTCTCGTCGATATAGTTGACGAGGGCGGGCGACAGGTGGTCCGGTGCATCCCAGCGCGGCACGACCACGCCGGCCGGCGGATCGCGCCCCACCGAAACCCAGGCCCAGAGGTAGTAGCCGACGACGAGGACGAGGCCGCCGAAGGCGAGGAAGAGGTTTCGGTTGTCCTTGAGGAAGAGAGCGCGTTCCTCGGCCGCCGTCGGCTTGTAGATGCTGCCGGCCGGCATCTTGATGCCGATGGTCAGGCCCTCCTCGGGCCCGAGCGGCTGCGTCGTCTCGAAGAAGATCGTCTCGCTGCGGTTCTCCGCCCGCGCGTTCTTCTCCGCCGCACCGTAGGGGCCGGTGAAGAAGGTGAGCTCCTGCGCGCGCACGCCCTCCGGCAGCCGCACCACGGCCGAGGCCTTGCGGATGGGAAAGGCCCATTCCGTGCCGGTGACGTTCCAGAAGAGTTCGTCGTGCGTGTCGAAGAAGCGGATCTGCCGGCTCGTCTCGTAGGTGAGGCGGTATTCGTGGAAGCCGGGTTCGAGCAGCACGTCGGACGAGCCGAAATAGATGCGCACGCCCCTGCTGATGCCTTCGGTATGATAGGGCTCCGGCCGGCCGTCGCGCTCGACGGCGATGATCTTGAAGCCGACCTCGCGCCCGCGGCCCTTCTCATCGGTGAAGGTCAGCGGGAAATCGCGGTAGACGCCGCGGCGGATCCGGTCGCCCTCGGCATGAACGCGGATCGTTTCCGTCACCGTCAGCGTGCCGTTTTTCGCCACCGCGATATCGGAGCGGTAGCTGTCGAAATATTCCTCGGCCCGCGCCGCGCCCCCGGCAAGGAGGCAGAGCCACAGCGCCAGAAAGGCGGCGATCCGCTTCATGAGCGCCTCCGGGGATCAGAACTTCACGCTTGGCACAGCCCGGTCGGCCGGGTTGTCGATCTCGAAATAGGGCGCCTTGACGAATTTGAAGACGCCGGCGACGAGGTTCGACGGAAAGCTCTCGACCTTGACGTTGAGGTCGCGCGCCGCGCCGTTGTAGTAGCGCCGCGACATCTGGATCTCGCCCTCGATCGTCTCCAGCGTCGCCTGGAGCTCGGCGAAATTCTGGTTGGCCTTGAGGTCCGGATAGGCTTCGGCGAGCGCGAAGAGGCGGCCGAGCGCCTGGCTCAGCATGCCTTCCGCCTGCGCGCGGCCGGCGACGTCGCCGGCGGGCAGCGCCTGCGCGCGGTTGCGCAGCTCCACCACGTTCTCCAGCGTCTCCTTCTCGTGCGTGGCATAACCCTTCACGGTCTCGATGAGGTTGGGGATGAGGTCGGCGCGGCGCTTCAACTGCACGTCGATGCCGGACCAGGCTTCCTCCTTCATCTGCCGGGCGCGCACGAGGCCGTTGTAGATGACGATGGCGTAGATGACGACCACCGCCACGATTGCCAGAGCGATCATGACCTTCTCCGTTATGTCCTGCGTTGCGCAACCTTAGCATTCATGCCGCGGCAGGAAAGCCCCCCTGCCCGGTGTCACCCGGGGAACCGCGCCGGCGTGCCTTTGCGCGATGGTCGCGCTCCGCCCCACACTCAGGTCCGTCTGTGAACTCGGCGTAGCGGTTTCTGCTGAGGAGTGAGTGAGTAGGCAAGAGAAGCAGCGGCCCGGAGGTGGCCGCTTATGCCGCGTCCTTCGTCCAGTTCGCGCCGCCTGCGTCGGTGAGCAGGAAGGCCTCGCCGCAGGCTTTGGCCAGCGTGCGCACGCGCAGGATGTAGCTCTGGCGCTCGGTCACCGAGATGACGCCGCGTGCATCGAGCAGGTTGAAGACGTGGGAGGCCTTGATGCACTGGTCGTAGGCCGGCAGCACGCATTTGTGCAGCGCGTTCGTATCGCCCGGCGCGCCGGCGGCGAGCAGCGCCTGGCACTCCTTTTCCGCATCGATGAAGTGGCGGTGGAGCATCGCCGTATCGGCATATTCAAAGTTATGGCGGGAATACTCCTGCTCGGCCTGCAGGAAGACGTCGCCATAGGTGATCTTCTCCGCGCCCTCGCGGCCGTTGAAGTTGAGGTCGTAGACGTTGTCGACGCCCTGAACGTACATGGCGAGGCGTTCGAGGCCATAGGTCAGTTCACCGGCGACGGGCGCGCATTCGATGCCGCAGACCTGCTGGAAATAGGTGAACTGCGAGACCTCCATCCCGTCGCACCAGCATTCCCAGCCGAGGCCCCAGGCGCCGAGCGTCGGGCTTTCCCAGTCGTCCTCGACGAAGCGGACGTCGTGCAGCAGCGGATCGAGGCCGATGGCGGCGAGCGAGCCGAGATAGAGTTCCTGCAAATTGGACGGATTCGGCTTCAGGATGACCTGGTACTGGTAGTAGTGCTGCAGGCGGTTCGGGTTCTCGCCGTAGCGGCCGTCCGAGGGGCGGCGCGAGGGCTGCACATAGGCGGCGCGCCACGGGCGGGGCCCGAGCGCGCGCAGCGTCGTCGCCGGATGGAACGTGCCGGCGCCCACCTCCATGTCGTAGGGCTGCAGCACCGCGCAACCCTTGTCCGCCCAGTAATTGTGCAGCGTCAGGATCAAGGCCTGGAAGGAGCGGGTCGGATTCATGTGATCAGGCAGGGCGGCAGAGGTCATCGGTTCGTGTCCGGCATACTTGGGAAGCTGGCGGACTGGTGCCACGATGCGCCGGAAGGGTCAAGGGTTTGCCTGAAGCCCCTCCCCTTGTAGGCGGGGCAATCGCCTATGGAGTTCGGCGGGTGCCCCCTGCCCCTTCTCCCCGCCGGGGAGAAGGGGAAAGAGGCAACCGCATGCCATAGGCGGTTGCCCTGCCCTTGTGGGGGAGATGCCG
>CBIMFD010000170.1:0-7482 GCA_966243085.1 uncultured Shinella sp.
TAGCCAAGGCCCTGCTCGACCGCTTCGGCACGCTCTCCGGCGTCTTCGGCGCGACGCCCGCGCTGCTGCAGGAGGTCAAGGGCATCGGCGAGGCTGTGGCGCTCGACCTGAAGCTCATCGCCGCGGTCGCCCAGCGCACGCTGAAGAGCGAGATCCGCAACAAGACGGTCCTCTCCTCCTGGTCCTCGCTCATCCAGTATTGCCACGCCGCCATGGCGCACGAACCGCGCGAGCAGTTCCGCATCCTCTTCCTCGACAAGCGCAACACGCTGATCGCCGACGAGGTGCAGGGCCGCGGCACGGTGGACCATACGCCGGTCTATCCGCGCGAGGTGGTGCGCCGGGCGCTGGAACTTTCGGCGACCGCCATTATCCTCGTGCACAATCACCCGTCCGGCGATCCCACCCCGTCGCGGGCAGACATCGACATGACGAAGACAATCGTGGAAACCGCCCGTCCGCTTGGTATCACGGTGCATGACCACATCATCATCGGCAAGGACGGGCATGCCAGCCTCAAGGGGCTGAGACTTATGTAGGATTCCAGAATCGGGTGATCGCTCTTTCATCCGATTGAAACGGTTTGCTGCCACATTCGGTTGACGAACATGATCCGGCGAAGACAATTGCTGCAATGCAATATGATTCTTCCCGCGGAAGACTGAGGCAATCTCACATGCAGGAATACGATCTCGTCGTCGTGGGCAGCGGCCCGGCAGGCCGCCGCGGCGCCATCCAGGCCGCCAAGCTCGGACGCAAGGTTCTCGTCATCGAGCAGGGAAAGCGCGTCGGCGGGGTTTCGGTGCATACCGGCACGATTCCCTCCAAGACGCTGCGCGAGACGGCGCTCAACCTTTCCGGCTGGCGTGAGCGCGGCTTCTACGGGCGCGCCTACCGCGTGAAGCAGGAAATCAGCGCCGACGACCTGCGCCGCCGCCTGCTCATCACGCTCGACCATGAGGTGGAGGTGCTGGAGCACCAGTTCGCCCGCAACCGCGTGCAGCACATGCGCGGCAAGGCCTCGTTCGTTGCGCCCGAGACGCTGGAGATCGTCAAGGACGACGGCGAGACGATCCATGTCACCGCCAAGAGCATCCTGCTTGCCGTCGGCACCAAGCCCTACCGTCCCGACAGCATTCCCTTCGACGGCGTCAGCGTGCTCGACAGCGACGAGCTGCTCGACATTCAGGAACTGCCGCGCTCGATGGCGGTCATCGGCGCCGGCGTCATCGGCATCGAATATGCGACGATCTTCTCGGCGCTCGACACGCAGGTGACGGTCATCGATCCGAAGCCGACAATCCTCGATTTCATCGACCGCGAGATCGTCGAGGAGTTCATCCACGACCTGCGCGACCGCAACATGAAGCTGATCCTCGGGCAGAAGGCCGAGAAGGTGGAGAAGCTGGAAAACGGCAAGTGCGAGATCACGCTGGACAACGGCCGGCACGTCACCTGCGACATGGTGCTCTATGCCGCCGGCCGCGTCGGCGCGACGGACAGCCTCAACCTTGCCGCCGCGGGGCTTACGGCCGATTCGCGCGGCCGCCTCAGCGTCAATCCGGAGACCTTCCAGACCGAGGTGCCGCATATCTACGCCGCCGGCGACGTCGTCGGCTTCCCGTCGCTCGCCTCGACCTCCATGGAACAGGGCCGCATCGCCGCGCGCGTCGCCGTCGGCGCGATTGCCAAGGAGCCGCCGAAATACTTCCCCTACGGCATCTATGCCGTGCCGGAAATCTCCACCTGCGGCCTCACCGAGGAAGAGGTGAAGGAGCGCGGCATTCCCTATGAATGCGGCATGGCGCGCTTCCGCGAGACCTCGCGCGGGCACATCATGGGCCTCAATTCCGGTCTCCTGAAAATGATCTTCTCGCTGAAGACCCGGCGCCTGCTCGGCGTGCACATCGTCGGCGAAGGCGCGACCGAGCTCGTCCACATCGGCCAGGCCGTCCTCAACCTCAAGGGCACCGTCGAATATTTCGTGGAGAACACGTTCAACTATCCCACCCTTGCCGAAGCCTACAAGATTGCCGGCCTCGACGCCTGGAACCGCATGGGCGACCTGTCGCAGGCGGGATGAGCGTGTACCGGTAGCGTTGATCATCGGATTCACGCCACTACCTCCGCAACAAAGCACCAAACAAAAAGGCCGCCTGAGGGGCGGCCTTTCCGTTTTGCAATGAATTGCAGTTCCGATTACTCGGCGTCGCCTTCGGCGGCCTTCTTCTTGGCCGGGGCCTTCTTCTTCGGAGCGGCTTCCTCGCCTTCGGCAGCTTCGGCCTTGGCGGCGGCCTTCTTCTTCGGGGCGGCCTTCTCGGTTTCCTTCTCGGAACCCTCTTCGTCGTCCGCCATCAGTTCTTCCTTGGAAACGGTCTTGTCCGTCACCTTGATTTCGCCGAGCAGGTGGTCGACGACCTTCTCCTCGAAGATCGGAGCGCGCAGCGAAGCGGCGGCGCCCGGGGTCTTTTGGAAGTATTCGAGGATCTGCTTTTCCTGGCCCGGGAACTGGCGGAGCTGCTGGTAGAGCGACTGCTGCATTTCCTCGTCGGTCACCTGGACGCCGGCCTTCTCGCCGATTTCCGAGAGAACCAGGCCGAGGCGGACGCGGCGTTCGGCGAGCTTGCGGTATTCCTCGCGAGCGGCTTCTTCCGTCGTGTCCTCGTCGGCGAAGGTCTTGCCGGACTGTGCGAGGTCCGTGTTGATCTGGCGCCAGATGTTTTCAAATTCGGCATCGACCAGGCGTTCCGGCGTGTCGAACTTATACATCTCGTCGAGCTGGTCGAGGATCTGGCGCTTGACCTTCTGGCGGGTGACCGAGCCGTACTGGCTTTCGATCTGGCCGCGGACGATCTCGCGCAGCTTGTCGGCCGATTCGAGGCCGAGCTTGGAAGCGAGGTCGTCGTTGATCTCGATGTCGGCGGGAGCGGCGACGTCCTTGACGTTGATGTCGAAGGTGGCTTCCTTGCCGGCAAGGTTCTCGGCCGGGTAATCGGCCGGGAAGGTGACGGTGATGACCTTCTCGTCGCCGGCCTTCAGGCCGACGAGCTGTTCCTCGAAGCCCGGGATGAAGCGGTTGGAGCCGAGAACGAGTTCTGCGTCCTCGTCCTTGCCGCCGTCGAAGGCGACGCCATCGACCTTGCCGAGATAGTCGATGGTGACGCGGTCGCCGTCGGCGGCCTTGCCCTTCTTCGTCTCGTAGGAACGGGCGCTTTCGGCGATCTTGAGGATCTGCTCGTCGATTTCCTTCGGATCGATCTCGACAACTTCGCGCGTGACGGCGATGCCGGAATTGTCCTTGAGGTCGATGGCGGGGATCACTTCGTAGGACAGCGTGAATTCGAAGTCGGCTTCACCGGCAAGGATCTTCTCCGCCTCGGCCTGGTCCTCGGTCATCGCGATTTCCGGCTGCGTTGCGGACTTCTCGCCGCGCTCGGAGAGAATCGCGGACGGACGATCGCGGACGATCTCGTTGACGAGCTCGGCCATGACGGACTTGCCGTACATCTTCTTCAGATGCGCGAAGGGCACCTTGCCCGGACGGAAGCCGTTGATGCGGACACGGCCCTTCACGTCCTCAAGACGCTCGTTCATCTGAGCTTCCATGTCCTTGGCCGGGATGACGACCTTGATTTCGCGCTTCAGCCCTTCAGCGAGCGTTTCGATAACCTGCATGTTCAAACCTTCATTTCGAGTTGGCGGTGCTCAAACCGGCCTTCCGGTTATGGCGAGCACCCCGCCGGTCCATTTGCCGGCGTTGGCTTTACTGAATTCGATGGCCTTTTGGCAAGCAAAATGGCGCTATGCGATATTCCACACCCCGCGGAAACCTCCATTTCCGCGTTCGGTGGCTCTGGTGCGGGTAGAGAGACTTGAACTCCCACGCCTTGCGGCACCAGAACCTAAATCTGGCGTGTCTACCAATTTCACCATACCCGCGTCTCAGAAACCGCGTTGCCACGGGCGGCAGGGCCGCTCCCATGGCGCCTTCCGAGCGCGGCGTCTCTATATCACCCGTTTTCGGCGGATCAAAGGAAAAATGCGGCAAAACCGCCGTTTTCCCGGCCCTTTGCGGTCAATAGAGCGGCTCCTCGTAGACGGGTTTGCCGTCGAGGATCAGCCGGGCGATCTGCGCGGTGCCGTTTCGCCCGACGCGCGCCTCGACCTCGAGCTCTTCGGCATTGCGTGCGCTCTCCAGCGCCCTGCCCTCGCCCTCCGGCACATAGTAGCGCTCGATGCCGTATTCGACGAAAAGCGTATCGGGCAGGCCGCCGTCCGGGCCGGCATAGTAACCGAAGGGCAACGAATGCAGGACGACGCTGCCCTCCTCGGCCGGCAGATCGGCGAAGCTCGCCTGCGTGGCCGTCCAGAACCCGGCCGCATCGGGCTTGAGGCGCACGGCAAGGCGCGGGCGCGTGCCGGCGGCGGGCGGCTCTCCCGTGACGATCGCCTTCGGGATCGTCGAGATCGGATAGGAAAGGGTCACGTAGTCCCCGCGCAGCAGGTCACGCGGATCGACCGGCAGCGTCTTCAGCCGGATGGCGGCACCGCTGCGCAGGATCGAGGCGCGGCTTTCCACCATATAGCCGATGACGCCGGTCTGCAGCGCGGCGACGAGGATGGCGGCAACGAGCGGCGGCATACGGAAGGAACGGAACGTCGTCATGGCTCAGGCCTCCGCGCCGGTCGCGTTTCGGGAAATGCGCCGCTCCAGCGCGATCACCGCCCAGGCGATCATCGCGACGACGAGCCCCGCCACGAGGAAGAAGCCGGACGTGCCGATGATCGAGCCGATCGTCTCGGAGGCGAGATAGAGCGTCTCCACGGCGAAGGTAGCATAGCCGAGATAGCGCACCGCGCCGTTGTCCCTGCCCGAAAGCGCGATGCCGGCAATGGCCGAGACGAGCGTAACGACGCCGAGGACCAGCCGGTCGGCCATGCCGCCGAATTCGTCGTGCAAGGCGAGAAGCCCGAGCAGCAGCACGAGATAGGAATAGAAGGCAGGCGCCCCGCCGGCGCTGCGGGCGATTGCATACAGCGGAGATCGCGGCATGGCGACGGCTAGATAGACGACGCCGCCGAGCGCCGTGAGGACAAGCGCCATTTCCCGCGTCTGGTGCTCGCCGTAGAGGAAGGCGAGCCAGGCGACGAGCAGCAGATAGGCGAGATGCCGGACACGGTCCGCGCCGGTATAGCGCACGAGCAGGATGACGATCACGGCCATCAGCGGCATCAGCCAGAAGAGGACCGTGGTGTCGGCATCGAAGGACTGCATCCAGTCCACACCCGAGACGGCGAAGGCAAGGAAGCCCGCAATGGCCGTCACCGCACCCGAGCGGAAGAGCGCGGCGGCAACGACCGCGCCGGCAAACCAGACGAGCATCGCCTGGAAGGTATCGCCGGAGAGGTGGTACATCTGCCCGACGAGCGCGATGGCGCCGCCGAAGGCGAGCGTGCCGAGCACGAGGAAGGCCGCCGCCAGCCGCTCCGCCCCGCGCAGGATGAGGAGGCCGCCGGCAAGATAGGCGCCCCAGATCAGCCCGAGGATGCCGACGAGCCGGGCAAGCCGCGGAATGGCCTCCCAGTTCGCGGCGATGAGCAGGAGGAGCGCGGCGGAGAGCAGCAGCGCGGCGATCATCATCAGCACGCGGCCGGCGCTGAAGGCGCTTTCGCGGGAATCGTATTCCTGGAGCAGCCGGCCGGCCGTCGGCGCGTCGATCAAGCCCTCCGCCGTCCAGCGTTCGAGGTCGCGTTCCAGCCTGCCTCTGTACATGCGCTTCCGTTCCTTCCCGCCGCCTCTCTTGCGGGAACGATATAGGCTCGCCGGAAATTCGCAATCGGCCCCGGAAAACGGCGGCCGCTGCCACGCGCAGGATTAACGAAGGACAAAGAAATGCCTGATAGATTTCAGAACAGGTCATCCTGTTTGGACATGCAGAGGACGCATATCATCCATTCCCATATTGCACTGCACAAAACCGGCGATCGCAGCTATAGTGCATTCATCGGATCGGGAATGATCCGGCCCCGGAAATCGAGGCGCCGCGTAACGTAAGGCGACAGAGGACGGGAGGGCGGACTGGTCGAACGCCCGGCATGATGCCGAAAGACCCGATGCCCCCGAAACGGGCTCGACAGAAATTCGGAGCGGCGCACTCCTCCTCCCAGCGCTTCTCCGATCCGATTGGCAACCCTCCTCCTCCCAGTTGCCAATCATCCTTAATGACGCCCGCCGGACCTCCTCCCCCGGCGGGCGTTATTGTTTGCGCCGGACGCATGGCGATGCGCGGCAACCGGCGGCTTCACCCTTAAAATCACCGTCCCCAGATCAGGATTTGCGCATTCCCCTGGAGCGCGCCTTTCACCCCATGCGCATCGCGCATGGGTGCCATTCCGATCGGGCGCTTCAAGCGTGGGCAGGGCGAGCCTATATCAAAGCCATCGGTCGGGCGACGATCTCCTCCTCCCAACGTCCCCGACAGGATTGGCGGCCCCTCCTCCTCCCAGGCTGCCGATCGACATCAGCAAAGCCCGCCGGACCTCCTCCCCCGGCGGGCTTTGTTTTGCGCCGCACCTAAAGCCTCCGCGCATAGCGCGTTTACCTTTGTGGCCTCGCGCACGGTTTTTCGCCAGAATTTCGCCGAAATTTTTACTTGACATGCGTAAATCGCATAGGTGCCGTGCCATTCCAGCGCTGTTCTTTTTTGCGGCGCAACCCTATATTCGGCTTATCAGATTGGGGCGGCGCCAAGGACGAGCGGCCGCCCGGAACGAAGCCCAAGAAAGGGGTATAGACATGAACCTGGCACGCTCTTTCAACAACTGGCGCAAGTACCGTCAGACCGTCAACGAACTCGGCCGCATGACGGACCGCGAACTGCGCGACCTCGGCATCGGCCGCAGCGACATCCCGTTCATCGCCCGCAAGGCTGCGCTGTAAGCCGAACGGTCCCCCGGGATCCTTTTCAAACGCCCTCCGGTGCAAACCGGAGGGCGTTTTCGTTTGCGGTCTTTTTGCGCCGCACAATGTCGCAGGCGAGCATTTGCGACACCTCATCCTTCAGGCTGGTTTTCAGGTATCTGACTGAAATGAAGGCATTTTCTCCGATACCGCCTTTCCGAACGGCACCTGCCGCTTTCCTGCGCGGCTTATTGCACAAATGCATAGCAGGTGCATTTTCTTTGCACTGCACATTGACAGAGCCTGCGCGTATATAAGCGCCATCAGCCGGTGGGACAGACCTTCCGGTCAACACCTTCGAGGAAGCAGAACCATGAACCCGATCCGCATTGCAAAGAACTGGATTTCCTACCGCCGCACCCTGAACGAACTCGGCAACCTGTCGAACCACACCCTCTCGGACATCGGCCTGACCCGTTACGACATCCGCGACATCGCATCCCGTTCCTTCCGCTAAGACATAGCCGGTTTCCACCGCTGCGGCCGGAAACGGCCTGCGCGAGGAACGATCAAACGGCACC
>CBIMFD010000171.1:0-7436 GCA_966243085.1 uncultured Shinella sp.
GGGAGAGCGTCGCGGCCCGGATGCCGGCCCGTCCCGCAAGCGCCTTGAGGTCGCGCGCGAAGACCTGGCGCGGCAGATGGCCCTCCTTGCTTGCCGCCGCAAAGAGGAAGTCGCCGGCCGACGGATCCTTATCGGTTTCCGCCGCAAGCGCCGTCCTGTAGGCCTCCATGGCGGTGACGGCGGCGCGCGAGAGAGGCACCAGCCGCTCCTTGTTGCCCTTGCCCTTGACGACGAGGAAGCGCCCGGTCTGCGCCAGCACGCTCGCCGGCAGCGAGACGAGTTCGCTGACGCGCATGCCCGTCGCGTAGAGAAGCTCGACGAGGAGATGCATGCGACGCTTGAGAAGGGTGCCGCCGGGTTCGCTCGCCTCCGCCTCGGCCCGGGCGATGAGGCGCGTGACGTCGTCGATGCTGAGGGTCTTCGGCAGGGCTCGGCCCTTCTTCGGCGCGTCGAGAATGCCGGTCGGGTCATCGCCGCGAAGGCCCTCGCCGTAGAGGAACTTGAAGAATTGCCGGAGGGCCGAAAGCCGCCGTGCCTGCGAAGAGGCGGCAAAGCCCTGCCGCGCCAGATGGCCGAGATAAGCGCGCAGGTCGTCGGCCGCCGCATCGACAAGGCGCACGCTGCGCTCGTTGAGGAAGGATCGGGCATCCTCCAGGTCGCGTTCGTAGGATTGCAGGGTGTTCGTCGCCGCGCCGCGTTCGGCGCTCATCATCTCGAGGAAGGATTCCACCTGGAGCGCCGACGAATCCCTCATGGCTGCGGGTTCACCCGTTCGGAGGGGATGCGGATCGTCACCTCGCGCGTCGTCGGCTCGACGAACGTCACCAGCGCCACCATCGTGCCGTAGACCGAGCCGGCGATCACGGCGCAGAAGAACAGGAATCGGAACAGGGTGGGCATGGCGCTCTCCGGGACGACGATCCTATATCGCCCCGCCTGCCGTCGAGCGCAAGGGTAAGGGGCTGCAAGGAAAGGGTCTCCCGTTTACCGGTTCGCTGGCGTCTTGCGGACCGCGCGCAACAAAAGGTCAGCCGTTTGAAAGATTTTAACCAGAGGCTGCATAGGATCGGCCCACGACGCAGACCAACTGGAAAGACCCACGATGACCGCCATCAAAACACCCGGCTTTACCGGCGATACGCTCGAAATCATCGCATTCCGCCTGCATGATCAGGAGTTCTGCGTGAAGACGACCACGATCCGCGAAATCCGCGGCTGGGCGCCGTCCACGCCGATCCCGCATTCGCCGCCGGACGTCATCGGCGTGATGAACCTGCGCGGCACGGTGATCCCGATCATCGACCTTGCCCACAAGCTCGGCATGAAGAGCACGGAAGCCAACGAGCGCAGCGCCATCGTGGTCGCCGAAGTACACAATATGGTCGTCGGCCTCGTCGTCGATCGGGTGTCGGATATCCTCACCATCCGCGGCGAGCAGATCCAGCCGGTGCCGGAAGTGACGACCTCGTTCGACAAGGCCTATGCCGAGGGCATCATCGCCCATGAGAACGGCATGATCTGCTTCCTCAATCTCGCGCGCATGTTCAAGGAGCGCGACATGGAAGACATGGCCGCCTGACCCCCGTCTTTCACTGTTCTTAGGCAGAACGAACCGCCGTGCAGCCGCACGGCGGTTTTTTGTTGTTCATTCGGAAATGCAACTTTTGCGTTATAATGCGTGTGGGATAAAAATCCTGCCTGACGCAACGTGAACTTCCTTATCCCGTTTTTGTCCTTAATTGCCAACGACAAAGACGACATCTTGTCATCATTCCTTTATCAATTTTTAAACCTGCCATTCCATCTTTGATTGCAATTGCCATTCCGGCAACATGGCAAACGCCATCCGTCGGGACTGACATCAACGAGGAACCACGCGGCGAGCCGGCTGCGGAAAACGTAACCCAATGGCCGCCGCGCGGGCAATCGCCAGGAAGGCGTGGCCGTCGTAGAAAGGGACAGGTCATGCTTTCATTCGCCAGGTCCATGGATGCGGGCCATATCGTCGATGCGCTGTGGCGCTCCCAGGCCGTGATCCAGTTCGATCTCAACGGCAATATCCTCACCGCCAACGAGAACTTCTGTCGCGCGCTCGGTTACGAGCTGAAGGAGATCGTGGGCAAGCACCATCGCATCTTCTGCGACGCCGCCCATGTGGCGAGCGACGACTACCGCCAGTTCTGGGCTCGCCTCGCCAATGGCGAATACGATTCCAGCACCTACAAGCGCATCCGCAAGGACGGGGCGGAGATCTGGATTCTTGCGACCTACAATCCGGTCTTTCGCGGCGGCAAGCCCTACAAGATCGTCAAGTTCGCAACCGACATCACCGAGGCGAGGATGCAGGCGGAGGAGGATGCCAACAAGCTCACCGCCATTTCCCGCTCCCAGGCCGTGATCGAGTTCACCCCGACCGGCGAGATCCTCGATGCCAATGCCAATTTCTGCGGCGCGCTCGGCTACGACATTTCGGAAATCCGCGGCAAGCATCACCGCATGTTCTGCGATCCCGCCTATGCGCAGACGCAGGCCTACGCGGATTTCTGGAAAAGCCTTGCGGAAGGCAACTTCGCTTCCGGCGAATTCGTGCGCTACGGCAAGGACGGGCGGGAGATCTGGATCCAGGCGGCCTATAACCCCATCCGCGACCTTAACGGGCGGGTCCACAAGGTGGTCAAGTTCGCCACGGACGTCACCGAGCGGATGTCGGCGATCAATGCGCTCGGCGGCGCGTTGAAGGCGCTGGCCGAGGGCGACCTCACACAGAACCTCGCCATGACATTCGTTCCATCGATGGAGACCGTGCGCAAGGACTTCAACGAGGCGGTGGCGGGCCTTCACGAAGCAATGCGCACGGTCGAGACCAATGCCAATGCCATCGCCTCCGGCGCGCAGGAGATACGTTCGGCGGCCGACGATCTCGCCAAGCGCACCGAGCAGCAGGCGGCTTCTGTCGAAGAGACGGCCGCCGCGCTGGACGAGATCACCACGACGATCGCCGATTCGAGCCGGCGCGCCGACGAAGCCGGCACGCTGGTCGCCAGGACCCGCGCCGGCGCGGAAAAATCCGGCGCAGTCGTCAAGAAGGCGATCGACGCGATGGGGCAGATCGAGCAGTCCTCGCGCGAAATCTCCAACATCATCGGCGTCATCGACGATATCGCCTTCCAGACCAATCTGCTGGCGCTCAATGCCGGTGTGGAAGCGGCCCGTGCGGGCGAAGCCGGCAAGGGCTTTGCTGTCGTGGCTCAAGAGGTCCGCGAACTTGCCCAGCGGTCGGCAAGCGCGGCCAAGGACATCAAGGCGCTCATCACCACGTCGGGCGAGCAGGTCAAGAGCGGGGTGGCGCTGGTCGACGAGACCGGGCACGCCCTTCAGGAGATCCTCGAACAGGTGCAGGAAGTCCACACCAACGTGTCGGCGATCGTCGAGGCTTCACGCGAGCAGTCGACCGGGCTTCGCGAGATCAACCAATCCGTCAACTCCATGGACCAGGCGACGCAGAGGAACGCGGCGATGGTGGAGGAAAGCACGGCGGCAAGCCACGCCATGGCGCGTGAGGCCGATGCGCTCCACGCCCTCATCCGCCGGTTCCGCCTGTCGGGCAGCGCGCCGCCAGCGGCACGCCCGCAGACGCCCGCCCCGGTCTCGCAGCTTCATGCCGTGGGGCGCACCATGCGCACGCCGCGCGGCTCCACGGCGGCGGCAGCGGAAAGCTGGGAAGAGTTCTGAGCTTCCACCGCGGCATGAAGGCGGCCGGCAGCGATGCCGGCCGCAGATGTTCGGGGGGGAGGCGTCAGCGGGCGGCAGGCGGCACTTCCGGCGGCGGCGGACGGCGGATCATGGGCACCGCCTCCATGACGAGGCTGTCGAGTCCTGCGCCGCCGTGGTTGTCGACGATCTCGAAAAGCTGCCGGCGCATGCGCGGTTCCCAGAACTTGTTGATATGGGTCGCCACGCCGCTCGCTGCCCCGTTCTTGGGCTGCGAATGGAAGAACGTGGCGATCTGGTTCGCCTCCCTGACCAGTCTGCTACCTTCCGACATGCCTGTCTCCTAACCGCTGCCGACCTTGCGCCTTGCGCCGGAGGCGATGCGCCCGGCACCTGTGAAAATCTCGAATTCGTCGCCCCTGACCAGCGCGATCAGCGTCATGCCGGCCTCCTCCGCCGTGCGGATGGCGAGCGCCGTCGGCGCGGAAATGGCGATGATGAAGGGACTGCCGACGATCGCCGTCTTCTGTACCATCTCGACCGAAACGCGGCTCGTCACGACCACCGCGCCTGCGCCGCCGTCATGGCCGGCACGGCGCGCGGCGCCGACCAGCTTGTCGAGCGCATTGTGCCGGCCGACATCCTCGCGCACGGCGACGAGCCCCTTTCCGGGAACGTAGAAGCCGGCGCCGTGTACGGCACGGGTCGTCCTGTGCAGCGGCTGCTCGCCGTTCAGGAGGCGGACCGCCTCGACGATCTCGTCTTCGCTCAAGGTCAGCGCCGAGGAGGATACGGAGGGCGTGACGCGCACCGCCTGCTCGATCGATTCGATGCCGCAGAGGCCGCAGCCGACCGGCCCCGCCATGTTGCGGCGGCGGGCGACGAGCGCGTCGTGGCGTTCATCCACAAGGCGGATCTGCAGGTCGATTCCCTTGTCTTCCGCGACGATCTCGATGGTCTCGATCTCGCCGGGACCCGTGATGATCCCCTCGGTCAGACTGAAGCCCGTGGCGAAGTCCTCGAGGTCGGCGGGCGTTGCCATCATCACCGCATGGGTGGAGCCGGCATAGGAAAAGGCGACCGGCGTCTCCTCCGGCACGAAGCGTTCCCCGCTCTCCATCCGCCCGCCGCGGCGGGCGATTTCGGCAACCTTGATCGTGGTGGAAAAGCCCGTCACGGTCGTTCCTATTCCGCCGCCTCCATCTTGCCGGCGATGCGGCGAGAGCGGCGTGCCACCTCGTCATACTCGACCTGCCATTCGGACGGGCCGTTCGACGGCGAGATCTGTACGGCGGTCACCTTGTATTCCGGGCAACTGGTCGCCCAGTCGGCGAAATCGGTGGTGATGACGTTCGCCTGCGTATTCGGATGGTGGAAGGTCGTGTAGACGACGCCCGGCGCCACGCGGTCGGTGACGAGCGCGCGCAGCGTCGTCTCGCCGGCGCGGCTGGCAAGGCGCACCCAGTCGCCGTCGCGGATGCCGCGGTTTTCCGCATCGTGCGGGTGAATCTCCAGCCGGTCCTCGGCATGCCAGGCGACGTTTCCGGTGCGCCGCGTCTGGGCGCCGACATTGTATTGGCTGAGGATGCGGCCGGTGGTCAGAAGCAGCGGGAAGCGCGGGCCGGTCTTCTCGTCGGTCGCGACATATTCCGTGCGGATGAACTTGCCCTTGCCGCGCACGAAGCCGTCGACATGCATGATGGGCGAGCCGACCGGATGCTCTTCGTTGCAGGGCCACTGGATGGAGCCGACCTTGTCGAGATAGTCGTAGGAAACAAGGGCGAAGCTCGGCGTGGTGGCTGCGATCTCGTCCATGATCTCGGAGGGATGGGTGTAATTCCAGTCGAGGCCCATCGCCCTTGCGAGATCCTGCGTGACCTCCCAGTCGGCATAACCGTTCCTCGGCGTCATGACGCGGCGGACGCGATTGATGCGGCGTTCGGCATTGGTGAAGGTGCCGTCCTTTTCCAGGAAGGTCGAGCCCGGCAGGAAGACATGGGCGTAGTTCGCCGTCTCGTTGAGGAAGAGATCCTGCACGACGACGCATTCCATGGAGGAGAGGCCGGCGGCGACATGCCGCGTGTCCGGATCGGACTGGAGGATGTCCTCGCCCTGAACGTAGAGAGCCTTGAACGAGCCTTCCACGGCGGCGTCCAGCATGTTGTTGACGCGCAGGCCCGGCTCGGGATTGAGCGTCACGCCCCACATCTTCTCGTAGATATCGCGCGTGCTGTCGTCGGAGATATGGCGATAGCCCGGCAGCTCGTGCGGGAAGGAGCCCATGTCGCAGGAGCCCTGCACATTGTTTTGGCCGCGCAGCGGGTTCACGCCGACGCCCGCCCGGCCGATATTGCCGGTGACCATGGCGAGGTTGGCGATGGCGATGACGGCGGTCGAGCCCTGGCTGTGCTCGGTGACGCCGAGGCCGTAGTAGATCGAGCCGTTGCCGCCGGTGGCGAAGAGCCGGGCGGCGCCGCGCAGCGCCTCGGCCGGCACGCCGGTGAAGGCCTCGGTCTCTTCCGGGCTGTGGCGCGGTTCGGCGACGAAGGCGGCCCAGTCCTCGAATTCCGACCAGTCGCAACGCTCCCGGATGAACGCCTCGTCGCAAAGCCCCTCGGTGACGATGACATGGGCGAGCGCGGTGAGGATGGCGACGTTCGTGCCGGGTTTCAGCGGCAGGTGATAGGCGGCCTTCACATGCGGTGCGGAGACGAGCTCCGTGCGGCGCGGATCGATGACGATGAGCTTGGCGCCCTCGCGCAGGCGCTTCTTCATGCGTGAGGCGAAGACGGGATGGGCATCGCTCGGATTGGCCCCGATGACGATGATGACGTCGGTGTGCTCGACGGAATCGAAATCCTGCGTACCGGCGGAGGTGCCGAAGGTCTGGCCGAGGCCGTAGCCGGTCGGCGAGTGGCAGACGCGTGCGCAGGTATCGACATTGTTGTTGCCGAAGCCGGCGCGGACCAGCTTCTGCACGATATAGGTCTCTTCGTTCGTGCAGCGCGAGGAGGTGAGGGCACCGATCGAATCACGGCCGTACTGGTACTGTATGCGGCGGAATTCGGACACGACATGCGCATAGGCCTCTTCCCAGGTGACTTCCCGCCACGGGTCGGAGGTCTTCTCGCGGATCATCGGGTTGAGGATGCGTTCGCGATGGGTCGAGTAGCCGTAGGCGAAGCGGCCCTTGACGCAGGAATGGCCATGGTTGGCCTTGCCGTCCTTCCACGGTACCATGCGCACCAGTTCCTCGCCGCGCATTTCCGCCTTGAAGTTGCAGCCGACGCCGCAATAGGCGCAGGTCGTGATGACGGAATGCTCCGGCTGGCCGATCTCGATGACCGACTTCTCCGTCAGCGTCGCCGTCGGGCAGGCCTGCACGCAGGCGCCGCAGGAGACGCATTCGGATTCGAGGAAATTCTCGTGCATGCCGGCCGAGACGAAACTGTCGAAGCCGCGGCCCTCGATGGTGAGCGCGAATGTGCCCTGCACCTCCTCGCAGGCCCGGACGCAGCGCGAGCAGACGATGCACTTGGAGGGATCGTAGGTGAAATAGGGGTTCGATTCGTCCTTCGGCGTCCAGCGGGCGTTGATCTCGCCGTTGTTGCGCGGCTTGACGTGGTTTTCGCCATCATAGCCGTAGCGCACGTCGCGAAGGCCGACGGCCCCGGCCATGTCCTGCAGCTCGCAGTCGCCGTTCGCCGCGCAGGTGAGGCAGTCGA
>CBIMFD010000172.1:0-7429 GCA_966243085.1 uncultured Shinella sp.
CGGTAGTAGGGGCCGTCGTAATAGCCGTCGACGGGGCCTTCCAGCACGTCGTAGTCGCGCTGGTAGCGGCGCTGGCGGGCTGCGGCATAGTCCGCGGTCCTCTGCAGCGCCCTGTATTGCTGGCGCGTAAGGTAACCGTCGGAACGGTAGCCGGAGGCGCCCTGCCAGGCGGCGATCGCCGCGCGGGTGCGCGGACCGAAGACGCCGTCGGCCCCGTAGGTATTGAAGCCGAGAAGACTCAGCCAGCGCTGCGCCTGCGCCCGTCCGCCGCGGCCGAGATAGGTTTCGCGCGGATCGATCACGGGCTCGCGGCGCTCGCTGTCGAGCTTCGTCGTCCCGCTCTCGCGCTTCGGCTCGGCCTTCTGCCGCGTATCGGCAAGAGCCGAAAGGCGCTCGCGCGCGTCGGCGGCAAAACGCCCGTTCGGATAGGTGCCGAGATAGCTGCGGAAGGCTTCCGCCGTCCCGGCGACCACCGCTTTCTGGAAGGCCTCTTCCTCGCGCTTTGCCGTATCGGTCTTGTCGGCATCCTCGGTCGTGCGGGCCGCGCCGGCCTCCTTGGCGCGCTTTTCCGCCTCCCGGGTGAGGCGCACGGCTTCCGCGGCCTTGGCCTCGGCTTCGGCGGCAGCCTTGGCCGCCTCGGCCTTCAGCCGCTCCACCTCCGCCGCCTTTTCCTCGGCGAGCTTGCGGGCGGCGGCGGCTTCCTGCTCGATCCGCGCCTTCTCGGCCGCCGCGGCCTTTTCCGCTTCCACGCGCTTTACCTCCGCCGCGCGGCGGGCCTCGGCTTCCCGTTCGGCGCGCGCCTTCTCGGCGGCGGCAGCCTCCTCGGCCTTCTTGCGGGCGGCTTCCTCCGCCTTCGCCTTGCCGGCGGCAGCCTCCGCTTCCGCCTTGAGGCGGGCCTCCTCTTCGGCGCGGGCCTTTTCCGCCGCTGCAGCCTTGGCTTTCGCCTTCTCCTCGGCGAGCTTGCGGGCGGCTGCTTCCTCTTCCGCCTTCTTCGCGTCGGCTTCGGCCTTCAGGCGCGCGGCTTCCGCCTTCGCCTTCTCTTCGGCCGCGGCCTTTTCCTCAGCCAGCTTGCGGGCGGCGGCCTCCTCGGCCTTCTTCGCTTCGGCCTCGGCCTTCGCCTTTTCGGCAGCGGCCGCTTCATCCGCCCTGGGCTTTTCCGCCTCAGCCGTCGCCTTCGTGCCGGCTTCCTCCGCCGGCTTTGCCTTGGCGGCAGCCTGGAGTTCGGCGATGCGCAGGCGCGCCATGGAGGCGAAGGTGCCGTTCGGATATTGCTTCAGATAGCCCTCGTACTGCGCGATATCGCTGCCGGAGGAGGCCTTCTGCCAGAGGGAGAATTCCTCTTCCCACCGTTTTCCCGCACTTGACGCTTCCTTGCCCGTCTGGGCGAAGGCGACGGCGGGAAGGCCGGCGAGCGACAGCCCGACGAGACCGGCCAGAACGGATCGTGCGAGAGGTCCAGAACCCATATATTCACCCTTTCGGATCGCGCGCAGCATCAACGGCCCGGCATGCCGGGCGGTTCCAGGCCACTCCTCGCACCCAATTCTGGCGCAACTTTGGTGCGCAGAACGGGGCGAGGGAGCCCGATGGCTGTACGTTTGGGAGGCGGGATTTAATCAGCCGCGCCCAACAGGCCGTCGAGCCAGCGGCGGTCGAGAACAGCCTCCAGTTCCGCTGCAACGCCGTCGAGCGCGGCATCGACGCTTGCGCGGTAATCGAAGCCTCCGCCCAGGATGCCGAAATCGGCAAGCAGTTTCGCGCGGTAGGCATCGCTCGCAAGGAGCCCGTGGAGATAGGTGCCCATGACGCGCCCGTCCGGCGAGACCGCGCCGTCCGCCCGCCCGTCGATGCTGACGGAGGGGCGCTGCGTATCCGGCCCCGTCGTGCGGCCGAGATGGATCTCGTAGCCCTCGAGCGGCACGTCGTATTGCAGGGACCGGGCCGTGCTGTTGCGCACGGTCTTTTCCGGCGCCATTTCCGTCTCGATGTCGAGAAGGCCGAGTCCCGTCACCTCCCGCTCGCTGCCCTCGATGCCGAGCGGGTCGGTGACGCGGCGGCCGAGCATCTGATAGCCGCCGCAGATGCCGATGACGCGGCCGCCCCGGCGCATGTGCTGGGCGATATCCTTGTCCCAGCCGGCCGCGCGCAGGTCCTGAAGGTCGGAGATCGTCGATTTCGACCCGGGCAGCACGAGGAGGCCGGCATCGGCCGGAATGGGTTCGCCCGGCCGCACGAAGACGAGGTCTACCTGCGGCTCGGCCTTCAGCGGATCTAGGTCGTCGAAATTGGCGATGCGCGACAGGACGGGCACGGCGACCTTCAAGGCCCCCTCGCCGCCCTTGGCGAGCCGCTCCAGCACGACGGAATCCTCCGCCGGCAGGCGCGCGGCCTCCTTCAGCCACGGCACGACGCCGAAGCAGGGCCAGCCGGTGAAGCCGCCGATCGCGGCAACGCCGCTGTCGAAAAGGCTCACGTCGCCGCGGAACTTGTTGATGAGATAGCCCGTCACCATGCGCCGGTCCTCTTCCGGCAGGATGGCATGGGTGCCGACGAGCGAGGCGATGACGCCGCCGCGATCGATGTCGCCGACGAGCACGACCGGCACGCCCGCGCGGGTCGCAAAGCCCATGTTCGCGATATCGCCGGCCCGAAGGTTGATTTCCGCCGGCGATCCCGCGCCCTCGACCACGACGAGGTCGGCGCCGGAGGAGACCGTCTCGAAGCTTTCCATGACGGCGCCCATCAGCTTCGGCTTCAGCGCCTGGTAGTCCCGCCCCTTCGCCTGCCCGAACACCCTGCCCTGCACGACGATCTGGCTGCCGACGTCCGATTGCGGCTTCAGGAGCACGGGATTCATGTGCACGGAGGACGGCACGCGGGCGGCGAGCGACTGCAGCCATTGCGCCCGGCCGATCTCGCCGCCGTCGGCGGAGACGGCGGCATTGTTCGACATGTTCTGCGGCTTGAAGGGACGCACCTTCAGCCCGCGATTGGCGGCGATGCGGCAGAGCCCGGCCACCAATACCGTTTTTCCGACATCCGAGCCGGTGCCCTGGAGCATGATGGTTCTGGTCATGTCGCCCTCCTAGCACTCCCGCCTGCCGCCGAAAAGCCCTGATCTACCGCAATCCTGCCGCAATTTCCGGCCGCCCGCAGAGGCATTTCGGCAACAGGTCGCCATGCGGAAGAAACATGGCTGACGTGATATCCGGTTTGCGACATCGCGCGCCGTGAACGACCATGATTTTCGCCGCGGGCAAGCCTATATCCATTCCATCGCCAGCCGAGGCAAGTGGCTTCGGGTTTCAAGGACCAAGATCATGCTGTACATCTTCAGCAAGCCGAATTTCGTTCAGATCGCCTGGAACGGCGAAGCCCCCAAGAGCCAGTCCCGCGTGCGCAACCTCGTCATGGACGCGCCGCTCGGCCCGCTCGGCTTCATCCGCACGCGCAGCATCGGCTGATCCTTCGAGCGCGACGTCAGGTCCGCTCGCATACGGCGCCGTCTCTCTCCGGGAGGCGGCGTTTTTTATTCTCCTGAAACGGCGAAAGCCGTGCATCCCTATCGGCGATGCACGGCTTGCCAAAATACGCATGGCGGCTTCCGACAAAACGCATCGGACGCTGAGGCGCCCCGGAACGCAATACCTTATCCGGAGCGGGCGGCGGTGTCCCCCGCCGTGACAAAACCAATAACGGCACATCGTTACCGGACCGTTATCGGGAGCTTAAGCAAAGATGAATCGCGCTTCTTTTTGAAAGAATACGGAAAAGCTTTTGGCCGCCCCGGCGCCTGCGCAAGGCGCAGCCTCGCGCAGGAGGTTGATTTCCCAACGGAAACCCTTAGGCTGTCTGTCGACGCACGAGGACAGGTCGCCGGCGGCAGGGTTGCCGGCGAAACAAGACAGGGGGCTCGGCGTCACGATAGCAGGGGATTGGCTCGCCTCGTCCGGCCTCGATATCCCGCGGTTGTCGCAAAACGTTCGGGCAGACGGGATAACGCGGGGCCCGCGCTGCCTTCCAGGTCGATCGCGACGCCTCAAGACTGGGAGGTCTTAGCCTTATGCACAAGCGCCTCGCCTGCCTTCTCCTCGCCGCCGGCCTCAGTGGTTTTGCCGGGTCCGCCGGGGCGGCCGAATGCGGCAAGGTCTCGATCGCCGAAATGAACTGGGCCTCGGCCGGCATCGCCGCGCATGTCGACAAGTTCATCCTGGAAAAGGGCTACGGCTGCACCGTCACGCTCGTGGCCGGCGACACCATGCCGACCTTCACCTCCATGAACGAAAAGGGCGAACCGGACGTCGCCCCGGAACTGTGGGTGAATTCCGTGCGCAGGCCCCTCGATGCGGCCATTGCCGAGGGCCGCCTTCTCCAGCTTGCGCCCCTTCTTTCGGACGGCGGCGTCGAAGGCTGGTGGATCCCGAAATTCCTCGCCGACGAGCATTCCGACATCCGGACGGTGCAGGATGCGCTGAAGCATCCGGAACTCTTTCCCGCCCCGCAGGACCCGTCCAAGGGCGCCATACACAACTGCCCGCCGGGCTGGAGTTGCCAAGTCTCGACCGCCAACCTCTTCCGGGCGCTGAAGGCCGGCGACGACGGTTTCGTGCTGGTCGATACGGGGTCTGCGGCCGGCCTCGATGCCTCCATTGCCGAAGCCTTCGAGAAAAAAGAGGGCTGGCTCGGCTACTACTGGGCGCCGACCGCCATCCTCGGCAAATACGAGATGGTGCTCCTGTCCTTCGGCGTCGGGCACGACAAGGCCGAATGGGACGCCTGCACCGCCGTGCCGGACTGCCCGGCCCCGAAGGTCAACTCCTACCCGACCTCGGACGTCTACACCGTCGTGACCAAGGCCTTTACCAAAAAGGCGGCCATTGCCATGGACTATATGAAGACGCGCCAGTGGGACAACGGCACGGTCGGCAAGCTGCTCGCCTGGATGGGCGAGAACCGGGGCACCAACGAGGATACCGCAAGACATTTCCTGAAAAACTATCCGGACATATGGACCGGATGGGTCTCGCCCGAGGTGGCCGGAAAGGTCAGGGCCGCCCTGTGACGTTCATCCGGAAACCGAAGAGGTCGCTAACAGCACAGTGCAGGCCGGCCGATCGTGCGATGAGGGAAGCCGGGAACCACAACAAGAATAGCCTGGCGCATGCCGGAAAAACGATCGGAGGGTAATTCATGGTCAGTCATGCAATCGAAGTCCGCAATCTCTACAAGATCTTCGGGCCCCGCGGCGGCGATTACGTCGATGCGGTCAGGGACGGGATGGGCAAGGCCGAACTGAACCAGAAATATGGCCATGTGCTGGGGCTTCGCGACATCAACATCTCCATGCCGGCCGGCGGCATCATGGTGGTGATGGGCCTGTCGGGCTCGGGCAAGTCGACCCTCATCCGCCACATCAATCGGCTGATCGACCCGACCGCCGGCGAAGTGCTCTACGACGGTGTCGACGTCTGTCGGATGAACGAGAAGGATCTTAGGGAATTCCGCCGCCACAAGACGGCGATGGTGTTCCAGAAATTCGCGCTGCTGCCGCATCGAACGGTGCTGGAAAACACCGTCTATGGTCTGGAGATCCAGGGCGTTTCCGCCTCGGAACGCCAAAAGCGCGCGACGGAATGGATCGCCCGCGTCGGCCTTGCCGGCTTCGAGAACCACTATCCGAACCAGCTTTCGGGCGGCATGCAGCAGCGCGTCGGCCTTGCCCGCGCGCTCACCAACGACGCCGACATCCTGCTGATGGACGAAGCCTATTCGGCGCTCGACCCGCTGATTCGCGTCGACATGCAGACCGTTCTGCTGGAACTGCAGAAGGAACTGAAGAAAACGGTCGTCTTCATCACCCACGACCTCGACGAGGCGCTGCGCCTCGGCGACAAGATCGCGATCCTGCGTGACGGCATGGTCGTCCAGCAGGGCACCGGTCAGGAGATCGTGCTCAACCCGGCCGACGACTACATCACCGCCTTCGTCAAGGAAGTGAACCGCGGCCGCGTCGTCAATGTCGAGACGATCATGGCGCCGCTCTCCGGCAATCCGGAAGGCATGCCGATCGTCAAGGGCACCGTGCTGGAAAACGCCGCCCGCGCCATGACCGCCGCCAACCAGACGCTCGCCCATGTCGTCGACGAGGCCGGCAAGCCGCTCGGCGCCGTCAGCCTCAGCGCCATCATCGCCGCAATGGTGACGCAGGCAGAAGACGAGGCGCGCGCCGCCTGAAGCACGCGGCAGAGGGCGCCATCACGGCGCCCTCTCTTTTTCGGGTCCCAGTCCCCTGTCTCTGGTGCACCGTCTTTCTCCCCGTCATGCTCAGGCTTGCCCGAGAGGCAAACGGGCGTTGCAATCACATAAAGAAATCTTTATATGATGCGACAAACAGAAGGATATGCCGATGACCGCCACGAACCCGCTTGCCGAGCTTCTTGCCGAAAAGCCCTTCCTGCTTGCCGACGGCGCGACCGGGACCTCGCTCTTCGCGATGGGCCTTGAGGCCGGCGAGGCGCCGGAGCTGTGGAACGAGGCCAAACCGGAAAACATCACGAAGCTGCACCAGGACTTCATCGATGCGGGCGCGGACATCATCCTCACCAACACGTTCGGCGGCACGCGCCATCGCCTGAAACTGCACCATGCGGAGGACCGCGTCTTCGCGCTCAACAAGAAGGCCACCGAGATCGCCCGCGCCGTCGCCGACAAGGCGCCGCGCAAGATCATCGTCGCCGGCTCCGTCGGCCCGACGGGCGAGCTGTTCGAGCCGCTCGGCGCCCTCACCCATGACGATGCCGTCGCCGCCTTCGCCGAGCAGATCGAGGGCCTCAAGGCCGGCGGTGCGGACGTCGCATGGATCGAGACCATGTCCTCGCCGGAAGAAATCCGCGCGGCGGCGGAAGCCGCCACCAGGGTCGGCCTGCCTTTCGTCTATACCGGCTCGTTCGACACGGCCGGCAAGACCATGATGGGCCTGCACCCGAAGGATATCCACGGCGTTGCCGGCGACATCGGCACTGGGCCGCTCGCCGTCGGCGCTAATTGCGGCGTCGGCGCCTCCGACATCCTCTCCTCGCTCCTCGACATGACGGGCGCCGATCCGTCCGCCACGGTGGTGGTAAAGGGCAATTGCGGCATCCCGGAATATCGCGGCGCCGAGATCTACTATTCCGGCACGCCGCCGCTGATGGCCGACTATGCCCGCCTCGCCCGCGATGCCGGCGCGCGTATCATCGGCGGCTGCTGCGGCACGTCCTGCGAGCATCTCGCCGCCATGCGCGTCGCGCTCGATGCCCACGAGGTGCGCGAGCGCCCGACACTGGAAGCCATTATCGAAACGATCGGCCCGCTGCGCAACAAGACCGCCAACGAGGGCGGCACCGCTCCCGCCCGCGAACGCGGCCGGCGCCGGAGCTGACCGAAGGCC
>CBIMFD010000173.1:0-7354 GCA_966243085.1 uncultured Shinella sp.
CCCGCGTCTTCCGCGCCTTCCGACAGAAGGCCGAAGGCGTAGGGTGCGAACGAGCGCCAGCACTCGACGCGATAGTCCTCCTCGCCCGAGCGGAAGATCACCACCTCGATCTTGCCGAGCACCGTGCGCGCCGCGGCGCCCACCGGGAAGATCGCGTTGCCGAGATCGAGCGGGCAGGCGCTGGCGATGGCTCCGGCCGCGTGCGGGCCGGAAACGAGGATCGCCGTGTTGCGGTGGGAGACGTCCACGGCCGAATGCAAGACGCCCGAGCTTGCGGCAAGCGCCATCAGGTCCGCCTCGTTCTCGTCGATCAGCAGCCATTCGTCCGGGCCGAGCCAGAGCGCGTGGCGGCCGTTCGCCGATGCCGAGGTCTTCGGCCGCGTCGGCAGCGTCAGGCCGAAGGCGGCCGAGAGCGCGCCGAGCGCATCGGCGCCGGCGCGCAGCGAGAGGCGGGTTGCGGGGGCGGCGGGCGTGACGCGCGCGCCGGCGGAGCCGCCATGGCGGCCGGCCAGCGGCGCCTTGCGGAGAGCGTGATCAGCCATTGAGGCGTCCTCCTTCCTTGTCGACAAAGACCATGTCGCTGACCTCGACCGCGATGGTGCGATCCGGCATCGGCACGTAGAGCGTCTGACCCATGCGGGCCTGGCCGCCGGCGACGAGCGCCATGGCGATCGACCGGCCGCAGTTTTCCGACCAGTAGGACGAGGTCACATGGCCGAGCATCGTCATCGGCTTCGGCTCGTTCGGATCGGCGACGATCTGCGCGCCCTCCTCCAGAACCACCTTCGGGTCCTTCGTCAGGAGGCCGACGAGCTGCTTGCGGCCCTCCTTCACGAGGTCCGGCCGCTTGAGGCCGCGAATGCCGACGAAGTCCGTCTTCTTTTTGGAGACGGCCCAGCTCAGGCTGGCGTCATGCGGCGTGACCGTGCCGTCCGTATCCTGGCCTACGATGATGTAGCCCTTCTCGGCGCGAAGGACGTGCATCGTCTCCGTGCCGTAGGCGCAGGCGCCGAGCGGTTCGGCGCGGGCCCAGATGGCCTCCCAGACGGCCTCGCCGTAGTCGGCCGGCACGTTGACTTCGTAGCCGGCTTCCCCGGTGAAGGACATGCGGAAGAGCCGGGTCGGCACGCCGCAGAACGTGCCCTCGCGCACGCTCATGTGGGGGAAGGCCTCGTTCGACATGTCGATGCCCTCGACGAGCGGCTCGAGGATCTCGCGCGCCTTCGGACCCTGCACGGCGATGACCGCCCACTGTTCTGTGGTCGACGTCAGCCAGACCTTGAGATGCGGGAACTCCGTCTGGAGATAGTCTTCCATGTGGTGCATGACGCGCGGCGCGCCGCCCGTCGTCGTGGTGACGTGGAAGCGGTCCTCCGAAAGGCGGCCGACGACGCCGTCGTCGTAGATGAAGCCGTCCTCGCGCAGCATGATGCCGTAGCGGCAGCGGCCGGGCTTCAGCGTGTCCCAGCCATTGGTGTACATGAGGTTCATGAACTCGGCCGCATCCGGGCCGACGACCTCGATCTTGCCGAGCGTCGAGGCGTCGAAGACGCCGGCGGCCTCGCGCACCGTGCGGCACTCGCGGTTGACCGCGTCGTGCATGGTCTCGCCCGAGCGCGGATAGTACCAGGCGCGCTTCCAGTTGCCGACATCCTCGAAGACGGCGCCGTGCGCCTCCTCCCAGGCATGCATCGGCGTCTTGCGGGCCGGATCGAACAGGTCGCCGCGCGAATGGCTGATCAGCGCGCCGAATGTGACGGGCGTATAGGGCGCGCGGAAGGTGGTGAGGCCGATCTTCGGAATCTCGCGGTTCAGCACTTCGGAGGCGATGGCAAGGCCGTGGATGTTGGAGAGCTTGCCCTGGTCGGTCGCCATGCCGTTGGTGGTGAAGCGCTTGATGTGCTCGATGGAGTGCATGCCCTCGCGCACGGCAAGGCGGATGTCCTTGGCGCAGACGTCGTTCTGGAAGTCGACGAAAGCCTTGACGGTCGTATCGACACCGGCCCCCTCGCCGCTGCCTGCCATGCCGCCGGTCCATTCAAAGGCGTTCTCGCCGGAAAGTTCGACCTTGCCGCCGCCCTCGTGGCCGGTGGCGCGGGCCATCAGCTCGCCCGCGGCAAGCCCCTCCTCGATGGTCGCCTGCAGGCCGTCCGTGCCGTTGCACGAGCCGACCGAAAGGCAGTCCTGCGCATAGGTTCCCGGCAGGAAGCGGCCGGTGGCGACGTCATAGGCGACCTTGCCGCGCGACTGCGAGAAGAGGTGGACGGAGGGCGTCCAGCCGGCGGACATCAGCAGCGCATCGACCGGGATGGAACGGACGGAGCCGCCGCCGTTGCGCGCGACCGACATGGAGGAGACGCGGAGCTTGCCCTTGGTGTCGACGACCGAATGGCCGGCGAGCACCTCGATGCCGAGCTTGCGGGCTTCGGCAAGCACGCCCTCGCCGGGCTTTTCGCGGTTGTCGACGATGGCGGCGACGGTGACGCCCGCCCGCTTCAGGTCGAAGGCGGCCTCGTAGGCCGAATCGTTCGCCGTATAGACGCCGACCTTGCGGCCGACGGCAACGCCGAAATGGTTGAGATAGGTGCGCGCCGCCGAGGCGAGCATGATGCCCGGCCGGTCGTTGTTGGCGAACACCATGTGCCGCTCGATGGAGCCGGTGGCAAGGATGACGCGCTTGGCGCGGACCTGCCAAAGCCGCTCGCGCGGCAGCTTCCTGTCGGGCTTGGCAAGGTGGTCGGTGACGCGTTCCACGAGGCCGACGAAATTGTGGTTGTAGTAACCGAAGGCCGTCGTGCGGGTGAGGACGGTCACGTTCTCCATCGCCTTCAGCTTCGCCACTGTGGCCTGCGCCCAGTCGTAGCCGTTCTGGCCGTCGATCTTCACGGACAGGTCGTAGTGCAGCGCACCGCCGGCTTCCGGCTGCTCGTCGACGAGGATGACGCGGGCGCCCGCTTCGGCGGCGGCAAGCGCCGCCGAAAGGCCGGCGACGCCGGCGCCGGCGACCAGCACGTCGCAATAGGCATAGCGGCTGGCATAGTGGTCCGGGTCCTCTTCCGTCGGCGCGACACCGAGGCCCGCGGCACGGCGGATGAAGGGCTCGTAGAGCTTCTCCCAGGCCGCCTTCGGCCACATGAAGGTCTTGTAGTAGAAGCCGGCCGCGAAGAACGGCGACAGGAGGTTGTTGATGCCGCCGATATCGAAGGCGAGCGAGGGGAAGCGGTTCTGCGATTCCACCTTCATGCCGTCGAAGACTTCCTGCACCGGCGCGCGCACGTTCGGCTGGCGGCGGGCGGCGTCCCGCGAGACGTCGACAAGCGCATTCGGCTCTTCCGGCCCTGCCGAGAGAATACCGCGCGGGCGGTGGTACTTGAACGAGCGGCCGACGAGGTGCACGCCGTTGGCGATGAGCGCCGAGGCGACGGTATCGCCTTCCAGCGCATCGAACGTCTTCCCGTCGAAGGTGAAACGCGCCGTCCTGGCGGGCGTCAGGCGGCCCTGACCGGCAATGCGATTGGCGCCGCTCATTTCGCGATTCCTTCCACGGCTTCATAGGTTTCGACGGTCTTTTCGGTGGCGGGCGAGACCCCCGGGATGTGTGGCTTCGGCTCGCCGACCTTGTAGCTCAGGTAGAACTTGTCGCTCACCGTATCGCGCGCCGCGTTGAAGAAGCGCCCGCAGCCATGGATATGGCGCCAGCGCTCGAAGATAAGGCCCTTCGGGTTGTCGCGCAGGAAGAAGTAATCCTCGAATTCCGCATCGCTGATATCGGCGATGTTGGTCGGGCGGGCGATATGCGCATCGCCGCCGTGGCGGAATTCGAGCTCGGAGCGCTCTTCCTCGCAATAGGGGCAGTAGATGAGAAGCATCGGGTTTCTCCTGTCCCGCGCCGGCCGGCCTTCGGCCGCCGGACGCGCGGGTGAAATGAAATCAGTGTGCCACGGCCGCGGCCGCGGCCTCGTCGATGAGGCGGCCGGTGCGGAAGCGGTCGAGCGTCAGGCCGGACGCCAGCTTGTGCGGCTCGCCCTTCGCGATGAGGTGGGCGAAGAGATGGGCCGAGCCGGGCGTCGCCTTGAAGCCGCCGGTGCCCCAGCCGCAGTTGACGAAGAGGTTCGGAACCGGCGTCACGCCCTGGATCGCTGAGCGGTCCGGCGTGTTGTCGGTGATGCCGCCCCACTGGCGCATCATCTTGACGCGGCGGAACATCGGGAAGAGCTCGCAGATCGCGTCGAGCGTATGCGTGATGATCTGCAGGCCCCCGGTCTGGGAGTAGGAATTGTACTGGTCCGTGCCCGCGCCGATGACGAGTTCGCCCTTGTCCGACTGCGAGATATAGGCATGCACCGAGTTGGACATGACCACGCACGGGAAGATCGGCTTCATCGGCTCGGAGACGAGCGCCTGCAGCGGCACCGAGTGCAGCGGCAGCTTGACGTCGGCCATCGCCATGATGACCGAGTTGTGGCCGGAGGCCGAAACGGCGATCTTCCTGGCGCCGATGAAACCCTTGGAGGTTTCGACGCCCGTCACCGCGCCGTCCGGCCCGCGGCGGATGCCCTTGACCTCGCAGTTCTGGATGATGTGCACGCCGCGATCGGAAGCGGCGCGGGCATAGCCCCAGGCGACGGCGTCATGGCGCGCCGTGCCGCCGCGGCGCTGCAGGGCCGCGCCGTTGATCGGGTAGCGGGCGGAAGCCGAGATGTCGAGCGGCGGGCAATAGTCCTTGGCCTGCTGCGGCGTCAGCCATTCGTTGTCGATGCCGTGCAGGCGGTTGGCATGGACGTGGCGCTGGAAGGACTGCTTGTCGTGCACATTGTGCGACAGCATCATCACGCCGCGCGGCGAGTACATGACATTGTAGTTGAGGTCCTGGCTGAGGCCTTCCCAGAGCTTCAGCGAGTGCTCGTAGATGTCCATGCTCTCGTCATAGAGATAATTCGAGCGGATGATGGTCGTGTTGCGGCCGGTATTGCCGCCGCCGAGCCAGCCCTTCTCGATCACGGCGACATTGGTGATGCCGTGCTCCTTGGCAAGGTAATAGGCAGCGCCGAGGCCGTGTCCGCCGCCGCCGACGATGATCACGTCGTATTCCTTGCGCGGTTCGGGCGAGGCCCATTGCGGCTCCCAACCCTTGTGGCCGCGCATCGCCTCGCGGGCGACGGCGAAAACCGAATATTTGCGCATTACCAAGTCCTCAATCTCGCCGGCCCTGCGGCTGTTTCCTGCCCCGATAGAAAGCAAATCCTGATGGCGGACGCCGTATTCTTTGCGACGCATTCAGGCGTCCCTTGTACCACATGCGACATGAGCCGCGTCGATGGTTTTACGACGGTTTTCCCGGCCTTGTCCGCAAATATCCCGAGCATCTTTCCGCAAGAGACTGGACTTCTGCGCGTCCATCTGGTATCCGACGCCTCAATCGTCAGCCTTCCGGGCTGCGCGAACGTCACCTATTTGCCTGACGACCTTACGAAATCGCCGGGCTGGCAACAACAAAGGAACGGGATTCTCGTGCAGGTACTTGTCCGCGACAACAATGTTGATCAGGCTCTCCGCGCTCTCAAGAAGAAGATGCAGCGCGAAGGCATTTTCCGTGAAATGAAGATGCGCGACTACTACGAAAAGCCGTCGCAGAAGCGTGCGCGTGAAAAGGCCGAAGCCGTCCGTCGCGTCCGCAAGCTCGCCCGCAAGCGCGCCCAGCGCGAAGGCCTCATCGGCGGTCGCCCCGGCGCCCGTTGACCGGTCGTTTTTTCGACGTTTTCAAATGCAAGACCGGGCGGGGGCGAGGATTTCGCCGCCGCCTTTTTTGATGTGACCGGGAGCCCGTTCACCCTTGTGAAAGGCTTTCCGTGCGATTCCGGGCCGGCGGCCGTGCCTTTGCCGGAATTGCCCTGAAGGCCGCAGCACTTTCTGCCCGCATGAGGCGCGACAGAAGCCCATTTTGAGGATTCGCACTTGGACATGACTGCATCCACCGGGTTCCCGACCGATCGTCTTTCTTCCTCCGATATGCGCATCCGCCGCCCCCTGATGGCCGCCGTCGCCGCCGCGTCCCTCGCCCTCTTCCTCGCCGGCTGCCAGTCGACCGGCTCGACGGATGTGCTGAAGGTCGAGCGCGCCCAGGGCTCGCAGGAGAACATCGCCTCGCTCTCGGCGGTCATCGCCGCCAACCCGCAGGATCCGGAAGGCTACAACGTGCGCGGCTCGGCCTATGGCCGCGCCGGCGAGTATCGCCGCGCCCTCGACGACTTCAACCGTGCCATCGAGCTGAACCCCCGCTACTACCAGGCCTATGCCAACCGCGCGCTCGTCGAGCGCAGCATGGGCGACCAGGCGCAGGCGGCGGCCGACTACAACACCGCGCTCCAGCTCAACGCGAACTACGACGTCGCCTATATCGGCCGCGGCAACCTCTATCGTCAGGCCGGCCGGCTCGACGAGGCCTTCAACGATTTCAACCGCGCCATCCAGCTCGACACGACCGATCCGCGCGCCTATCACAATCGCGGCCTGATCTATCAGGCGCGCCGCCAGCACGACAAGGCGATCGAGGACTTCTCGAAGGCCATCTCGCTCTCGCCGAACTCGGCCGAGCCCTATAACGGCCGCGGCATCTCCTATGCGGCGCTCGGCGACAACGACAATGCGTTCTCGGACTTCAACACGGCCATCAACCTCGACGGCAAGCTGGCGGAATCCTGGTCGAACCAGGCGCTGATCTACGAGCGCCGCGGCGACATGGGCAAGGCCGCCCGCTCCTATTCGCAGGCGCTGCGCCTCGATCCGAAATACGCTCCCGCCAAGGACGGCCTCGCCCGCACCCGCGGCAGCGCCGACGCCGCAAAGCCCGCCTGACCGGCGGCAACGCTCCGGAATGCGAAAGGGCCCGCGATCGTCTCGCGGGCCCTTTTCACGTTCGGATTGGCCAACCTCAGTGGTTCATCGCCTTGACGATGTCTTCCGTCATCTTCTTGGCGTCGCCGAGCAGCATCATCGTGCCGTCCTTGTAGAACAGCGTGTTGTCGATGCCGGCATAGCCGGAACCCAGCGAACGCTTGACGAAGAGGCAGGTCTTGGCCTTGTCGACGTCGAGGATCGGCATGCCGTAGATCGGCGAGGACTTGTCGTCGCGCGCGGCCGGGTTCGTCACGTCGTTGGCGCCGATGACATAGGCAACGTCGGCCTGCGCGAATTCCGAGTTGATGTCCTCCAGCTCGAAGACCTCGTCATAGGGCACGTTGGCTTCCGCGAGCAGCACGTTCATGTGGCCGGGCATGCGGCCCGCGACCGGGTGGATCGCGTATTTCACCTCGACACCCTCGGCCTTCAGCTTGTCGGCAAGCTCGCGCAGCGC
>CBIMFD010000174.1:0-7340 GCA_966243085.1 uncultured Shinella sp.
CCGAGAAGTCAGCCGTCCTCTCCGATGATGCGCTGGAGGCCGTACATCAGGCGTCCCTGACGGTCCTGGAGGAGATCGGCACGGATGTCGTTCTGCCGCAAGCGCGCCGGCGCATGAAGGCGGCCGGGGCCGAGGTGATGCCCGGCACGGACCGCGTGCGATTCGACCGCGGCCTTGTCATGGAGATGATGGCCAGCGTGCCGCCTGCCTTCACCCTGCATGCCCGCAACCGGCTGCGCAACATCGAGATCGGCGGCAACAACCTCGTCTTCGCCCCGGTCGCCGCCGCGCCCTTCGCCGCCGCCCGCGACGGCGGCCGGCGGACCGGCAACCGGGAGGATTTCCGCAAGTTCGTCAAGCTCGCCCAGTCCTACGACATCCTTCACACGACAGGAGGCTATCCCGTCGAGCCCGTCGATATCCCCGCCGCCGTCCGCCACCTCGATTGCCTGTCGGACATGGCAAGGCTCACGGACAAGGTGTTCCAGGTCCCCGCGCTCGGCAGCCGGCACGTCCTGGATGGCATCGAGATCGCCCGCATCGGCCGCGGCGTCCCGATGGAACGGTTGGAGCAAGAGCCTTCGCTCTTCACCGTCGCCAACACCTCCTCGCCGCTGCGCCTCGACGCGCCGATGCTTCAGGCCATCATCGAAATGTCCGCGCGCGGCCAGGCGGTGGTGGTGACACCCTTCACGCTGGCCGGAGCCACGGCGCCGGCGACCATTGCCGGCGCGCTCGTGCAGCAGAATGCCGAGGCACTCGCCGGCATCGCGTTCACGCAGATGGTGCGGAGGGGCGCGCCGGCCGTGTATGGCGGCTTCACCTCGAATATCGACATGAAGACGGGCGCGCCCACCTTCGGCACGCCGGAATATATGAAGGCGGTGATCGCCGGCGGCCAGCTCGCCCGCAAATATGGCATCCCCTACCGCAGTTCCAACACCAGCGCCTCCAACACGCTGGACGCGCAGGCGGCATACGAATCCGCCTTCTCGCTCTGGGCGCTCACGCAGGGCGGCGGTAATCTCGTCCTGCATGCGGCCGGCTGGAGCGAAGGCGGGCTGACGGCATCTTTCGAGAAGTTCATCCTCGACGTGGACATGCTGCAGATGGTGGCGGAATACCTAACGCCGCTCGACGTCGGCGCGGATGCGCTCGGCCTCGATGCGCTGCGCGGCATCGACCCCGGCGGCCATTTCTACGGCGCGCCGCATACGCTCGCCCGCTACGAGAGCGCCTTCCATTCGCCGATCCTCTCCGACTGGCGCAATTTCGACGCATGGGCCGAGGCGGGCAAGCCGACCACCTACGACCACGCCAACCGCATCTTCAAGGAAAAGCTCGACGCCTACGAGAGACCGCCCCTCGACCCGGCGATCGGAGAAGAACTGGATGCGTTCGTCGCAAGGCGCAAGGAAGAGGGTGGCGTTCCGGCCGGCTTCTAGGCGTCGAACATGATCGATCGGACGGAGGAGATCAGCTTTTCCGTCGGCAGGTTGGAGAAGTTCTTGTCGATCTCGGCCGTCGTCAGCGTCCGGGTCTTCTCGGAGAGCCTGTTGCGCAGGTCGCCGAGCGTCTGCGGCGCGGCGCAGACCACGAGCCGGTCGAAGGCGCCGTCGGCGGCATACTCGTCGATGCGGCCGGCGACTTCCGCGGTGAATTTCTGCTGCTCCTCCCGCACGGGATCGCTCGAATATTCCATGGCGGAACGGCCGGGGCCGACCGAGGCATGACCGCGGCCGGGCTTGTCGGCCATGATGTCCCGCACCTTCTTCGGCTCCCAGCGAAAAATCTCCTGCTCCGGGCTCTGCTTGCCATCCTTCATCAGGTTCACCCCCTTGAGCAGGCGGGCCTGGTTGCCGTCGGCGGCGAGAATCCAAGTCGTAGCGGTCATTTTTCACTCCCGTAGCGAGGTTCGTGGATAGCAGCGAAGCTGCGGGGACAGCATCCGACAGGATTGTGGCAGGATGCGTATCGGCCCAACGCGACGGCCTTACGCTTGTTCCTCATCCTTCCTTCTTCTTCGCACCTGCGAAAGTAGCACTTGACTTTTCACCGCAAAACAACGACATGAGCGGCAAGCGTCGCCCTTCGGCCGCCGCGTGAGCGAGCCTGGCAATTTCCCGAACCGGGGTGCTGAGAAGGACAAGCGCAAGAGAACGATCCGCCTCCCATTTGCGGATGACTGCGCAGACGATAGCCTACCCAACCCACAAGTTCCCAATTCACGCGGGGTTCTTGACGCCAGACGGAACCGGAAGCGCATGGTGCGTTCCGGCCCAGAGCAGTTCGAGCAAAAGTGTGACGCGGTTTTGCGTCCGGAACTGCGGATGGAAAAGTCGTTTGGCGCCCCGAAAGGTATCTGACTTGACCACTTTCCACGACCTCGGCCTCTCGAAGACCATCGTCGCCACCCTTTCCGCGCTCGGCTTTGAAAAAGCCACCCCGATCCAGGAAAAGGCCATTCCCCTCGTCCTCGAAGGCTCCGACCTGATCGGCCTTGCCCAGACCGGCACTGGCAAGACGGCCGCCTTCGGCCTGCCGATGATCGAAAAGCTGCTGGCGGAAGCCCGCCGTCCCGACCCCCGCAATATCCGCGCCCTCATTCTCGCGCCGACCCGCGAACTTGTGAACCAGATCGCCGACAACCTGCGCGACTTCGTGAAGAAGACGCCGCTGCGCGTCGTCACCGTCGTCGGCGGCGCCTCCATCAACAAGCAGTCGGAAATGCTGAACCGCGGCACCGACATTCTCGTCGCCACGCCGGGCCGCCTGCTCGACCTCGTCGCCCGCAAGGCCGTGACGCTGACGCAGGCCCGCTACCTCGTGCTCGACGAAGCCGACCAGATGCTCGACCTCGGCTTCATCCACGACCTGCGCAAGATCTCCAAGCTGGTGCCGAAGAACCGCCAGACGCTGCTCTTCTCGGCCACCATGCCCAAGCTGATCGCGGAACTTGCCGGCGAATACCTCGTCAACCCGAAGAAGGTGGAAGTCACCCCGCCCGGCAAGGCTGCCGACAAGGTCGAGCAGTACGTGCACTTCGTACCCGGCAAGGACCAGAAGACGCAGATCCTCAAGAAGACGCTCACCGACAATCCGGACGGCCTGTCGCTCGTCTTCTCGCGCACCAAGCACGGCGCGGAAAAGCTGATGAAGCATCTCGATCAGGTCGGCTTCAAGGCCGCCTCGATCCACGGCAACAAGAGCCAGGGCCAGCGCGAGCGCGCCCTCAAGGCCTTCCGCGACGGTGACGTGCGCGTCCTCGTCGCCACCGACGTCGCGGCCCGCGGCATCGACATCCCGGGCGTCACCCATGTCTACAACTACGACCTGCCGGAAGTGCCGGACGCCTATGTCCACCGCATCGGCCGCACCGCCCGCAACGGCCGCGACGGCATCGCCATCGCCTTCTGCGCGCCGGACGAAGCGCATCTCCTGCGCGACATCGAGCGGCTGATGGGTATCAAGATCGCCGTCGCCAGCGGCGAGGCCCCGGCCGAGAACCTGCCCGGCCCCGGCGGCAAGTCGAAGAAGGGTCGCAGCGGCCGCGGCGGCGGACAGCGTTCCGGCAACGGCCGCGCCGCCCAGCGCCCGCAGCGCCAGCCTTTTGGCGACGGTGCGCAGGCCGAAGCCGGCGGCGCCAAGCGGCCTGGCGGCCGCCCCGCGCAGAAACAGGGCGAACGCCAGAACCGCAATCACGGCGGTGGCAACGGCCAGGGCCGTCCGCAGCACCGCGGCAAGCCGCGCCGCCCGGAAGGCCAGCGCCGCGAACAGGCGTGAATTGACGCATCATAGATGAGGAAACGGCGGGCTTCGGCCCGCCGTTTTCGTTCCGGCTCCCGGCACTCATTCCGCCGGCGCGACATCCTTGCGGTTGGTGAGATACACCCCGGCCACCACGATCGCCGTGCCGAGGATCATCGGCAGCGTCAGCTCCTCGCCGAAAATCGCGGCGGCCTGCACGGCGGCGATGGGCGGGACGAGGTAGATGAGCGAGGCGGCGCGAGAGACTTGTCCGCGGCGGATGAGGTAGAGCAGCAGCAGGATCGCCCCCATCGATATGCCGAGCACCGACCAGGCGAGCAGCGCGACGAAGGCAAGGCCGAAATCGACATGCAGGCTTTCCAGCGCGAGCGCGAAAGGGAAGGTGACGATAAGCGCGCCGACATATTGCAGGGTGGCGATGGCGCGGATGTCCCCCTTCTGCAGATGCTGCTTCTGGTAGATGGTGCCGTAGGTGACGGCGGCCATGCCCAGCATGTTGACGATGATGGCGAAGGCCGGCATCTCCGCAGCGCCCGCGCCGAAGAATTTCGGCAGCACGGCAAGCAGGACCCCGAGGAAGCCGAGGCACAGCCCGAGCTTCTGCTGCAGGCTCAGCCGCTCGCCGATGACGAAGGGTGCGGCGAGTGCCGTCATCAGCGGCTGGAGCGCGGCAATGATGGAGGAAAGCGCCGCCGGCACGCCCTCGCCGATCGCCCACCAGACCGTCCCGAGATATAGCCCGTGCAGAAAGGCGCCGGAGACGAGCGCATGGAGCACGGTACGCCCGTCGCGCGGCCAGGAAACCCCGGCGGCGAGGCACAATCCCCCGAAGAGCACGGCGGCCGTGAGATAGCGGATGCTGAGGAAGGTCAGCGGCTCGGAGACGATGGCGCCGAACTTCGCGACGACCCAGCCGGTCGACCAGAGCAGGACGAAGATGGCCGGGGCCAGGCGATCGAGGGACATGGAGCTTCCGGCAGAGGGACAATCGATGCGGGAGCGAATAGGCGGAGCGATGGCGCAGGTCAAAGGAATTTCCTTGATGCTTAGGTTCAAGGAAAAGCGGGACGCGGCCTTTTTGGGCATATGCCCACAGTCGCGGCAGCCTCCTGCAAAAGTGCGCGCCAGAGCCCCCAAAGCGGTGTGAAATTTATTGAACGCTCATGGAGCATGGTTCTTGCATTGGCCGAAGGGTTGTACTCAAATGACGGAAAATGGGGAACACGCCTTTGGCATTTGACGAAATGATGAATGCGGGCTCCGGCCCGCGGCAACCCTACCAGACCTACCACGAGTGGTACGAAACACAGGATCGGGCACGCCTGATCGCCAAGTCGAGGGACGCCGAGAACCTCTTTCGCAAGACCGGCATCACCTTCGCGGTCTACGGACACGCAGACAGCGCCGAAAAGCTCATCCCCTTCGACATCATCCCCCGCATCATTTCCGGCCGCGAATGGCGCAAGCTCGCCCAGGGCATCGAGCAGCGGGTCATCGCCCTCAACGCCTTTCTCGACGACATCTACCACAAGCAGGAGATCATCAAGGCCGGCCGCATCCCGCGCGAGCTGATCGAGCGCAACGAGGCGTTCCTGCCGCAGATGATCGGCTTCAAGCCGCCGGGCGGCGTCTATACCCATATCGTCGGCACCGACATCGTGCGCACCGGCGAGGACCAGTTCTACGTGCTGGAGGACAATGCCCGCACGCCTTCCGGCGTCAGCTACATGCTGGAGAACCGGGAAACCATGATGCAGATGTTCCCGGAGCTGTTCCACATCAACAAGGTGCGTCCTGTCGAGGACTATCCGAAACTGCTGCGCCAGAGCCTTGCCTCGCTCGCCCCGCCCGGCTGTTCCGGCAAACCGCGCGTCGCTGTCCTCACGCCCGGCATCTTCAATTCCGCCTATTACGAGCACGCCTTCCTCGCCGACATGATGGGCGTGGAACTGGTCGAGGGCTCGGACCTGCGCGTCGTCGACGGCCGGGTGAAGATGCGCACGACGCGCGGCTACGAGGCGATCGACGTCCTCTACCGCCGCGTCGACGACGATTTCCTCGATCCCCTCACCTTCCGACCGGATTCGACGCTCGGCATTCCCGGCATCATGGACGTCTACCGTGCCGGCAACATCACCATCGCCAATGCCCCCGGCACCGGCATTTCCGACGACAAGGCGATCTATTCCTACATGCCGGAGATCGTCGAGTTCTATACGGGCCGCAAGGCGATGCTCGAGAATGTGCCGACCTGGCGCTGCTCGGAAGAGGACAGCCTGAAATACGTGCTGGAGCACCTCGAAGAACTGGTGGTGAAGGAGGTGCACGGCTCCGGCGGCTACGGCATGCTCGTCGGCCCCACCGCCTCGAAGAAAGAGCGGGCCGCCTTCGCCGAGAAGCTGAAGAGCCGGCCCGGCAACTACATCGCCCAGCCGACGCTCTCCCTTTCCACGGTGCCGATCCTCGTCAACAAGGGCATCGCGCCCCGCCATGTCGATCTTCGGCCCTATGTGCTCGTTTCCGACAAGGTGCAGATCATTCCCGGCGGGCTGACCCGCGTGGCGCTGAAGGAAGGCTCGCTGGTGGTCAATTCCAGCCAGGGCGGCGGCACGAAGGACACCTGGGTTCTGGAGGACTGAGCCGATGCTGGGACGGACTGCAAACGGCCTCTACTGGATGTTCCGCTATATCGAACGCGGCGAGAACATCGCCCGCCTCACCGATGCGGGCCTGCGCATGGCGCTGACGCGCTCCGGCTCCTCCGACGAGGACTGGGACGGCGTCCTACAAAGCGCCGGCGTGCGCGAGGATTTCAACGCGGTGCACGGCACGCTGACCAGCGCCGACGCCATCGACTATCTCCTGCGCGACCGGGCCAACCCGTCGAGCGTCATGTCCTGCATCGAGGCGGCGCGCAACAATGCCCGCATGGTTCGCACGGCGCTGACGAGGGAGACCTGGGAAGCGACCAACGAATGCTGGATCGAGCTGAAGCAATTGCTCGCCAAGCGCGCCAGGCCGGCCGACATGCCGGAGATCATCGACACGATCAAGCGGCGCGCCGGCCTCATCCGCGGCGCCTTCCACGGCACGATGCTGCGCGACGACATCTACAACTTCGCGCGTATCGGCACCTTCATCGAGCAGGCGGACAACACCGCCCGCATCCTCGACGTGAAATATTACGTGCTGCTGCCGGCGATCGCCAAGGTCGGCTCCTCGCTCGACAACATGCAATGGGAATCGATCCTGCGTTCGGTCTCGGCGCACCGTTCCTACAACTGGGTCTATGAGGGGGACTATTCGCCGGCCAATATCGCCGACTACCTCATCCTCAACGACCGGATGCCGCGCTCGCTCTCCTACAGCTACGACAAGATCGTCAGCAATCTCGGCTATCTCGCCAAGGCGTACGGCGAGAGGCACACCGTGCACGAGACGGCTTCGGCGACGCTCGCGGCGCTCAGGAGCCGCACCATCAACGACATCATGGACCAGGGGCTTCACGAGTTCATCGAGGAGTTCATCGTCCACAACAACCGCCTCGGGGAAGAAGTCTCCGAAGGCTACCG
>CBIMFD010000175.1:0-7329 GCA_966243085.1 uncultured Shinella sp.
AGCACGTTCTCGTGGTAGCTGTCGTTCCACCACATGGCGACTTCGACGGTGATGCCGTCCTTTTCTCCGCGAATGGCGATCGGCTTTTCGACCAGCGGCTTCTTGGCGCGGTCGAGAAAGGCGACGAAGGCCTCGAGACCGCCTTCGTACATCAGCTCGTCCTGCTTGATATCCGAATGACGGCGGTCTGTCAGGAGGATGCGCACGCCGGAATTGAGGAAGGCGAGTTCGCGCAGGCGGTGTTCCAGCGTCGCATAGTTGAATTCGATATTGGAGAAGGTGTCCGTCGAGGGCAGGAAGGTCACTTCCGTGCCGGTCTCGTCGCCCGCTTCGCCCGTCACCGTCAGCGGACCGTCGGCAACGCCGTGGGTGAAGCTCATCTCGTGGATCTTGCCGCCGCGGCGGATCTTCAGCTTCAGCTTGACGGAAAGCGCATTCACCACCGAGACGCCGACGCCGTGCAGGCCACCGGAGACCTTGTAGGAATTCTGGTCGAACTTGCCGCCGGCATGAAGCTGGGTCATGATGACCTCGGCTGCCGAAACGCCCTCTTCCTTGTGAATGTCGGTCGGGATGCCGCGGCCGTTGTCCGTCACCGTGACCGAACCGTCGGCATTGAGCGTCACCGTCACGATGTCCGCATGGCCGGCCAGTGCCTCGTCGATCGCGTTGTCGACAACCTCGTAGACCATGTGATGCAGGCCCGAGCCGTCGTCGGTATCGCCGATATACATGCCGGGACGCTTGCGCACCGCATCGAGTCCCTTGAGGACCTTGATCGAATCTGCGCCATACTCGGCCGGGCCGTTTTCGGTCTCGGGTGTGTCAGTCATTCAAACGTCTTTCCAGGGTTCTCACGGAAGGCGGGGAAGCCAGGCGAATCACGGCTTTCCGGGTCTTACGAATATAGGGATTTTGCCCTCAAGTTCCAAACCGCAGAGCAGGCAAAGACGGCAGAAATCCGGGGATCAACCGGGTTTTACCCGGTTATTGCACGCTTTTTCCAGAATGCCGGCAAGGCGGCGCACCGTCTCGGGCGGAAGGCTTGCGATTTCGGCCGAAAGCCGGTTGGCGAAGGCCGTGTATTCCGGCGGCAGGCCGGCGGTATCGACCACGACACGCGGGTCGGAAATCTGCGCGATGCGGAAGAGTTCCTCCGCCTCATCCCAGATGACGTTGAAGTATCCGGCGACGCGCTGGAGGAAATCGAAGCTCGGCATGCCGCGCTTGCCGTGCTCCAGCGCCGAGAGATAGGCGGGGCTGACGCCGAGGGCCTTCGCCATCTCCTTCTGCGAGACGCCCTTGCGGTCGCGCAGGTGCCGCACGGCCTTGCCGAAGGGCGTCGTCATCGCTTCTCCCCCGGTTGGCGAGCAAGCCGCACATAGAGCGCGCCCTCGCCGCCGTGGTTGCGCGCCGCCGGCTCGTAGGAGGAGATCAGCGGGCGGAATTCCGGCAGGGCGAACCAGAGCGGCACCGCCCGCTTCAAGGCGCCGTCGCTGCCGAGCGAGGTGCCCTTGCCGGTGATGACGAGCACATGGCGAAGGCCCCGCTCGTGTGCCTTGATGAGGAAGCCGAGCAGGAAGCCGTGCGCCTCGCTCTGGATCATGCCGTGCAGGTCGATGCGTGCCTCCAGCGCAAGCCGCCCCTTGGCGATCTTGCGCTTAACGGGCCGCTCCAGCGGATGGTGCCGGGTCTCCTTGCCGCGGCCGATGGTGAGCGCGATGCCTTCGGAAGCCGGCTTGCCGGCCTTCGCCCTCTTCGGCTCGGGCGCCTTTTCCTCCTCGATCTTCCCGGCGAAGGCGGCTTCGAACTCCGTCAGCGCATTGAGCTTGCCTGGCATGGCCCGCGTGCTGCGCGCCACCTTGCCCCAGAGGATGCGATCCTCGCTCGAAAGCGCCTTATCCCTGGGCATGTAGATAGCGCTCCGCCGCCGCGCGCGGGATGAGGATATGGAAGGTCGCCGCGTTGCGGACATGGCCCGCCAACGCGCCCGCTGCATCGCCCGACCCCGTGAAGATGTCGCCGCGGGCCGGGCCGACGATGGCCGTGCCCGTGTCGAGCGCCAGCATCAGCCGGCGGAAGGGTTTTCCGCCGTCCATGTGGGTGAGCGTCTCGCTCGAAATGAAGAAGGGCAGGCCGAAGGTGTGGATCGTCCGGTCGACCGCGAGCGAGCGGCCGGCCACGAGCGGCACCTTGGCGGCGGCAATCGGCCCGAGCGCGCCGTCGTCGACCGCGGCCTCCTTGAAGAAGATGAAGGAGCGGTTGTGCCAGAGCACGCCGTCCACCTGATCCTCATGCTGCGCCAGCCACTCGCGGATCGAGCCCATGGAGACGGTCGCAGCATCGATCTCGCCGCGGTCGATCAGCAGCTTGCCGATGGCGGAGAAGGGATGGCCGGATTTCGCCGCATAGGTGATGCGCCTTACCGACCCATCCGGATAGACGAGCCGCGCCGCGCCCTGCACATGGGCGAAGAACACGTCGACCTTCGAGCGGGCATAGGCGATCTCCAGCCCGCGGCCGGCAAGACAGCCACGCTCGATCTCGCCGCGGTCGGGATGCTCGACGATTGTATCGTCCCTCTCCAGCCCGAAGGCGTAGCCCGACGGAAAGCCGGCCGGACGGTTGGTGTCGTCGATATCGACGAGATCGTCGGGACGGCGATAGAAGGGATAGCGGTACTCCGCGTCCGGTGCCGCCTTCACCGCCACTTCCGGCTCGTAGAAGGCGGTGACGAAGCCGCCGGAGCCGTCCGTCTTTTCGATAAGGAAGGGCACGCAATGCGCCTCGAAGAAGGCGCGCACAGCGCGAGCGCCTTCCGGTTTTTCCACGTCTGCCGCATCCAGCAATGCCAGAAGCTCGCCGGCGGTGATGCCGAGCGAGCCTGTCCTGTAGGGCTTGGCCGTGCGGATATGCGCGCGGCAGCGGGCCATCGCCGCCAGAAGCGGCGCCGGATCGTCCTCGTCCCAGCCGGGAAGCGCCGAAAACCGGGCCGGAACCAGACGATAGTCCATGGGAGCCTCGTTCAGCCTTCCGACTCTGTGGCGATCAGCTTCCAGTTCGGATCGCGCGAGCGGATGTCGCGGGCGAAGGTCCAGAGGTCGTTCACCTCGGCGACGCTCTCGGCATCGCCCTCGACCAGCGCGCCGGCCTTGTCATAGGTGGCGGAGATGAGCTGGCTGACGATGCGCAGCGTGACGTTCGCCTCGCTGTCCTTGACCTCGGCGCCGACGATATCGGCCTTCTCGATGCCGACGAAGCTGGAGCGCACGACCTCGCCCTTGCTCTCGCGCTCGGAAATGGCGGCGTCGAAGCCTTCGTAGACCTCCCGCGACAGGAGGTTCTTCAGCGCCTTGCGGTCGCCGTCGGCGAAGGCGACGACGATCATCTCATAGGCCATGCGGGCCCCGGCGACGAATTCCTTCGGGTTGAAGGCGGGGTCGGCCTTGACGAGCGCACGAAGCTGGTCGTTGAGCGGCGTTCCGGCCGGGGCGAAGCTGTCGACGGCGGCAAAGGGATTTTCTTCTTCGTCCGCATCGCGCCGGGGCAGGGTCACCACCTTGCCTCGGTCGGCCGAATCCGCCGGCTCGACCGTCTCGCGCTTGGTATAGGGATCGAAGGGCGGGCGCTCGCTGCCGGTGCGCCGGCCGAGCACGCTGCGCAACTGCAGGAAGATGACGACCGCAGCCACAAGGAAGAAAATCGTTACGAAGTCGAATGAGCCCATTATGATCCGCTGCCGGTTTCTGTATTTTGTTCCTTCCATATAGTCCGCAAAGCCGGATCATTCAAATAGCGATCCCGCGAATAGGATGAAGCATCCGGGGGGTGGTATCGGGCCGGGCGAATCTGTGCGACACTCGCAGCCATGCCGAGACGCCTTCTTGCCTTCTTCTTCCTCATTCTGCCGCTTGCGGAAATCGCCTGTTTCATCGTCGTCGGGCGGCACATCGGCCTCCTTGCGACGCTTTCGCTTGTGGTTCTTTCGGCCTTTGTGGGCCTCCTCCTGATGCGCATGGCCGGCTTCGGCGCGCTCGCCCGGCTTAGGCAATCGGGCCGGGAGGGCAAGGCGCCCGGCAAGGAACTGGCCGATGTGACGATGATCTTCATCGCCGGCGCCCTGCTGCTCGTGCCCGGGTTCCTCAGCGACATCATCGGTCTTGCGCTTCTCATGCCGCCGGTGCGGCGCTTCCTCTGGAACCGGCTGGTGCGCAATGTCGTTGTCGTGGATATCGGCAGCGTGCCGCCGGGCCAGACGCCGAGAACCGGATCACAGCGGACGATCGACCTCGACGAAGAGGACTTCCATCGCGACGGCCCGCGCTGAAGGCCTCAGGGTTGTAAGCCCCCGACCGAAATGCTAGATGGCCTGACTTCCCAGAGTTCCGAGGATATCTCCATGACCGACGCAGCCACCGAGAACAACGCCGCGAGCCCTTCGCTCAATATCCTGGCGCAGTATGTGAAGGACTTCTCCTTCGAAAATCCGGGTGCGCCGCGCTCGCTTCAGGCCCGTGAAAACGCGCCGGCGATCAATATCAGCGTCAACGTCAACGCCAACCCGCTTTCCGACACGGATTTCGACGTCATCCTTTCGCTGAACGCGGAAGCCAAGGACGGCGACAAGATGCTCTTCAACGCCGAGCTCGCCTATGGCGGCGTCTTCCGCGTCACGGGCTTCCCGCAGGAGCACATGCTGCCGGTCCTCTTCATCGAGTGCCCGCGCCTGCTCTTCCCCTTCGCCCGCCAGATCATCGCCGACGCCACCCGTAACGGCGGCTTCCCGCCGCTGATGATCGACCCGATCGACTTTGCCCAGATGTTCACTCAGCGCATGGCCGAGGAACAGGTCAAGGCGAAGGTCCAGGCCAACTAGAGCCCGACGCATTTCCAGACAACGACGCCCGGTCACGATGTAGCCGGGCGTTTTCTTTTGTCGATGGATCATAAGCCGGATTCAGGCGCCGTATTTCGCCCAGATCGCCTTTGCGCCCATCTTGTCCACCATGGCGGCATGGGCGGCGCGGTCTTCCTCCGAAAGCCGGGGAGCGAGCGGACGCGGACGGGCGCCGAGCGGCAGAATGACCTCGTCTTCCACCTCGACCAGCGTCTTCCGCCCGGCTTCGGCCGTGCCGAGACCGAGGGCCGCCTGCCGGCCGCCGATCATCTCGATATAGACCTCGGCGAGCAGTTCGGAGTCGAGAAGCGCGCCGTGATGGGTGCGGCGCGAATTGTCGATGCCGTAGCGCCGGCAGAGCGCATCAAGCGAATTCGGCCCCATCGGATGCTTGCGGCGGGCGAGCGCCAGCGTATCGGTCACCCGGTCGGACGCCACCGGCGGCAGGCCGATCCGCTCGAACTCGGCATTGATGAAGCCCATGTCGAAGTTGGCATTGTGCGCCACCCAGCGGCCATCGCCGAAGAACGCGACGATCTCCTCGGCGACTTCGGCGAAACCGCGTTTGTCCTGCAGGAATTCGTCGGTGATCCCGTGCACGGCGAGCGCATCGGGATGCACCTTGCGCTCGCCGGGATTGATATAGATGTGGAGGAACCGGCCGGTCGGAAAATGGTTCTCCAGTTCCACGCCGCCGATTTCGATGACGCGGTCGAGCTTGCTGTCGAGGCCCGTCGTTTCCGTATCGAAGATGATCTCGCGCATCAGTCTTTCCGTTCCGTCAGCTTCGTTACGATCTCTTCCACCTGTTTGCGCGCCGCTTCAAGCCCTTTTCCGGTATCGATGAGGAAATCGGCCCGGCGGCGCTTTTCCGCATCCGGCATCTGGCGCGACAGCATGAGCCGGAATTTTTCCTCCGTCATGCCCGGCCGGGCGAGCACGCGTTCCCGCTGGATCCGCGGATCGCAGGTAACGACCACCACCTTGTCCACCCGTGCCTCGCCGCCCGTCTCGAAGAGCAGCGGGATATCGAGGAGAACGAGGGGCGAGGCGTTCCGGCGCTCGGCTTCAAGGAAGGCCTGCTCGCGCGCCCGCACCAGCGGATGGATGACGGCTTCCAGCTCCGCAAACCGTTCCGGCGCGCGGGCGAGCGCGGCGGAAAGCGCCTTGCGGTCGATCACGCCATCGGCGAGCACTTCGGGAAACAGCGCAGCGACGGGCGCCACGGCATCCGTCCGGTAAAGACCGTGCACCGTCGCATCGGCATCGTGAACCGGCACGCCGAGGTCCCCGAACATGGCGGCCGTCGTCGACTTGCCCGTCCCGATCGATCCGGTGAGGCCGAGCACGATCATCCGTGCGCCTCCATGTCGGCGAGGATGATGTCACGCAGCGCCGCATCGACCTGCGGCCGCACACCGAACCATTTCTCGAAGCCGGGCACCGCCTGATGCAGCAGCATGCCGAGACCGTCGACCGTGACGAAGCCCTGGTCGATGGCCTGGCGGAGAATGGGTGTGACGAGCGGCACATAGACGATATCGGTCACCACCGCGCCGCCGGCAAGCGGCGAGAAATCGATGGCCGGCGCCGGCGCGCCATCCATGCCGAGGGAGGTGGTGTTGACGAACAGGCCGGCGCCTTTCGTCACTTCCCCGAGCGCCTCCATCGGATGGGCGTGGACCTTCGGCCCGAAGCGGTCGGCAAGCTCCTGCGCCCGCGAGACCGTGCGGTTGACGACGTGAATTTCCCCGACACCCCGGTCGCGCACCGCCTGGATGATCGCCCGGCTGGCCCCGCCAGCACCGAGGATGACGGCGCGGTCCGTCCTGTTCCAGCCCGGCGCCGCGGCATCGAGATTGGCAAGGAAGCCGTAGCCGTCGGTGTTGGTCGCGCAAAGGCGCCCCTCCTCCGGCCAAAGCGTGTTCGCCGCGCCGAGTTCGGCGCTCAGTTCGTCCGGCCGGTCGGCGAGCGTGAACGCCGCCTCCTTGTGCGGAATGGTGACGTTGCCACCGACAAAGCCGGATTCACCGCTCTTCAACCGGGACAAGAAGCCGGCGAAATCCTCCGGCGCAACGGCCTGCCGCGTGTAGGATCCGGCAAGGCCTGCCCTTTCCAGCCAATGGCCGTGGATCAGCGGCGAGCGCGAATGCTTGATCGGATAGCCGACGACGAAGGCGTGGCGGGCGGATGTTTCACGTGAATCATGCATCGATGGCACCGAGATCGCGAAGTTTGGCCAGCAGCGGCAGGAGCGGAAGGCCGAGAATGGTAAAATAGTCGCCGTCGATCCGCTCGAAGAGCTGCACGCCCTCGCCTTCAAGCTGGTAGGCGCCGACGCTTGCCAGCACCCGCATTCCGACACGGGCAAGATGGCGATCGACGAAATCCTCCGAAAGCGGCCGCATCGTCAGGCGGGCGATGGAGACATG
>CBIMFD010000176.1:0-7328 GCA_966243085.1 uncultured Shinella sp.
GGGGGAGATGCCCGGCAGGGCAGAGGGGGGTATCGCGAGGCCGCTACGGAAGTGCGGAGAACGCCGCATCCAGCGCCCGCTTCAGCTCCTCGCGGACACCCGCGGAGGCCGCCAGCACCTCTTCCGCCTTCATGAAATCCATCACGCGGAAGCGGCCGACCTCAGGCCGCAGGAAGATGTCCGGCGCGCCTTTTTCCAGCTTCAGCGCGACGATGGAGCGCATGGTGAGCTGGGTGGCGCCGTAGAGGCTGTCGATGCCGTTCGGCACTTCCGCCGTGCCGGCCGGCGGCTGGCCGATGACGTCGACGCCGATGGTGATGTTCGCACGGTCGGCAAGGTGATCGAAGGGCACGGGGTTCCACAGTCCGCCGTCGATCATCACCCGGCCGTCGAGGACCACCGGGCGGAAGATCGCGGGCAGCGCCGCGGAGGCGGCGAGCGCCGGCAGGAGCGGCCCCGCCTCGCAGACGCATTCGCACTGGGCGTAATAATCCGAGGCGATGACCTTCAGCGGGATTTCAAGGCCCTCGAAGGTCTCCGGCAGGCGCTCCGGCAGGAAGGCCTTCAGCACCCGCTCCAGATTGAACTGCCCGAGGCGGAAGCCGCCCGCCACCATCTCGGAAAAGCCGGCCGGACGCAAGCTCCACAGCCGGTTGGCGACGTGGTGCGGCCGGCCGATGGCCGACAGCGTATGCTCGCGGATATCCCGGCCCGACATGCCCGCCGCCATGGCCGCGCCGAAGATCGCGCCGATGGAAGCGCCGGCAATCAGCACCGGGCGGATGCCGAGCTCGTTCAGCACTTCGATGACATGGATATGGGCAAGGCCCCGCGCCCCGCCGCCACCGAGCGCAAGGGCGACAGTCGGGCCGCCGGACGGCCGGCGTTCAGGGGATACGAGGGCGTCGGTCATCGCTGGCCTCCCTCGGGCGGGCGGAACTCAGCCGGCCCGGTAGCGATAGAAATGCATGCGCGTGTCGCCGAAGGTGCGAACCTCCAGGGGCTCGAAACCGTCGACTGCGGCAGGCTGAATATCGGCGCGCTCCTCGAGGATCGCAAGGGCGCCGTCGACGAGGAAGCCGCCGCGCGCGGCCGCATCCAGCGCCTTCTCGCCGAGGCCCTTGGCATAGGGAGGATCGGCGAAGAGGACATGAAACGGCTCCATGGTGCCGACCGCGCCAAGCGCCGTCGCATCACGGCGGAAGATCTTGGCGCGGCCGATCACGCCGAGCGCCTCGATATTGGAATGCAAAAGCCCCCTGCCCTCGACACCCTGCTCGACGAAGAGCACGGCGCGCGCGCCGCGCGACAGCGCCTCGAGGCCGACCGCGCCGGTGCCGGCGAAGAGATCGAGCACGCGCGTACCGTCCAGCGCCTCCGGATAGGCGTGGGAGAGAATATTGTAGAGGCTTTCGCGCGTGCGGTCCGTCGTCGGGCGGATGGCGTCCGACTTCGGCGTTGCGAGCGCGCGGCCGCGGAATTCACCCCCGACGATCCGCACGGCGCGTTATTTCCCCTTGCCGCGCGGGCGGTTGCCGCTGGCCGGCCGGCCACCGCCGGGCCTTGCGCCGCCGGGCTTGCCACCGGAAGGACGCCCTCCCGGCTTGCCGCCGAAGGATTTTCCGCCCGGTTTTCCGCCGAAGGGTTTTCCGCCGTCACGGCGCGGCGGGCGGTCGTCGAAGGAGCGTTCGCCTTCCGCGCGCGGCTTGCGGTCGCCGCGGGGCGGACGGTCGCCGAAATCGCGGGGTGCGCGCTCGTCGCCGGCGCCGGAGCGCTTGCGGGCGAAGCCGCCGCGGCCGCCCTCGTCACGGTCGCGCTTTTCCGGTTCGGAGGCGCGGATCCATTCGCCATCCTCGTCGCGCGTCTTGAGGATGCGCGGCTTGTCGGCCCGGTCTTCGCCCGGGCGTCCGCGCGCCGGCCCCTTGCGGTCCGGGTCGAATTTCCGTGCCGAGCGGGTCAGCTCACCCTCGCTCGTGCGGCCGTAGCGCTTGGTCTTCGGCGCGCCTTTGGGGCGGGTGCGCGGTTCGCGCTTCACGCCCTCGGCGGCTTCCGCCTTCTTTTCGGCAACCGGACGGGCGCCGGGCGCCATCCAGACATTGGACTTGCGGGCGCGCACGGCCGGCTCGCGCTTGGGCTTGGCGTCGAAACGATCCTCGTCGCGGTCCCGGTCGCGCGGGCCGCCGCGCGGCTTGTCGCCGAAGCGGTCGTCGCGCCGGGTATCGAGCCGCGCACGGGCCTTCTCGCGGCGGTCCGCCGGCTTCTCGTGCCGGCCGGCGGGCCTTTCGCCACGGGCGGGTGCGGCCTCTTCGCGGGGTTTCCTTGCCGGCTTCTCCTCGGCTTCGCCCGCGGCATGATCGAAGAGCGGGGCGTCGAAATTCGCCTTGGATTCCTCGATGAGGCGCGGGCCGAGCTGGTCGCGCAGCGTCCGGCCGCGGATTTCCTGGGCGTGGCCTTCCGGCAGCTCGCCGAGCTGGAAGGGGCCATAGGAGATGCGGATCAGGCGGTTCACGTCGAGGCCGAGCGCACCGAGAACGTTCTTCACCTCGCGGTTCTTGCCTTCGCGGAGGCCGAGCGTCAGCCAGACATTGGAGCCCTGCGCCTTGTCGAGCGTCGCGTCGATGGCACCGTAGAGCACGCCGTCGACGGCGATGCCTTCCTTCAGCTTGTCGAGGTCTGCCTGCTCGATCTTGCCGTGGGCACGCACGCGGTAGCGGCGCAGCCACCCGGTCGTCGGCAGTTCCAGCATGCGGGCAAGGCCGCCGTCGTTGGTCAGAAGCAGGAGGCCCTCGGTATTGATGTCGAGGCGGCCGACGGACATGACGCGCGGCAGGTCCTCGGGAAGGTTCTCGAAGACGGTCGGGCGGCCTTCCGGGTCCGCATTCGTCGTCACGAGGCCCGCAGGCTTGTGGTAGAGCCAGAGGCGCGTGCGCTCGATGCCGCGGATCGGCACGCCGTCCACCTCGATGCGGTCGGCGAAGGTGGCGTTGAGGACGGGCGTGTCCAGCACCTTGCCGTTCACGCTGACGCGGCCTTCCATGATCATGCGCTCGACATCGCGGCGCGAGGCGATCCCCGCCCGGGCAAGCAGCTTGGAGATGCGTTCGGGCGCGAGCGCCTCGTTTTCGGCAACGGCCGGCTTTTCGGCGCGGACGGGCCTTGCATCGCGCGCGGGCCTTTCCGCGGATTTGCCGGCGAAGGGCTTCTTGCCCGCCGGCTTTCCGGCCGAAAAGGATTTCTTGCCGGCAGCCGCCGATGCGGCGCCACGCGGCTTGGTGTCGCGGCCCGAGGGCTTGGCGCCCGGCCGTTTTGGCTTGTCTTTGGATGTCATTTGTGCTGCCTGCGTTTTGCCGTGTCCTATCAGGTCAGGCGTCCGGGGTTAAGAGGAATTCGTGCCGGTCATGACAAATCGCTTCATGGAGATCGCGCTTGCCGAGGCCCGCGACGCCGGTGCGCGGGGCGAGGTGCCGGTCGGCGCCGTCCTCGTCCTCGACGGGAAGGTCCTCGCCCGCGCCGGCAACCGCACGCGGGGCGACAACGACGTGACCGCCCATGCCGAGGTCGCCGTCATCCGCGAGGCCGCCGGGAAACTCGGACAGGAGCGGCTGACGGGCGCCGACCTCTACGTGACGCTCGAGCCCTGCACGCTCTGCGCGGCCGCGATCTCCTTCGCCCGCATCCGCCGGCTCTACTACGGCGCGGAAGATCCGAAGGGCGGCGCGGTGGACAATGGCGTGCGCTTCTTCGCCCAGCCGACCTGCCACCACGCGCCGGACGTCTATTCCGGCATGAGCGGCACGGAAGCCGCAGAGATCCTCAAGGATTTCTTCGCCGAACGGCGCTAGGCCGTTTCCGCAAAGCGCTTCAGCTTTTCGCCCGACAGACGATAGCGGATCCATTCGCCCTGCGGCTCGGCGCCGATCGCATCATAGACGCGGATGGCTGGGGCGTTCCAGTCGAGCACGCTCCATTCGAAGCGGCCGCAGCCCTCCGTGACGGCGATGCGCGCAAGCGCGCGCAGCAGCATCTTGCCGACGCCACCGCCGCGATGATCGGGCGTCACATAGAGGTCTTCGAGGTAGAGACCGTTCTTCGCCTGCCAGGTGGAATAGGTCTTGAAAAAGACGGCGGAGCCGGCCGGCTCGCCCGCCTCGGTCTCGCAGATCAGCGCGCGGCTCACCGACCCCTCGCCGAAGAGCGAGGCGGCGACCGTCTCTTCCGTCGCGGCGACCTCGTGCAGGGCCTTTTCGTAATCGGCAAGCTCGCGGATGAAGCGCAGGAGGATGCCCGCATCGGCGACGCTCGCCGGGCGGATGCGATAGGTCGTCATGAGGTCATCCCTTCGCGTACGGAACGCGCCCTGCGGCGTCAGGTCAGAACGGCCACCAGGAGCCCTGCTTGGCGGCCTTCGCCTCCTTCCGGCGGCGGCGTTCCTTCTGCTTTTCCGGTTCGCCGAGGTCTTCCTTCGCCTCTTCCGGCATCTTGCGATACTCGATCGGCGGATCGCTCAGGTAGCGGCGCTTGTCGGCATAGGCGCCCATCTGCAGGCGGCGGGCCTCGCGATAGGCTTCCGTCTGCTCGGCAGCGGAAAGCTTGCGATTGGTTGTGCCCTGCGCAGCGAGCGGCGAGCGGTAGTTCGGATCGTCGCGGTTCTCGTCGGCCTCGGTGCGCAGGCGCTCGCGCATATCCTCGGGGCTTTCCAGCCATTGCGGATTGTCTTTGCCGGAAACGGAATCCTGCGGCGTGACGAGCGCCGTCTGGTCCTTCGGCACGACGAGCTTGCCGCGCGGCTGGTAGCGGATCTTCTTGGCTTCCTCGTTGGCCGGCTGGAACATGATGGCGTTGCCGAGGTCGTCGACGAGCTGCTCGCCGGCGGTCTTGTCGGTGCCGTAGGTCGGGCCCATGCAGCCGGTAAGCAGGAGGCTTGCGCCGAAGAGGCCGAGAAGGCCGGTTCGTACCCGAATATTTCGCGTCATTCCCATGAACACCCTTCCAGCAGAGCCGGCACGCCGAAAACCCACGGCAATAGTCTGCCGTGCCATGGCGGAACAATCCGACCATTTTCAGGCAGCAATACCGGATGACGCCCTCAAGCGCAATTCACCCGGAAGATCGACGGCCGGAAAGCACCGGCCGTCAACAGAAGGCCGTCAGGCCGCGCGGCGGAAGCCGATCTCGCGCAGCGCCGCGGCGTCGCGCGCCGAGACGTCCGGATAATCCGGGTCCGAGCCGACATCCGTGGTGATGCGCCAGGAGCGGGCGCATTTCGTACCCTCGGCCAGCTTCGGCTCAACGGAGACCCTGGCGACCTCCGGCAGGCGGAAGGCGCCTTCCGGCCCCTCGCCTTCGACCACGCTGATGGCCGAGGTGATGCAGATCTCCGCGAAATCCTCGCCTTCCAGCGCCTTCACAAGCTCCGGATCGGCGACATGGACGACCGGGGCGGCTTCGAGCGAGGCGCCGATGCGCTTTTCGCGGCGCTCGATCTCCAGTGCGCCGGTGACGACCGAGCGCACTTCGCGGATCTTATCACACTTCGCTTCCAGCGAATCGTCGCGCCATTCCGCCGGCACCGCCGGGAACTGTTCGAGATGCACCGAGACGGCATCGGGCTTTAGCGACAGCCATGCCTCCTCCGTCGTGAAGGGCAGCATGGGCGCAAGCCACGTCACGAGGCATTCAAACAGCTTGCGGATGACCGCGAGCGCGGCGCGGCGGCGCAGCGAGGACGGGGCGTCGCAGTAGAGCGCGTCCTTGCGGATATCGAAGTAGAAGGCCGAGAGCTCGACGTTGGAGAAGTCGATCAGCGCACGGGCGATCTTCTTGAAGTCGAAGGCGTCGTAGCCCTCGCGCACGAGCGCGTCGAGCTCGCAGAGCCGGTGCAGCATCAGCCGCTCCAGTTCCGGCATGTCGGCAAGGGCGATCTCCTCGCCCGTGTCATGGGCGAGCGTGCCCAGCATCCAGCGGATGGTGTTGCGCAGCTTGCGGTAGGCGTCGATATTGGTCTGGATGATCGTCTTGCCGAGGCGCTGGTCTTCCCAGTAGTCGGTGGTCATGACCCACAGGCGCAGGATGTCGGCGCCCGATTCCTTCATCACGTCCTGCGGCGAGACGACGTTGCCCTTCGACTTCGACATCTTCTCGCCCTTCTCGTCCATGGTGAAGCCATGGGTGACGACGGTGTCGTAGGGCGCGCGCCCGCGGGTCGCCGCCGATTCCAGCAGCGAGGAATGGAACCAGCCACGATGCTGGTCGGAGCCTTCCAGATAGACGTCAGCCGGCCATTTGAGGTCCGGGCGGTCCTCCAGCGTGAAGGTATGGGTGGAGCCCGAGTCGAACCAGACGTCGAGGATGTCCATGACCTGCGTCCAGCCCTCGCCGGCGCGGTTGCCGAGGAAGCGCTCGCGCGCGCCTTCGGCGAACCAGGCATCCGCGCCTTCCTTCTCGAAGGCTTCCAGGATGCGCGCGTTGACGGCCTCGTCCACCAGCACTTCGCCCTTCTCGTCGGCGAAGACGGCGATCGGCACGCCCCAGGCGCGCTGGCGCGAGAGCACCCAGTCCGGGCGGCCTTCGATCATGGCGCGCAGGCGGTTCTGGCCGGCAGAGGGCACGAAGCGCGTGTCGTCGATGGCAGAAAGCGAGCGCGAGCGCAGCGTCGTACCGTCGCCGAGCTCCTTGTCCATGTAGACGAACCATTGCGGCGTGTTGCGGAAGATGACCGGCTTCTTGGAGCGCCAGGAATGCGGGTAGGAATGCTTCAGCCGCCCGCGGGCGAACAGGTTGTTCGCCGCGATCAGCGCCTTGATGACGCGCTCGTTGGCATCGCCCTTCTTACCGTTGTCGTCCATGACGCGCGCGCCCTCGAAGCCGGGGGCGTCGGCGGTGTAGAAGCCGGCGTCGTCGACGGTGAACGGGATCTTCGAGGAGATGCCCCGCGCTTCCAGCTCGCGCGCCTGCGCCATCCACGCGTCGAAGTCCTCGCGGCCGTGGCCGGGAGCCGTGTGCACGAAGCCCGTGCCCGCATCGTCCGTGACATGGTCGCCGTCGAGCAGCGGGACGGGGAACGTGTAGCCGAGGTCCTTCAGCGGATGGGCGCAGGTGATGGCGGCAAGCTCTTCCGGCGCGACGTCACGCACGAACTTGAGCGTGAGCTTCGCCTTGGCGGCCGCCTCGTCGGCAAGGCGCGTTGCGAAGATCAGCTTCTCGCCGGGCCGCGGGCCGAAATCGTTCTGCACACTCTCCACCTCGTAGAGGCCGTACGGATAGCGCGAGGAGAAGGCGATGGCGCGGTTGCCGGGGATCGTCCAGGGCGTGGTCGTCCAGATGACGAC
>CBIMFD010000177.1:0-7305 GCA_966243085.1 uncultured Shinella sp.
GGCCTCGGCCAGCGGCTCGATCACCTTGCTCGCCACGAAGAACACACCGTTGGAGGCGACGATGGCCGGATTGAGGTTCTTCGGCTCCGAGTCGGCCGCCACGATCAGCCGCCCGCCGGCAGGTGCGGCCTGCGCGCGGGCAAGGGTCGGCAGGGCGGTGGAGGCGAGAAGGGCGGCGCCTGCCTGAAGGAAGGTTCGCCGGGTCGGAATCGCGGTCAGCATCGGTTGCTCCTCAATGACGGGACTGCCGGATATTGGCGCCAATCGCGCCGCCAACACAGGCAGGAAATTCTCAGACTATGCCTTGCGAGGACAAATTCCATGCGCCGCGAAGCATGCCCGGCACATTGCGCTCAGGTGACGCGCCGCAAGCGCAGGAAGACGAACCCGGCCACCGCAAGAAGGGGAGAGACGGCAGCAAGCAGCGTGGGCTTGTGCTCGATCGCGTTTTCCCAATGGGGCGTAATGAAGGCGCTGGTATAGAAGGGTTCCTCGGAATATTCGCACAGGATCAGCGCGCTGCCGCGCCGGGTCATCTCGGCGTCGATCGTCGAGGCGAGATCGCCTGCCGTCGCCGCCACGCTCGGCATGGCGCGCATGTGCAGGAGCAGCATCCGCGCGGCGGAAAGATAGGCGTGGGAGCATTCGTTGAATGGGCTCGCCTCGTCGGCGATCGCCCGCGGCGCCATGCCCCACAGGCAATAGTAGTTCTGGATGCGGGCGTAGTTTTCGAGCTTGCGGAAGACCGGGTCGGACTCTTTCGCCTTGGCGGCGATGTCGAGAATCGCGCCGTAATGTTCGTCCAGCACCGCAAGGGCGCCGTGCGAAAGGCTTGGAATGGCAAGACCTGTTGCGTTGGCGGATGACGCGCGGCTGCTATGGGCAAGCGCCGGCCCGGCAGCGGTGGACAGAAACAACAGGAGAAGAAAGAGGCGCAAGGCGATGGTCCCCTTCAGGCCAGCGGAATGCCGCGGCACCGCCGCGGCATCGCAGGATCGAAAGTCAGAACTTCGCGGTGAGTGCGCGATAGTTGCCGGACTGCTGGAGGCTGCGTTCCGCCAGATAGCCGAAGACGAGGGAAAGCGCCGTCCAGAGGACGGCCTGCAGCCCCACCGTCGCAAGACGGAAATCGTAGAGTGCCGTCGACGGGAAGTTCTCCGGCACTTCGTTGATCGCCGGCAGAAGGCGGAAGACGATCGTCAGGAACACCACATAGGCGATGCCGGCGACGATCGCACCGTTCCAGCGGCCCCATTGCTCGCCGAGACGACGGGCAAAGGCCACGGCAAGGGAGAGCGCGAAGATGGAGGCGGCGAGCGTCACGAAGAACAGCCCGGTGCGAACGCCGATTGTCTCCGGATCGCCGACGGCCGGCGGGTTCGGCGGATATTTGAGGTCCGGAACCACGACGAGGGCGACGAAGGCGGCAGCGCCCAGCACGAGCGCGAGCGCCCGCGGGCTCAGGCGACCGACGCGGCCGTAGAGGCCGGCGAAGACCAGCGAGAAGATCCCGCCCATGGCGACGGCATAGGCGACGACCCCGGTGAAGAGGCCGATACCGGCCTGCGTCTGGCGGCTGACCGCCTCGGGTTCCTCGGGCGCACCGGCGGGTGCTTCCGCCGCTGCCATCAATTCCTCGAACGCGATGGCGCGATCGACCTGCGGCTCGCCGTAGAAACGTGCGAAACCGAAGGCGATGACGCCGGCGACGAGGCCGGCGATCATGCCTCTCAGCAAGAGATGTCCGGTCATACCGTCACCTCAATGGCAAGGGAAGCCGAGGAGGTGGCGCCCGTCGTGTACGAATTCGTGAACTTCCAGACCCGACAGGAGACGTGCGGCACCTTCTTCGGTGCTGACGAAATAGAGCGCGAGCAGCATCAGGAGGCCGCCGAAAAGCGCCCAGGGCAGAAGCTGCGCTACGGGAATGGGGGTTACGGCCGTGCCGTGGCTCAAGGCAATATCAGACATATGGTCCCTCTCAGAATACGCGTTCGCTAGTGGGGCGAATTTAAAGCTCTCGAGGTCTGGCTTTCGCGAGTTTGCGATTACAGTGGCGCGACCGCGCCAGAATTTCACTGGCTTCCCGAGATAAGTGGAATATCTATCAACGGCGTTTCGCGCCTGTCAATGAAATCCGAGGGCTTGCCGGCCGATTCGGCGGCAAATGACGAATTACACGAGGCAAACAGTGACGACGCCATCCGCGGCCGCCCGCGCAAGCCGCCTGACCGTGCTCTGCCGCGGCGCGACGCCCGCCAGCCGGCAGGCCCGATTCTTCTCCGACGAGCCGCTGCTGACGGGCGAAGCGGAACGGGCAAGCCGCCTTGCCGCCTTGCTAGGCCGATTCGAGACGGTGCTGCGCGGGCCGGAAAGGAGCGCGGCGGAAACCGCGTCGGCCTTCGCGCCGGACGCGGTTCCCTGCCCCGCCCTTGCCGACGTCGATTTCGGCCGCTGGGCGGGACGCACCCTTGCCGACATCGCGGCCGAGGCATCTCATGACCTTGCGCGCTGGATGGCGGAGCCGGCGTCCACTCCGCATGGCGGCGAATCGTTCCAGGCGGCGCAGGCGCGGGCCGCCGCTTGGCTGGAAAGCCTGCATGGCGCCGGCGGAAACCGGCTCGCGGTGACACATCCTCTCATCCTCAAGCTCCTTTTCGCCCATGTGCTCGGCGCGCCCCTCTCCTCGGTCTGGCGTATCGATGCCGAACCGCTCTGCCTGCTGGTGCTGACGAGCGACGGCGCGCGCTGGGCCTTGCGGCGCTTCGGCCCGGTCGCCGATACGCCGTGACTTCGGAAAACGCGAGAATGGAAAAACGGGCATGCTCCGCACCAGCCACGCCTGCAAATTAACCGTTTGTTAACCATTCCACCGCTACACCGAAGCAACTGAAAATTAACCAAGATGACTGACGTGTTAACTCAACCCCGGCCGATCCGCCTCAAGGGGCGGTCCTTCCTTGCGCTTGCATTGACCCCGGAGCTGCCCTTCGAGGACTGGCTGGTGCGCCTCGACGACCTCGCCGCCCGTTCGGCCGGCTTCTTCCTGCGCCGCCCGGTCGTGCTCGACGTCGACGGGCTCGACATCGACCGCGCCGAGCTTCGCACGCTGGTCGAGGCGCTGAGGGCGCGCAACGTGCGCGTCATGGGCATCGAGGGCGCGCGCTCCTCGCTGCTCGGGCCCGATCTGCCGCCCGCCATGACCGACGGCCGCCCGGCCGGCGATATCGAGGCGCCGGAGAGCGAACCGGCAGAGGCGGTCGACGCGGTCGTGCAGGTCGCGGCGGTTCCCGACATGCCGGCGCCGGCGGGCGCGACGCCTTCGCTGGTCGTCACGCGCCCCGTGCGCTCCGGCCAGTCGATCTTCTTCCCGGAAGGCGACGTCACCATCGTCGGCTCGGTCGCATCGGGGGCGGAAGTGGTCGCCGGCGGCTCGATCCACGTCTACGGGCCGCTGCGCGGCCGGGCGATGGCCGGCTCGACCGGCAATGCTGCGGCACGCATCTTCTGCCGCAAGCTCGAGGCGGAACTGACCGCGATCGACGGTTTCTACAAGACGGCGGACGACATGGAACCGGAGCTGCGCGGCAAGCCCGTGCAGATCTGGCTGGAAGGCGAAACGATCAAGGCCGCGACACTCGGCTGAACAACAAGGCGAACAGCCATTTACTGGAGACGTATATGGGCAAGGTAATCGTTGTCACATCGGGCAAGGGCGGCGTCGGCAAGACGACGTCGTCGGCGGCCCTTGGCGCCGCGCTGGCGCAGAATGGCGAAAAGGTCGTGGTCGTGGATTTCGACGTCGGCCTGCGCAATCTCGATCTCGTCATGGGCGCGGAACGGCGGGTCGTCTATGACCTCGTCAACGTCATCCAGGGCGAGGCCAAGCTCACCCAGGCACTTATCCGCGACAAGCGCGTCGAGACGCTCTACCTGCTGCCGGCCTCGCAGACCCGCGACAAGGACAATCTGACGCCGGAAGGCGTCGAGAAGGTCATCGCAGCCCTCAAGAACGCGTTCGACTGGGTGATCTGCGACAGTCCCGCCGGCATCGAGCGCGGCGCGACGCTCGCCATGCGCCATGCGGACGTCGCCATCGTCGTCACCAATCCGGAAGTCTCCTCGGTGCGCGACTCGGACCGCATCATCGGCCTTCTCGATTCCAAGACGGCGAAGGCGGAAAACGGCGAACGCATCGAAAAGCACCTGCTGCTCACCCGCTACGACGCCACCCGTGCCGAGCGCGGCGACATGCTGAAGGTGGAGGACGTGCTGGAGATCCTGTCGATCCCGCTGCTCGGCATCATTCCCGAAAGCATGGACGTGCTGCGCGCATCGAATGTCGGCGCGCCGGTCACGCTTGCCGACGGCCGCTGCGCCCCGGCGCTTGCCTATTTCGAGGCGACGCGTCGCCTCAAGGGAGAGACCCTCCCGGTCACCGTGCCGGGCGAGAAGCGCAGCTTCCTCGGCAAGATTTTCGGAAGGAAGGCGGCATGAACCTGTTCGGCTTCTTCTCCCGCGCCCAGTCGGCCCCGGCAGCCCGCGAGCGGCTGCAGGTGCTGCTTGCCCACGAGCGCGCCGCCAGCGGCGACTCGGACCTCGTCAACAAGCTGCGCGACGAAATCCTCAAAGCGATTTCCAAGCACATGCAGGTCGACGACGAGAAGGTCTCCATCAAGATGGAGCGCGGCGCCCAGGTCTCGACCCTTGCCGTCGACATCGAGATTCCGTTCGATCCCGGCAGGAAGGCCGCCTGAGCCTTCCTGCCGGCCCCAACGCTCAAAAGGAGGATGCCATGAGCCGTCTTGCCCTTCTGGAAAGGCTGAAAGCCGCCCAGCAGACCCCCAAGTACCAGGGCCGCGACATCACCACGATCAGCGCAGTTCTGTCCAATACGGCGCTGGCGCGGCATGTGGAGATCTGCGAGCAGGCCGCCGGAATCGCCCCGAAGGTGGGCGAACCGTCCGGCGTGACCACCCACTAGGGATTCAAAAATCGCTCGCCGCGACGTAGAGCGCGGCGAGCACCTCGAAGCCGGCCTGGTCCTCCGGCGTGAAGCGGCCCGGCGACGGGCTGTCGAGATCGAGGACGCCGAGGACGGCACCGTCCCTGACGAGTGGCACGACGAGCTCCGAGCGCGAGGCGGCATCGCAGGCGATATGGCCGGGAAATGCGTTGACGTCCTCGACGCGCTGGCTGGCCTGCTCGGCGACCGCTGTGCCGCACACGCCCTTGCCGACCGGAATGCGCACGCACGCGACCTTGCCCTGGAACGGGCCGAGCACCAGCTCCCTCTCCGATTTCAGGAAATAGAAGCCGGCCCAGTTGAGGTCCTCGACGGCATCGAAGATCAGCGCGGAAAGATTGGCCGCATTGGCGATGGCGTCAAGCTCGCCGTGCAGAAGCCCTTCGGCCTGCGCGAGAAGCTCGCGGTAGAAGCCGGGCTTGTCGGTCGCCTCGATTTTTCCGATGTGGTGCATGGCAGTCCTCGACGGTGCGTTTCGCCCGTCGTTAGACCCGGGCGGGGCCGATGGCAAGATGCAGGGCCCATCCCCTCTACCTTCCGTTGTCGTCGCTCCATGAGGTCTCGACGCCCCGCGCTGCGGCGGCGCCAGCAACGCCATGGATATCGTGCAGCGCCAGACCGCGGCATACGGCAGGAAGCGGGCTAGCCGGCTATACAGGAAATATATCGTATAACGATATACCGCCTGCTTGCGGGCTATAGGCAGTTTTCCGTCGTGCGGATTGTTCTCGATATTGCTTTATTTCATTATATACACATATGTAAGTATTTATCGGAGTATTTTATAGTATTGTTTGGAATCGACATCATTCTTTATAATCCGCAATTGCGCGACCAATGCAACATAAAATTGAAATTGCCGTTTTTTTAGAAAGAATGAGGAAGAATCAGGTAATTTTCATCGGATATGCATGGCTTTATCGATTTAATAACCATTGTTCCCGACATTCTATATCCAGCCGGCGATGCCGCCGGCCGTTGCACTCATATGTGGCATGACTTCGTGACGCAGGAAATGATTTCCGACGCGGCAGGAAAGGTGTGTCCGTGTCGGGAATGTCCATCATGAAAATCAAGACGCAATTCATCGCCCTCGCGTCGGCCACCGGTGTGGTGATGGCGGGGCTCGTGGTCAGCCTGTGGCAGTATGCCGGCGCGGCCGGCGACGTCACCAGGGCCTATGATCAAAAGTACAAGTCCTACGTGCTGGCAGATGGTTTCCGCCAGTCTTCCGACGACCTGACGCGCATGGTGCGTACCTATGCCGAGACCGGCGACCCGGCCTTCAAGGACCAGTACAACGCCGTCATCGAGATCCGCAACGGCACACGTCCGCGGCCGGAAGGCTATGAACGGATCTACTGGGATTTCGTTGCCGGGGGCATCGCCAAGCCGCGGCCGGACGGCCCCGCCGTCTCGCTCCACGACCTGATGAAGCAGGCCGGCTTCACCGACGAGGAATTCAGCCTGCTCGATGAGGCGGGCAAGCGCTCGGATGCGCTCATCAAGCTGGAGACCGAGGCGATGACCCTTGCGGACAACGCCGCCACTCTCGGCCCGGACGCCCGCAAGAAGGCGACCGAGATGCTCAATTCGCCGGACTACCACAAGTTCAAGGCCGATATCATGCAGCCGGTCGACACGTTCTTCGTGAAGATGGAGGAGCGCACGCAACGCGCCATCGACGAGGCCAACAGCCGGGCTGGCCTTTACTGGACGCTCATCGTCTCGGCCATGTCGGCGCTGGCGCTGATGTTCGCCGTCGTCGGCTACGTGACCTTCCGGCGCATCATCGGCGGCATGTACCGGCTCGCCGCGTCGATGGGCCTGGTGGCCGACGGCCAGCTCGATGCGCAGATCGCGGTCGCGGCGAATGACGACGAGATCGGCGACATGGGTAAGGCGCTCGAAGTGTTCCGCCAGGGCGCCATCGCCAACCGGCGGCTGGAGCAGGAAGCGGCGGAAGGCCGCGAGCGCGCCGAGGTCGAGCGGATCGCAATGCAGGAGAAGGCCGAAGCCGATGCGGCCGAGCGGCTGCGCGTGGCCACCTCCGGTCTTGCGGCGGGCCTGAAACGCCTCGCCGCCGGCGACCTCGCCTTCCAGATCGACGAAATCTTCGCGCCCGATTTCGAGCCGCTGCGCCACGACTTCAACCAGTCGGTCGCCCAGCTCGCCACGACGCTCAGCGATATCTCGAATGCCATCTCGACGCTCGACAACGGCACGCGGGAAATCGCCGCCGGCACGGACGATCTTTCCAAACGCACCGAGCAGCAGGC
>CBIMFD010000178.1:0-7196 GCA_966243085.1 uncultured Shinella sp.
CCCGGAAACTGGGTGATGGAGGAAGTGGCATTGGCGACGATCGGCGGCAGGCCGGTCAACGTCATGGCGCCGAAGGTGAGGAACGTGCCGCCGCCGGCAATGGCATTCACCACGCCGGAGAGAAAACCGGCGACGAACAGCAGGATGGCATCGGCAAGCGTCATGATATTCCCCCGGCGGGCGGCCGGACGCCGCTCGCTCCCCCTTGAGGGGTGATATCGCGCCGCCGCCGGAGCGGCAAGGTCGGTTCGCGTGCCGCCTGCATTCGATTCTTTCGGCGCGGGGGATGACAAGCCGGCGCGATTGGTGTATTGGCCCGCACGGATTTGGGATTAGTCCCGCCGACCTGCAATCAAAGAATGGCGAATCCGCTCCGTCCGGCAACGGACCAACCGCACGAGGCACGACCTCGAAGGTGACCGTCGAGCGCTCTGGCTGTTTCAGAAGAACCGAAGGTTAGACCGATGAACATCATCCAGCAGCTCGAAGCCGAACAGGCAGCGAAGATCGAAGCCAAGCGCACCCTCCCGGAATTCTCCCCGGGCGACACCGTCCGCGTCAACGTGCGCGTCACGGAAGGTTCGCGTACCCGCGTCCAGGCCTATGAAGGCGTCTGCATCGCCCGTTCCGGCGGCGGCATCAACGAAAGCTTCACCGTCCGCAAGATCTCCTACGGCGAAGGCGTCGAGCGCGTATTCCCCGTTTACTCGCCGCTCGTCGAAGGCGTCGAAGTCGTCCGCCGCGGTAAGGTCCGCCGCGCCAAGCTCTACTACCTGCGCGATCGTCGCGGCAAGTCGGCCCGCATTGTCGAGAATACCGGCACGCGCGCCCGCAAGCTGAACGACGCCGAGCGCCAGGCCATTGCCGAGGAAAAGGCACGTCTGGAAGCCGAAAAGGTCGCAGCCGCCCAGGCGCTCGCCGCCGAGAAGGCCGCAGCCGAAGCTGCTGAAGCCGCTGCAAAGGCCGAAGCCGCCGCCGAATAAGTCTCGGGCAGCCGCATCCGTCACGAAAGCCGTCGGCCCTGGCCGGCGGCTTTTTGTTTTACGGAAAAGCCTTCGCACGCAAGCGTCGTGCTTGCCTCGCTCCCTGCACCTGTGACAGTGTTCCGCCGCCACAATTCAGGAGCGTATTTTTATGTTTTCCCGCCGCACCGTCCTTGCAGGCCTCGCTGCCGCCGCCCTCATGCCCGCCGTCGCCTTCGCCTCGGACTTGCCCGACCTCGGCGGCAAGACCGTCGTGGTCGTCACGGAAAACGCCTATCCGCCCTTGCAGTTCGTCGATCCCAAGTCCGGCGAGCAGATCGGCTGGGAGTATGATGCGATGAACGAGATCGCCAAGCGCCTGAACTTCAAGGTCGAGTACCAGAACACGAGCTGGGATGCGATGATCCAGGCCGTCTCCGACAACCAGTACAACATCGGCATGACCGGCATCACCATCAAGGACGACCGCAAGGAGAAGGTCGATTTCTCCGATCCCTACATGCGTTCGCAGCAGTTCATGCTGGTGCGCGCCGACGAGAACCGCTTCACGGACGCCAAGTCCTTCGCCGCGCTCAAGGACGGCCTGATCGCCGCCCAGCCCGGCACCTCGCCCTTCTATACCGCCGTCTACGAGATCCTCGACGGCAACGAGCAGAACCCGCGCATCAAGCTGTTCGAGACCTTCGGCGCGACCGTGCAGGCTCTGCAGGCCGGCGACGTCGATCTCGTGCTTACCGACAGCGTGGCGGCCAAGGGCTATGTCGACGCTTCGGGCGGCAAGCTGAAGGTCGTCGGCGAGCCGCTCGGCACGGAAGACTTCGGCTTCATCTTCCCGAAGGGCTCCGACCTCGTCGCGCCCGTCAATGCGGCGATCGCCTCGCTCAAGGCCGACGGCACGCTGGATGCGCTCAACAAGAAATGGTTCCTGGACTACAAGATGGGTGAGTGACGGGCGGCCATGGCTCCTGCTTCTCCCGATGCGGTGAAAGGCGACCGGCCCTGGTGGCTGCTTGTCCTTGCCGCAATCGCGTTGGCGCTTGCCGGTGTCATCGCCGCAAACGATCTCTACAGCCAGGTTTTCGGCGTCGTGCTGAAGGGGCTCTGGGTCACGATCTTCGTGACCCTTATCGCCTTTCTGCTCGCGACCATCCTCGGCCTTGCCGTCGCGCTGATGGCGCTCTCCGAAAGCAAGGTTCTGCGTCAGGTCGCGCGCTTCTACACGGAGGTCATCCGTGGCGTGCCGATCCTCGTGCTGCTCTTCTACATCGCCTTCGTCGGCGCGCCGGCGCTGGTGGCGGCCGTCAATATCGTGATCGGCCCGCTCGTGGCCACCGGCTATGTCGAGCAGATGCAGGTGCGCGACGTCTCCCTGATGTGGCGGGCGATCATCGCGCTGATGATCGGCTATTCCGCCTTCATCGGCGAGGTTTTTCGCGCGGGCATCCAGTCCGTCGACCGGGGGCAGGTCGAAGCCGCCAAAGCGCTCGGCCTCTCGCGCTTCCAGCGCTTCCGCCTCGTCGTCTTCCCGCAGGCGATCCGCGTCATCCTCCCCCCGCTCGGCAACGACTTCGTGGCGATGGTCAAGGACTCGTCCCTCGTCTCCGTCCTCGGCGTCGCCGACATCACCCAGATGGGCAAGGTCTACGCCTCCGGCTCCTTCCGCTTCTTCGAGACCTATTCCATCGTCGCCTACGTCTACCTCATCCTCACCATCGGCCTCTCGCTCGCGCTGAGGGCAATGGAAAGGCGGCTCAGGCGCGGCGCGGCGCATTGATTCTTCGCAATTGCCGAGACGCGCGAAAATCGCTATATGGCCTTCTATGGAATCCAAGTTCGGATGCACGGAAACGCATGTCGTCGTGCTGCAGGATCACAAACGCCTGCCGGCACGCTTCTTTGCGCGCGTCTTCGGGGCGCTTACCGGCCGCCTATCCTGATCGCTTGCGGTCTTGCAGCCCTATGGCTGCCGATTTCCATTTCCCCAACATGCCAGCGGATGAAGAGCCATGAGCGCACCCCGTACCCTTTACGACAAGATCTTCGACGACCACATCGTCAGCCAGCAGGAAGACGGCACCTGTCTTCTCTACATCGACCGTCACCTCGTCCATGAGGTGACGAGCCCGCAAGCCTTCGAGGGCCTGCGCATGACCGGCCGCAAGGTCCGCGCGCCGCAGAAGACGCTCGCGGTGGTCGACCACAACGTTCCGACGTCGCCGGACCGCCATCAGGGCATCAAGAACGAGGAAAGCCGCATTCAGGTCGAGGCGCTGGCGAAGAACGCCGCCGACTTCGGCGTCGAATACTATTCGGAAAAGGACGTGCGCCAGGGCATCGTGCACATCGTCGGACCCGAGCAGGGCTTCACGCTCCCCGGCATGACCATCGTCTGCGGTGACAGCCACACCTCCACGCACGGCGCCTTCGGTGCGCTCGCGCACGGCATCGGCACCTCGGAAGTGGAACACGTCCTCGCCACGCAGACGCTGATCCAGAAGAAGGCGAAGAACATGCTGGTGCGCGTCGACGGGAAGCTCCCCGAAGGCGTTACCGCCAAGGACATCATCCTTGCCATCATCGGCGAGATCGGCACCGCCGGCGGCACCGGCCATGTCATCGAATTCGCGGGCGAAGCCATCCGCTCGCTGTCGATGGAAGGCCGCATGACGATCTGCAACATGACGATCGAAGGCGGCGCGCGCGCCGGCCTCATCGCGCCCGACGAGACGACCTTCGACTATATCAAGGACAAGCCGCGCGCGCCAAAGGGCAAGGCGCTGGAAATGGCGCTCGACTACTGGAAGACGCTCTACACCGAGGAAGGCGCGCATTTCGACCGCGTCGTCGTGCTCGATGCCGCGAACCTGCCGCCGATCGTCTCCTGGGGCTCTTCGCCGGAAGACGTCGTCTCCGTGCAGGGCGTCGTGCCGAACCCGGACGATATCGAGGACGAGACCAAGCGCTCCTCCAAGTGGCGCGCGCTCGACTATATGGGCCTCAAGCCCGGCACGAAGATCACCGACATCGCCATCGACCGCGTCTTCATCGGCTCGTGCACCAACGGCCGCATCGAGGACCTGCGCGCCGTCGCCAAGGTCGTCGAGGGCAAAAAGGTGGCTTCCACCGTCGACGCCATGATCGTTCCGGGTTCCGGCCTCGTGAAGGAGCAGGCCGAGCGCGAAGGCCTCGACAGGATCTTCAAGGAAGCCGGCTTCGACTGGCGCGAGCCGGGCTGCTCCATGTGCCTTGCCATGAACGACGACCGGCTGAAGCCGGGCGAGCGTTGCGCCTCCACCTCGAACCGCAACTTCGAGGGCCGTCAGGGCTTCAAGGGCCGCACGCACCTCGTTTCCCCGGCCATGGCCGCGGCTGCGGCGATCGCCGGCCACTTCGTCGACATCCGCGAATGGAACTGATTGCGGCATTCCTGCCGTTATGAACAAAAGGCCGGGAACCCGAGGTTCCCGGCCTTTTTCGTCAGAACGTCGCGGTCATCGGGTCCGGCCCGATGCGCTTGCCCTCCTTCTCGAGGCCGGCGAAGGTCGCCATGTCCTCGGCGTCGAGCCTGAAATCGAAAACCTTGAAGTTCTCCTCGATGCGCGAGGGCGTCACCGATTTCGGGATGACGACCAGCCCGTTGTCGATATGCCACCGGGTGATGACCTGTGCAGGCGTGCGGCCGTGCTTTGCCGCGACCTTCGCGACGACCGGGTTTTCCAGCAATGTTCCCTGGCCGAGCGGGCTCCAGGACTCCGTCACGATGCGGTGCTTCTCGTGCCAGGCGCGGTTTTCCTTCTGCGAGAAGTCGGGATGCAGTTCGATCTGGTTGATGACGGGCGTGACGCCGGTCTCGTCGATCAGGCGCTGCAGATGCTCGGGATGGAAGTTCGAGACGCCGATGGAGCGGGCGCGGCCCTCCTTCTGGAGCTGGATAAAGGCCTTCCAGGTATCGACATACTCGTCGCGCTTCGGCGCCGGCCAGTGGATGAGGTAGAGGTCGATATAATCCGTGCCGAGCCGCTTCAGGCTGGCGTCGAAGGCCTTGAGGGTAGAATCGTAGCCCTGGTCGGCATTCCAGAGCTTGGTCGTGAGAAAGATCTCGGACCGCGCGACGCCCGAGGCGCGGATGCCTTCGCCCACCCCGTCCTCGTTCTCGTAGACGGCGGCGGTATCGACATGGCGATAGCCGGCCGAAAGCGCGGCCTGCACGGCGGCCACGGCGGTGTCGTTCGGGGTCCGCCAGACGCCGAGGCCGACCTGCGGGATGCTGTTGCCGTCATGAAACAGGATTGTCGGTTGATCGCTCATCAGAATGTCTCCGTGAAAAGGGAAGAAAGGCGAAAGGAGGTGAGGCTGATATAGGCTTGCCTCCCGCCGTTTCAAAGGACGCGCACGCGCATGCCGCGCCGCATATGCGGCAGGATGCGCAGCATGTCGCGCAGCGCAACCGCGATGCAGCCGGCCGTCGGCTCGTAGCCCGGCCGGATGAGATGGAAGAAGATCGCCGAGCCGGCGTGGCGGCGCCGTGACGTCACGTTCCAGTCGAGGACGAGGCAGATGTCGTAAAGCCCGTCGGCGCGCCGCATCTCCTCGTGGCTCGGGCGGAAGGGCGCGCGCACGAGACGGTTGTAGCTCGGGTGCCTCGGCTCGTCGCACCAGAGCATGACGGGGCGGATACGCCGGAGCAGCAGAGCGGTTTTCGGCAAAGAAAGCCGGTCGCCACGCAGGAAGCCGGAGAGAAGCGGCATCACGGCAATAGGCGTTGCCCCGTCGCCCTCGCGCTTGCAACTGGTGCGCCCTGTCCGGCCGATGGCGGCGGGAATGCGCAAGGGGCCGAGCTGGACGATGGCGCGGCTTTTCCGGCCCGGCGCGGGGCGCACGAGGATCGTCTTCACGCGATGTTCATGGGATGTGATCGACTTCATTGCGTCCTGCCATAATCGCGCCTTGCGGCCGCCCGACTGGCTGGGTCAAGGGCGGGCTTGCCAAAAGCATCAGTTCCCTTACTTTCCAGAGGAATGCCGAGAGGTAAAGCATGACATCCCGAACGATTCTCCTTGTCGACGACGACAACGACCTGCGCGAGACCCTCGTCGAGCAGCTTTCGCTCTACGAGGAATTCTCCACGCTGGAAGAAACGACGGCCGGCAAGGGCATCCAGACGGCGCGCGCGAACCAGATCGACCTCCTCATCATGGATGTCGGCCTGCCGGACATGGACGGGCGCGAGGCGGTGAAGCTCCTGCGCAAGGGCGGCTTCAAGGCGCCGATCATCATGCTGACCGGGCACGACACCGATTCGGACACGATCCTCGGCCTCGAAGCGGGCGCCAACGACTATGTGACGAAGCCCTTCCGCTTCGCCGTGCTGCTCGCGCGCATCCGCGCACAGCTCCGCCAGCACGAAAGCAGCGAGGACGCCACCTTCACCGTCGGCCCCTACACGTTCAAGCCCGGCCAGAAGCTGCTGACCATGGAGAACGGCCAGAAGATCCGCCTCACCGAGAAGGAGGCGGCGATCATCCGCTACCTCTACCGTGCCGACCAGAAGGTGGTGACGCGCGACGTGCTGCTGGAAGAGGTCTGGGGTTACAATTCGGGCGTCACGACCCACACGCTGGAGACCCATGTCTACCGCCTGCGGCAGAAGATCGAACGGGACCCTTCCAATGCGGAGATTCTCGTGACAGAGAACGGCGGCTACAAGATAGTCCCGTAATGCAATGAGGAGCGCCCGACGTGGCTCTCAGCGACGACATCGCCCTTCTTTCCAAGGTGCCGCTTTTCGCGGGGCTTTCCGACGACAAGCTGCGCCTGATGGCCTTCGGCGCCGAACGGCGCCGGCTGGTCGAGGGCCAGACGCTGTTCCGCGAGGGCACCTCGGCCGATTGCGGCTTCGTCGTTGCCGAAGGCTCCTTCCAGCTCGCCTCGACGCGGCGCGACGGCTCGCCCCGCGTGGAAGGCACGGCCGGCTCCGGCACGCTGCTTTCGGAGCTGGCGATGATCTCCGCCGTCGAGCGCAAATATACGGCTGTCGCGCTGGAAGACAGCGAGGTCATCCGTATCAACCGCCCGCTCTTCCGGCGCATGCTGGAGGAGTATCCGGACGTCGCCATCTTGGTCGACGCGCGCATCCGCGAGAACCTCGCCGCGATGGTCGGCGAGATGAAGGGCCTTGCCGGGCGGTTTGCCTGAGCTGGCCCCTCACCCTAA
>CBIMFD010000179.1:0-7164 GCA_966243085.1 uncultured Shinella sp.
GTCTGGATCGAGGCGCCGAAATGATCGATCAGGTAGAAGGTGTAGAACGAGCGGAAGCTCTCGCCATAGGCATTCTTGGAGAACATCAGCAGCGTCAGGACGATGAGGCCGAGCAGGACCGTCGACGGCGGATGCGGGCTGGCGGCCTTGGCCGGATTCGAGGCCTTCGCCGCCGCAAGCCGCTTGCGGATGGTCGTGTGCTTGCCCGCGGTCCAGACCATCAGCAGCATGGCGAGCAGCGCGGCGGAGGCGAACCAGGCAAGGCTCGTCTGCCCGCGCGGAACGATGATGAAGGCGGCAAGCAGCGGCCCGAGCGCGCCGCCGGCCTGCCCGCCGATCTGGAACAGGCCCTGCGCCAGCCCCTGCCGGCCGCCGGAGGCGTTGCGGACCATGCGCGTCGCTTCGGGATGGAAGATCGACGAGCCGATGCCGATGCAGGCGGACGAAACGAGGATGAGGCCGTAGCTCGAGGCGAAGCCGAGCCCCAGCAGCCCGACGAGCGTGAAGACCATGCCGGCGACCGTCGAATAGGGCATCGGGTGCTGGTCGGTGACGTGGCCCACGACCGGCTGCAGCAGGGACGCCGCCACCTGGAAGGTCATGGTGATCATCCCGATCTGCACGAAGTCGAGCATGTAGGCGTCCTTGATGATCGGGTAGACCGCCGGGATCAGGGACTGGATGAGATCGTTGAGCAGATGGGTCAGGCTCAGGACGAGCAGGACGGCCATGTGCGTTTGCGGGCGAGCGGCTACGGGCAGGGTCTCATTCATCGCTCACGTCTTCTCCTTCAACTGCAATCTGCCGCTGCCCGCATCGGGCGACGAGTGCCGGGCGCGTTCAACGAGCCGGCGATCCAGTTGTTTGACGTTTGCGAAGTCCCGTCAAGTAATGAAATCCGGTAAGCCGGAGGGACGGAGCCGGCAGGTGCGGCTCCGTCCGGAGCGTCATTCCACGATGGCCGCGAGCACGCTGACACAGTCGCCGGGCTTGACGAGGCCCGGGAAATGGCGGGCCGTGAGAATGCCGCCCATCCTCGCCTTCACTTCCAGCGGCCGCGCGCCGGTGCGCCCGACGGGATAGATGCGGGCGACGACATCGCCGGTCCTGACCTGTTCGCCAAGATCGAAGAGCGGTTCGAGAAGCCCGCCGTCCTCGGCAAAGGAGAAGCAGTTGCCGTCCGGCATGTCGAGCCAGGTGGTCTCGGCCGCCTCGACGGCGCCCTTGAGGATGCCCGCCGCCCTCAGCACGTTCGCAACGCCCCGCTTCGCGATGCCGGCGCTTTTGGCCGTCGCCGTGCCGCCGCCGCCAAGCTCTGTCGTGATGAAGACCTTGCCCATTTCCTCGGCCGCCGTGTCGTACATGCCGACCGCGTCGATCTCCAGCATCTTCATCGACCAGGGCGCGCCGAAGGCGGAAACGAGGTCGAAGGCTTTGGCTTCCTGCGCCTTGTCGGGCAGGATATGCGCGGCGCAGAACGGCAGGAAGTCGAGCGTCCTGCCGCCCGAATGGAAGTCGAGCACGATATCGGCGAGCGGCAGCAGTTCGCGCTGGAAATAGTCGGCAATCTTCTGCGTCACCGTGCCGTCCGGCGCGCCGGGGAAGCTGCGGTTCATGTTGCCCTTGTCGATGGGCGAGGTGCGCGTGCCCGCAAGGAAGGCCGGATAGTTCATCGCCGGGACGATGATGACGCGGCCGGTCACGTCCTCGGCCTTCAGCGTGCGGGCGAGGTCGAAGAGGGCGATCGGCCCTTCGTATTCGTCGCCGTGGTTGCCGCCGGTCAGCAGCGCCGTCGGCCCCTCGCCGTTCTTCACGACCGTGAGCGGGATCATCACCGAGCCCCAGGCGGAATCGTCCCGGCTATAGGGCAGGCGCAGAAAGCCGTGCTGCACCCCCTCGGCCGAGAAATCGACCGTGGGGCTGATCGGCGAGGGACGCAGGGGACGATCCAGCATGGCTCAGTCCTTCACCAGCAGCTTGCGCGGCACGTCGGCAAGGCATTCGACGCCGGTTTCGGTGATGAGGATGCTTTCCGTCGTCTCGAAGCCCATGTCCTCGAGCCAGAGGCCCGTCATGAAGTGGAAGGTCATGCCCGGCTTCAGCTCGGTCTTGTCGCCGGGGCGCAGGCTCATGGTGCGCTCGCCCCAATCCGGCGGATAGGAAAGACCGATCGGATAGCCCGTGCGGTTGTCCTTGACGATGCCGTATTTCTTGAGGACGGCGAAGAAGGCATTGGCGATGTCCTCGCAGGTATTGCCGGGCTTGGCGACGGCAAGGCCCGCCTCCATGCCTTCCAGCGTCGCCTTCTCCGCGTCGAGGAAGGCCTGCGTCGGCTTGCCTAGGAAGACGGTGCGCGAGAGCGGCAGGTGGTAACGGTTGTAGCAGCCGGCGATCTCGAAGAAGGTCCCCTCGCCCGACTTCATCGGCCGGTCGTCCCAGGTGAGGTGCGGCGCGGAGGCCTCGACGCCCGAGGGCAGCAGCGGCACGATGGCGGGGTAATCGCCGCCGATCCCTTCCGTGCCGCGGATGCCGGCATCGTAGATCTCGGCGACGAGATCGCATTTGCGCATTCCGACCTCGATCCTGTCGAAGATGCGCTGGTGCATCTTCTCGACGATGCGCGCGGCATTGCGCATATACTTGATCTCGGTCTCACTCTTGACCGCCCGCTGCCAGTTGACGAGTGCGGTGGCATCGACGAAGCGGGCATTCGGCAAATGTTTCTGAAGCGAGGCGAAGGCGGCGGCGGAGAACCAGTAATTGTCCATCTCCACGCCGATCGTCAGCTTGTCGAGGCCGCGCTCGGCGAGCTTGGCGGACAGATAGTCCATCGGGTGGCGCTCGGTGGACTGCACATAGTTGTCCGGATAGCCGATGATGTTCTCGTGGCTGAGATAGGCTGTGAACTTCGCGCCGTTGGCATCCTGCCCACGGCCGTACCAGATCGGCTCGCCCGTCGGCGGCACGACGACGCACTGGTGCACGTAGAAGGACCAGCCGTCATAGCCCGTCAGCCAGTTCATGTTCGACGGGTCGCTGGCGATCAGCACGTCGATGCCCTTGGCCTCCATGGCCTTCCGCGTCTTTTCGAGGCGCGCTTCGTACTCCGCTCTGGAGAACTTCAGGTTCGCTTGTTTCATGGCTGTTTCCTCAACTTTCAAACGTCGTGCCGGCCTGCGCCGCCGCCGCGCGGGCGGCCGCGAGCGTCGCGATGGCCGTGTCCTGAATGCCCGTGCCGGTCAGATCCGCCACGGTGATCGTTTCGGGGCCGCTACGGCCCGCTTTCCGCCCGGCGATAATCTCGCCGAGCTCCGGGAAGACCGCGCCTTCCGTCACGAGGCCGGCTTCGATGGCGTGGTGGAGTTCGCCGAGCCGGCGCGTCTGCTTCAGGCTGTCGGCGACATAAAGGCCCGCACCGGTGATGACGGCGGGCTCGATCTCGTTCTTGTGCTCGGCATCCGAGCCCATGGCCGTGACGTGCTGGCCGGGCTGGAGCCATTCGGCCCTGAGTACCGGCGTCTCGGAGGGCGTGGTGGTGACGATGACGTCGGCCCCGTCGACCGCCGCCCGGCCGTCCGCCTCGGCGCGGACGGGAAAGCCGAGCTTCACCGTCAGCTCCGCCGCCGTCGCCTCGGCCTTTTCCATATCGCGCGCCCAGATGCGCGCCTCGCGGATCGGCCGGACGAGGCTGAGGGCCTCGAGCTGCAGCTTCGCCTGCATGCCCGCGCCGAAGATGGCGGCGACCGAGGCGTCGGGCCGCGCAAGGTGCCGCGCCGCAACAGCACCGGCGGCGGCGGTGCGCACGTCCGTGAGGTAGCCGTTGTCGAGAAGCACGGCCTGAACGAGGCCGGTCTTCGTCGAGAACAGCACCATCAGGCCGTTGGTGCTCGGCAGGCCGATCTTCGGATTGTCGAAGAAGCCGGGGCTGATCTTGATGGCGAAACCGTCGAGGCCGGGCACGTAAGCCGTCTTGACGTCCACCTCGCCGCGATGTTCGGGAATGTCGAGCCTGAGGATCGGCGGCATGGCGACGGCCTTGGTGGCGAGCGCATGGAAGGCCTCTTCCACGCAGGCAATGGCTTCGAGGTCGAGCGGCACGATGCGCCGGAGGTCCGCTTCGGTGAGGATCTTCATCTTCGTCATGCCGTTTCCCCGCCGTTGACGACCCGAAGGTGCTGGCCCATGTCCACGTTGCGGCCGGAAAGCACGATGGCGACCGGCCCGTCCAGCCGGCCGAGCCGGCCCGAGAGCAGCGCCGCGATGCCGACCACGCCTGCGCCTTCGACCACTTCACGTTCCTCGCGATAGGCATGGCGCATACCGGCGGCGATCTCGGCTTCGGAAAGCAGGATCACGTCGTCGAGCAGCGCCCGGCACATGCGGAAGGTCACTTCATTGGCAAGGCCGATGCCGCCGCCGAGCGAATCGGCAAGGCTCTCCACCTCCTCCACCTGCACGGGATGCCCGGCATCGAGGCTCGCCTTCATCGCCGCGCCGCGCTCCATGGTGAGACCGATCACGCGCGTCCTCGGCAAGCGCCCCTTGACCGCCGCGGCGACGCCCGCCGCGAGCCCCCCGCCCGAGAGCGGCACGAGCACGGTCGCCACGTCCGGCATGGCCGCGACGATCTCCAGCCCGAGCGTGCCCTGCCCAGCGACGACGGCGGGGTGATCGAACGGCGGCACCATGACGAGCCCGTCCTCGGCGACCAGCCGGTCCACCTCGACCTGCGCCTCGTCCTGCGACTTTCCGACGATGCGCACATTGGCGCCGAGCCGGCGGATTTCAGAAACCTTGTTCTCCGGCACGAGCCGCGACATGCAGATCGTCGCGACCGACCCTTCTGCCCTGGCGGCATGGGAAAGCGCGCGTCCATGATTGCCCGTCGAGGCGGCGACGACGCCGCGCGCCCGCTGCTCCGGCGATAGCGAGAGCACCGCGTTCGTCGCGCCGCGCAGCTTGAAGCTGCCGGTCGTCTGGTGGTGTTCGAGCTTGAGGCCGACCGGCACGCCGCAGCGCTCGGTGAGTGCGGCCGAAACCACCAGAGGCGTGCGAAGCACGCGATTCTCGATGCGGCGCGCCGCCTGTTCGATATCCGCCAGGGTCACGGGGAGGTTCGCCATGACTTACCGGTCCGGATAGGCGAGCGTCATCAGCCGGCCGATTTCCGGCCGTGCGCCCTCGTCGCCGCACAGGCGCAGGCAGGCCCAGGCGGTGGCGAGATTGCTGGTGACGACCGGCTTGCCGATGGCCGCCTCGATCCGTGCCGCAACGCCCGCTGCCCGCACCGCCGTGCAGGAGATGAAGAGCGCATCACTGTCGGGCGCCGTCGCTTCCTTCGCGAAGGCGACGATCTCGTCCGGCGAAATGCGTGCCATCTCGCGGTCGTCGGTGAGCCCGAGGCAGGTGAAACGGGCGATGTCGAAACCGAGTCCCAGGAAATAATCGGCCATCGGCCGGCTGGTTTCGAGCGTATAGGGCGTGAGGACGGAAATGCGCTTCGCGCCGAAGGCCCTGAGGCCGGACACGGCGGCGGCGGTCGGCGTGACGACGGCAGCCGCCGGCTTGGCGGCTTTGACCGCCGTCTCTATTTCCGCATCGCCGATGACCACCGACGCCGAGGTGCAGGAATACATCACCACATCAAGCGGCTCATCGGGCAGGATCAGCGCCGCGCCCGCCGTCAGCGAGGGCTGCATGGCGCGCAGGTTCTCCGGCGTCACCGGATTGGCGTAGGGGATGCGCGTGGCATAGACGCCGATCCGCTCGCCCGCCACCATGCGCTGGAAATCCACTTCCGTCGTGTGGTCGGTCGCAAGGATGATCAGGCCGACGCGCTTTGCGAGCGGACGATCGTCGAGCTTCGGCTTGCGCGAGGCAAGGGTGAGATCGAGCGCCGGCATCAGCGTTCCTCCACGCGAGCATAGCGTTCTTCCAGCCAGCGCAGGAAAACGACCGAGATGAGGCTCATGATCAGGAAGAAGACGCCGACGAGCGTCATCGGCTCGATATAGCGGTAGCTGCTGTTGGCGACGCTTTTCGCCTGGTTCATCAGTTCCAGTACCGTGATGGCCGAGAGCAGCGGCGTTTCCTTGAACATGGCGATGAGGTAATTGGCGAGCGCCGGGATCATCGGCGGGATCGCCTGCGGCAGGATGACATGAATCCAGGTCTGCCGGCCGGTGAGATTGGTCGCCTTCGCGGCCTCCCACTGGCCGCGCGGCACGTTCTCGATGCCGGCGCGGTAGACCTCCGCCGCATAGGTGCCGTAGTGCAGACCGAGGCCGATGACACCGGCCAGCAGCGCCGGCAGGCGGATGCCGATATCCGGCAGCACGTAGAAGATGAAATAGAGCTGTACGAGCAGCGGCGTGCCGCGGATGAACTCGACGATGAAGCTCGTCGTCCTCGCAACGGGCCTCGGCGCCGTCATCCGCAGGATGGCGAAGAGAAGGCCGATGACGGCGGCGACGGCCGCCCCGAGCACGGTGGCGAGAATGGTGATCTTCAGACCCTCGAGGAGAGTCGGCATGATCTGCCAGACGAAATTCCAGTCCCATTCCATCGTCAGGTCCTCACGCCGTCGAGGCCGCGGGTCATGCGCCGCTCCAGCCAGCGCATGGCGTAGGAGATGGCGAGCGCCATCAGGAAGTAGAGAACGAGGATCGTCGCGAAGGGGATCAGCGTGCTGCCGGTCTGCGCGCGCACCACCTGGGCCTGGAAGGTCATGTCGGTGAGCGAGATCAGCGAGACGACGGCCGTGCCCTTCAAAAGCTCGATCGCGTTGTTGCAGAAGGTCGGCAGCATCAAGGGCAGCGCCTGCGGCAGGATGACGTAGCGCATCGCCTGTCCCCGCGTGAAGTTGAGTGCGATGCAGGCCTCGCGCTGCTCGCGGCCGATCGCCTTCACCGCGCCGCGCACCACTTCTGCGCCATAGGCCCCGACATTGAGCCCGAGCGCCAGCACGCCCGCCTGCAACGGCGATAGCGTGACGCCGGCAAAGGGCAGCACGAAATAGACCCAGAAAAGCTGGACGAAGATCGAGGTGCCGCGGAAGAATTCGATATACGTGGTGGCGAGCGCCCTCACCGCCATGAAGCGGCTGACGCGGCCGAGCCCGGCGACGAACGCCATGACGACGGCGAGCGCCGAGCCCATGACGGT
>CBIMFD010000180.1:0-7018 GCA_966243085.1 uncultured Shinella sp.
CCTGACGATCAGCCCCGCGCTGCTCGAAGAGCTCGACGCTGCGGACGGCAAGCTGGAGCGCAAGCTCTCGCCGGAAAAGGCCACCAAGGTCTCGCCGGTCAAGATCGACGAGAAGACCTTCCGCTGGATGCTGAACGAGGACGCCATGGCGAGCGACAAGCTCTCCGAAGGCATCCGCGCCTTCGCCAAGGATCTCGGCAGCCTGCGCGCCATGATCGACAAGGAACTGAAGGCCGCCGCCTGAATGTAAGGCCCCTTCCCTTTCCCAAGGCCCGCCCGGTCCTCCCGGCGGGCCTTTTCTTTGTCTAAACGACTCGCAAGACATTACGGATCGCTAATTTATTTCGGAACTTGCGGATTTAGGCCTGCCGCCGGACCAGCAACCTTTCCAGCGCTTCGGCGACAAGGGAGGGAACGCTTTTGGGGTCGTCAAGATAGGCCGTTTCGAGCAGACCGTCCGAGAGAGCCACGAGCAGCGAGGCGGTGATGGAAGGGGCCGGATCGCCATCGGCCGCAAGAAGCCTGCGAAGGCTATCCTGATACCATGCCCGGCGCGCATCGATGGCGTGCCGCACAGGGCTTTCCGGGTCGGGATACTCGGCCGCAGCGTTGAGAAACGGACACCCGCGCCACCCTCCCATGACCACGGCCTCGCCGATGCGCCCCATGATGGCCGCGACCATCGCGCGCGGCGGTTGCTCGGGGAGCGCCGACACGGCTTCCCGCCCAAGCCGATCCTGCTCCTCGATATAGGCGAGCACGAGATCATCCTTCGACGGGAAGTGATTGTAGAACGTCGCCTTGGCCACGCCCGCCTCCGCGATGATGCGATCGATGCCAACGGCACGAATGCCCTCGGCATAGAAGAGGCGGGTCGCGGTATCGAGCAGGCGGCGGCGGGCGGAGCTTGCTCCGGAAGCGGTCGGCGAAACGGTTTTGTTCATGCGCTTGACTCTAACAGACAGGTCTGTATATCTGCAATAGACAGACCTGTCTGGATAGGAGGAAATCATGGCGACGAACGAGACAGCCGAGATCATGCGCCGGTTCAACCAGGCGTTCCGCGATCACGAGCCCGCGATCCTCAAGGAGCTGATTGCCCCGGACTGCGTCATGGAGTCGATTCAGCCCGCCCCCAATGGAACGCGATACGAAGGCCATGACGCCTGTTTCGCGTTCTGGAAGGCTCTCGCCGAAGACCCGCTCGCCTATTTCGACGTCGAAGACACGGTCGCGATGGGAGACCGCGCCGTCATCCGCTGGCGTTTCAACTTTGGTTCCGGGGACTCGGTCCGGGGCGTCAACCTGATGCGCGTCCGTGACGGACTGATCATCGAAGCGCTGGGTTACTCAAAAATCGCCGGCCAGTCTGCGCCGCTACCTGAGTGACGGCAGCAACCCATCGGCGTTTCAAGGAGGAAAGCTCATGATCATCATCGCCGGCTACACCCGCACCGACGCTGAAAAGCGGGACGACGCCATCGAAGCCTTCAGGGGAATGGTCGAACGCGCCAGGGCATATGATGGCTGCCTCGACTTCTCCATAAGCGCGGACGCGGTCGATCCGGAGCGCGTCAATCTCTTCGAATGCTGGCGTGACCAGGCCACGCTGGACGCCTGGCGCAAAGTCGCGAGGGGCGGACCGAAGGGAAAACCCCGGGAGGTGGCCGTAAGCCTCTATCGCACCGACAAGGCCGAAAAACCTTTCTAATCCCGATCACAAGAGGTGAGAAATGAATACCGACAGCAAAGCCACCCGCGAAATCATCGACCGTTTCAATAATGCGTTCAGGAAGCATCGCCCGGAGGACTTGGACGATCTGATCGGCGAAAGCTGTGTTCTGGAAAATACAGCTCCCGCTCCGGACGGTGCGCGCTACGAGGGAAGAGAGGCCTGCCTCGCTTTCTGGAAAGGGATCGCCTCCTCGGCCGACCTTGTCTTCGAGCCGGAAGAAATCTGGGCCAGCGGGGATCGCGGGATCATCCGCTGGCAGCTTCGCTGGAGCGAGAACGACACTGACCGGGTTCGAGGGGTAAACATCATGCGCATCCGGGACGGAAAGATCGTCGAAGGTCTGGGATACGTGAAGGGTTAGAGCCCGCCCTCCTCAGGACCTCGCAGGATGGCATTCCATCAGCCTGTTCAGCGCCGCCCATGCAGCGGCGGCGCGTGCCTTGCACCCTTCTCAACGCTCAAGACTTGAAACTTCGGGGGATTTGTGGTCTTGAGGCGCATCCCGGTCCCGGTGCGTTTGCGCGCCGCGGCTTCTGCCGTCTCCTGGCCGCCGGATAAAACCCGGACATTCCCGAAGGAACTCTAGCAGCATGGCCCGTTCAGCTCTTCTCAACGTCATGGTTCAGGCCGCGTTCAAGGCCGGCAAGTCGCTCGGGCGCGATTTCGGCGAAGTGCAGAACCTCCAGGTCTCGCTGAAGGGGCCGGGCGACTACGTTTCCCAGGCCGACCGCAAGGCCGAGAAGCTCATCCGCGACGAATTGATGAAGGCCCGCCCGACCTATGGCTTCCTCGGCGAGGAGAGCGAAGAGATCATCGGCACCGACGGGGCACACCGCTGGATCGTCGATCCGCTCGACGGCACCACCAACTTCCTGCACGGCATTCCGCTCTTCGCCGTCTCCATTGCGCTGGAGCGCAACGGCGAGATCGTCGCCGCCGTCGTCCTCAACCCGGCGACCGACGAACTCTTCACCGCCGAGCGCGGCGGCGGGGCCTTCCTCAACGATCGCCGCCTGCGCGTCGCCGCCCGCAAGAACCTTTCCGACGCCGTGGTCGGTTGCGGCGTTCCGCATCTCGGCCGCGGCAACCACGGCAAGTTCCTCATCGAACTGCGCCATGCCATGGGCGAAGTCGCCGGCGTTCGCCGCATGGGCGCGGTCGCGCTCGATCTCGCCTATGTCGCCGCCGGCCGTTTCGACGGTTTCTGGGAACGCGACCTGATGCCCTGGGACACGGCGGCCGGGGTCCTGCTGATTCGCGAGGCCGGCGGCTATGCCAGCGACCTCGAGGGCGGCAATGCCATGTTCGACACCGGCACTATCGTCGCCGGCAACGAATATATCCACAAGGCGCTGCGCGAAGTGCTGCATCGCCCGGTGCCCGCGCGCTAAGGCGCGGCGCGGGCGGCGTTTTCGCACGCCGCTCTTGCGGCCAAGCTCTTCAATTCGGCGCAATCTTCCTCTAGTCTCCGCCCCCATCAGGAAAGCGGAGATGCGACTACATGGCTAAACTGGCGCTGTCGGGCTGGGGAGGATCGGCCGACACCTCGGACGATTACCCCCACAAGCTCTCGAGCCCCATGGCGTTCTTCTGGACGATGGTGATCTTCCTGATCATCGTCGGCTTCGTCGCCGCGATCCTCTTCCGCCAGGCGCAGGCCGCCTTTCTCAGCAATCCCGGCCTCAACGGCCTCATCCTCGGCGTGCTGCTGATCGGCATCCTCTTGGTCTTCAACCATGTGCTGGCGCTGCGGCCAGAGGTGCGCTGGTTCAATTCCTTCCGCGCGGCGGGAAGCGCCGAGAAGGTCGGGCGCGACCCGGTTCTCCTCGCCCCGATGCGCGCGCTGATCGGCCGGCACCATTCGGTGGCGCTGTCGACGGCGACGCTGCGCTCGATCCTCGATTCCATCGCCACGCGCCTCGACGAATCGCGCGACACGTCCCGCTACCTCATCGGCCTCCTCGTCTTCCTCGGCCTGCTCGGCACGTTCTGGGGCCTGCTCGGCACCATCGGCTCGATCAGCGCGGTCATCCAGTCGCTCGACGCCGGCAACGGCACGGCGAACGACATCCTCACGGCCTTGAAGGAAGGCCTTTCCGCACCGCTGAACGGCATGGGCACGGCCTTCTCCACTTCGCTCTTCGGCCTTTCCTCCTCGCTCATCCTCGGCTTCCTCGACCTGCAGGCCGGCCGCGCCCAGAACCGTTTCTATACGGAGCTGGAAAACTGGCTCTCCTCCGTCACCGACGTCGGCTCGGAGTTCCAGCCCGCCGTCGAAGGTGCGGGAACGGACGTGCAGGCGCTGGCCGAACAGATCCTCAAGCTGGCGCAGGAGGGCGGCAGCAGCCGCTCGACCGCGGCCATGGCGAGCCTTGCCGAAGGCATCCAGGGCCTCGTCAAGAACATGCGCAGCGAGCAGCAGATGCTGCGCGACTGGATCGAGGCGCAGCAGGAGGAGGCGAAGGCTCTCCGCCGCACGCTCGACCGCCTTGCCGTACGCAGCGGCGAAAAGGCCGAGCGCGCCGCTGAAAAAGCCCACACATCCGGGGGCGAATGACGATGGCGCTTGCGCGCAACAAGCGGAGCCACCGCACCATCGACTACTGGCCGGGCTTCGTCGATGCGCTGTCGACGCTGCTGCTCGCCATCATGTTCCTGCTCACCGTCTTCGTTCTGGCGCAGTTCTTCCTCAGCCGCGAGATCTCCGGCAAGGACGACGTGCTGAACCGCCTGACGAACCAGATCAACGAGCTGACGCAGCTTCTGGCGCTCGAAAAGAGCGGCAAGCAGGACCTCGAGGATGCGCTTGCCAATCTGCAGGCCTCGCTCGCCCAGTCGGAAAGCGACCGCACGCGGCTCCAGCAGCTTCTCGACAGCGGGGCCGGGGCCGCGGGCGCGGCCAACGCCCGCGTCGCCACGCTCGAAGGCGAGCTCGACACCGAAAAGCAGGTGAGCGCCCGCGCGATGAGCCAGATCGAGCTGCTGAACCAGCAGATCGCCGCGCTGCGCAGCCAGATCGCCGCGGTGGAAGAGGCCCTGCAGGCCTCCGAGGCCAAGGACAAGAACTCGCAGGCCAAGATCGCCGATCTTGGCCGCCGCCTCAACGTGGCTCTCGCCCAGCGCGTGCAGGAGCTCAACCGCTACCGTTCCGACTTCTTCGGGCGCCTGCGCGAAATTCTCTCCGACCGCGAGAACATCCGCATCGTCGGCGACCGCTTCGTCTTCCAGTCGGAAGTGCTGTTCCCCTCCGGCAGCAGCGACCTCAACCCGGCCGGCCAGGAAGAGATGCGCAAGCTCGCCGCCGCTGTCATCGACCTTGCCAAGGAAATCCCCGCCGAGATCAACTGGGTGCTGCGCGTTGACGGCCATACCGACAACGTGCCGCTCTCCGGCACCGGGCGCTATCGCGACAACTGGGAGCTCTCCTCCGCCCGCGCGACCTCGGTCGTGAAATACCTCATCGCCAACGGCGTGCCCGCCAACCGGCTCGTCGCCGCCGGCTTCGGCGAGTTCCAGCCGATCGCCGAAGGCGACGACGACGCAGCCCGCGCCACCAACCGCCGCATCGAATTGAAGCTGACCGAGAAGTAGGCAGACGCCTGGGCCGGCCGCCTTTAGACCCTCTCTGCCTGCCGGCATCTCCCCCACAAGGGGGGAGAAAGGCTGGCTGCACGCTTTTCCCTCAAGTCATGAACGCCGACAGTGCCGTGGGTTAAATCCCTCCCCCTTGTGGGGAGGGATTTAGGGAGGGGTCTTTCGCCGCACCGTCCCATTGATCTTACGTGCACGTCCGCGTAATTTTCCTCCCAAAACGGGAGCGACATGGTGGATTGCGATCTTCTGGTGGTCGGGGCGGGTCTTGCCGGGCTGGCGGCAGCGACGGAGGCGGCCGGGCGCGGCCTCAGGGTGATCGTCGTCGATCAGGAAGGCGAGCAGAGCCTTGGCGGACAGGCCTTCTGGTCGCTGGGCGGCCTCTTCTTCGTCGACAGCCACGAGCAGCGCCGCATGCGCATCCGCGACAGTCTCGCCCTTGCGACACAGGACTGGTTCGGCTCGGCCGGCTTCGACCGGCAGGAGGACCACTGGCCGCGGCGTTGGGCCGAGGCCTATCTCGATTTCGCCGCCGGCGAGAAGCGGGCCTGGTTGCACGCCATGGGCATGCGCTGGTTTCCGGTCGTCGGCTGGGCCGAGCGCGGCGGCGGGCTTGCGACCGGCCACGGCAATTCCGTGCCGCGCTTCCACGTTACCTGGGGCACCGGCCCCTGTGTGCTCGCACCCTTCCTCAAACGGGCCGCAGCCCTTGCCGCCGAAGGCACCCTCGCCTTCCGCTTTCGCCATCGTGTGGGCGGTCTTTCCGTCGAGAACGGCATGGTCGTCGGCGCGCACGGCACGGTGCTGAAGCCCGATCCCGCCGGGCGCGGGCGCTCCACATCACGGGAGGTTGTCGGGGACTTCAGCCTGCGGGCGGGCGCGGTGCTCGTCGCTTCCGGCGGCATCGGCGCCAACCATGATCTGGTGCGGCGGAACTGGCCGCGCGACCGCCTCGGCGAACCGCCCGGCTTCATGGTGAGCGGCGTGCCGGCCCATGTCGACGGACGCATGCTGGCCATTGCGCAGCAGGCCGGCGGCTCCGTCATCAACGCCGACCGCATGTGGCACTATACGGAGGGGCTTCGGAACTGGGACCCCATCTGGCCCGGCCACGGCATCCGCATCCTGCCCGGGCCCTCCTCGCTCTGGCTCGATGCCTGCGGACGCCGTTTTCCCGCCCCGGCCATGCCCGGCTTCGATACACTGGCGACGCTGAAGGCCATCCGCGCCACCGCGCACGACCATAGCTGGTTCATTCTCACCCGCGCGATCATCAAGAAGGAATTCGCCCTTTCCGGCTCCGAACAGAACCCGGACCTCACCGGCAAGGACATCCCCCTCCTCCTGAAACGGCTCGGCCGGAACCCGCCCGGCCCGGTGCAGGCATTCATGGACAAGGGCGCGGACTTCGTCGTGCGCCACAACCTCGACGATCTTGTCACCGCCATGAACGCCCTCACCGACGAACCGCTGCTCGATCCGGTTAGCGTGCGGGCCGAGGTGGAGGCGCGCGACCGCGAGATCGAGAACCCCTTCTCCAAGGATGCGCAGGTCACGGCCATCCGCGGCGCGCGTGCCTATCTCGGCGACAAGCTGATGCGCACCGCCCGGCCGCATCGCCTGCTCGACCCGAAGGCCGGGCCGCTGATCGCCGTCAGGCTCAACATCCTGACGCGCAAGACGCTCGGCGGC
>CBIMFD010000181.1:0-6977 GCA_966243085.1 uncultured Shinella sp.
GCGACCAGATCGACGCCATCATCCACCGGCCGGAATTCAAGCGCCTCGAAGCCTCCTGGCGCGGCGTCGACCTCCTGCTTTCCGAAACCGGCAATGACGACAAGGTGCGCGTCAAGCTCTTCAACGCCACCTGGTCGGAACTGTCGCGCGACTTCGATCGTGCCATCGAATTCGACCAGAGCACGCTTTTCGCCAAGGTTTACAATGAGGAATACGGCATGCCCGGCGGCGTGCCCTACGGTCTTCTGCTCTGCGACCATGCCGTGCGGCACCGCCCGGCGCCCGGCAGCGGCGCACAGGACGACGTCGGCACGCTGACGGGCCTCGCACAGGTCGCCGCCGCCGCCTTCTCGCCCTGCATCCTCGGTGCGGCGCCGGAGCTCTTCGGCGTCACCACATTCGCGGACCTTTCCTATGCGCAGCGGCTCGATTCCGGTTTCCAGCTCGGCGAATATCATCGCTGGCGGCAATTGCGCGATCTTGAGGACAGCCGCTTCCTCGGCATCGCCATGCCGCGCATCCTCCTGCGCGACCGCTACCGCGACAGCGCCTCTCGGCTCGACGGTTTCCGCTACAGCGAGGGCGGCACCGGCGTCGATTCCTGGCTCTGGGGCAATGCCGCCTTCGCCTTCGGCGTCATCACCATCCGCGCCTTCCGCGAGCGCGGCTGGTTTGCCGACATGTGCGGCACGCGCGGCGTCCAGCGCGATTCCGGAGGCGTGGTCTCCCAGCTTCCCGTGGCGGGCTTTTCCACCGGCGAGGCCGTCGCCTATCGCCGCCCGCTCGAAGTGGAATTGACCGACAAGAAGCAGAAGATCCTCGAAGCGCTCGGCTTCATCGCGTTGACCCCCTGCAATTTCGACCGGTCCGTCGTCTTCCTCGGCGCCCAGTCGCTCTATGCGGCGCCGGCCGACAACGACCTGCCCGCCCAGGTCAACGGACGGCTTTCGGCTATGCTGCACTATGTCATGTGCATGAGCCGCTTTGCCCATTACGTGAAGATCATGGCTCGCGACCGGGTCGGCGCCTATACGACGCCGCACGAACTGGAACGCTATCTCGAAGAGTGGCTACGCGGCTACACGATCGGCAACACCGATGCCGGCGACGAGTTGAAGGCGCGCTATCCGCTCGCCGGCGCGCGCATCGAGATGAACGAGGTCAGCGGCCGCCACGGCGTCATGAACTGCGTGCTCCATCTCCAGCCGCATTTCCAGTTCGACCAGGTCGTCTCGGGCTTCCGCATGCGCACGGAAGTGCAGACGCTGCGAACCCGGTAAGGAAGAGCCATGGCCCGCGTCCCCAACAAGATCCCGCCCCGCCTGCCGCTCCTCGACCGGCTGCTGCAGGGCGACAGCATCGAGACCGACCGCAGCGTCGACCGCGCCATGCAGGAACTGCACGAATCCGTGCGGCGCGACCTCGAAATCCTCTTCAACACCCGGCCCGGCCGCCTGCCAGCCGACGCCCGGCTGGCGGAACTGCAGCAGTCGATCCTCTCCTATGGCCTGCAGGAGGTTCAGAGCCAGCATCTCGCCTCCCCCGCCCAGCAGGAGCAGTTCCGCAAGAATCTCGAAGAGGTCATCCATCGTTTCGAGCCGCGTTTCCGCGAACTCTCCGTTGCGCTGGTCGTTCCGGACAACCAGGTCGAGCGCGTTCTGCGGTTTCAGATCAACGCCCTGCTCGAAACGGAATCGTCCAGTGAGGCGGTGGTCTTCAACACCGCGATCGATCCCGTCACCGGCATGCTGTCGATCAACGGGCGCTAGGCGGCAGTCCGGCATCGGCCGGATATCCGCCGCTCTCATGTCTTGCAACACCCCGCAATTGGCGTAACGTGCAGGCGAAGCACCGCTTGTGCATCGCATTCACGAGGCCTTCTTTGGATTTCTCACAGGCGAAAATCCTCATCGTCGACGATGTCGAGGACAACCGCGATGTGCTGGCACGCCGCCTGCGGCGGCAGGGGCTCGTCAACGTTCAACAGGCGAGCGACGGCCTGGAAGCGCTCGAGAAAGTTCGCGCCGAGCCCTTCGACCTGATTCTTCTCGATGTGATGATGCCGCGCATGAACGGCATCGATGCACTTGCAGTCCTGAAGGAGGAAGGCTGGCTGCGGACCTCCTCCGTCGTCATGATCTCCGCCGCCTCGGAAATCGAGACCGTGGTGCGCTGCATCGAGCTCGGCGCCGAGGATTATCTGCCGAAGCCGTTCAACCCGGCCCTGCTTGCCGCCCGCGTCGGTGCGGTGCTGGAGCGAAAGCTCCTGCGCGACATGAACCGGCGCCAGCTCGAACGGCTGGAGCAGGAGCTTGCGGAGGCATGGCTCTGCCAGCAATCCATGCTGCCGACCGACTTTCCGGTCGACGCGGATCAGCTCGATATCTTCGCCAGCGTCGATCCGGCGCTTGAAGTGGGCGGCGATCTCTACGACGTCTTCGAAGTGGCGCCGGGCCTCATCGCGCTGGCGATCGGCGACGTTGCCGGCAAGGGCGCCTCGGCTGCGCTGTTCATGGCCCGCACGCGCAGCCTCCTGCGCGCCGGCACGCTGCAGTTCCACGCCGTTTCCGGCCGCGTGCCGCGCCCCTCCGAGATCGTCGCCCTCGTCAACGACGAACTCAACAAGAACAATCCGCAATCGCGCTTCGTCACGCTCTTCCTCGCGTTCTTCGAGCTCTCGACCGGCCGCCTGTCTTATTGCAATGCCGGCCATGTCTATCCGATCCTCAGCAACGCGGCCGCCGTTGCGGAACTCTCGACCCAGCCCGACCCGGCGCTCGGCGTCATCGAGGGGCTCGATTTCCACGACCACGAGCTGATCCTTGCCGTGGAAGACTGCCTTTTCCTCACCTCCGACGGCCTATCCGACATGCAGAACGCCGAGCAGGCCCAGTTCGGCACGGAGAACATCCTCGCGGAAATCACGGCGAACCGCCGCCTTCCGGCCGGCGAGCTTGCCCGCGCCGTGCTCGCCAAGGCGCAGGACTTTGCGAACGGCGCCGCCCAATTCGACGACATCACGGTTCTGGTGGTCCGGCGGTTGCGCTAATCGCGGAAAATGCAGCCGTGACGCGACTTCCCCCTGTCAATTCCAGGGGCTTTGAAGTAGCTTTGGCGCGGGCCTTGCGCCGTCGCCGGGGAATCACGCGACGCTGTGCAAATCCAGCGAAAACAAGAGGTAAGGCGGTCGCCGGTCGGCGTAACCGGAACGTTGCCGCTTGGGGCTTCCGCAAGAAGGGGGAAAATCGTGCCGAGCAGTTTCAATTTTGGCGCTCTCGATAAGGACGACGCCGAAGACGTGTGCTGGTGTGTCGTCGAATCCATCGCGGACATGGATGACACCGCCGCCAGCATCATTGCCGTGGTGCACTTTCTGCGCGAGGCCTATGGCGCGGCGGACGCGGACGAGAAGATCATCCCGAACCCCGCCTTCCTGGCCAATGGCCATGACGGCATGTCGCCGAGGACGCGCAAATACTTTACCGGCCGCACCTTCAAGGGCCTTGGCGGCAGCGCCGTCAGCCTTGCAGGCGGCCTTGCTTCGGGCGTGACGGCGGTCGACGTCGGCAGCATCCTGAAGGAAGGCAGCGCCGTCGGCACCACCGCAGCCCACCTCGTCGGCATCAAGGCGGCCGGCAAGGGGTTCAAGAAGAGCGAGACGGTGACACGCTGGGTCGATGCGATGCTGAAGGCGAAGGTCGCCAAGATCGGCGTGCGCGGCGCCGGCCTTGCCGGCGCCGCCATCCCGATCCCCGCCGTCGGCCTTGCCACCAGCGTCGCGACGACGGTGGCCAAGCTCGGCATCAAGGTGACGCTGAGCAAGCTCGTCGCCCGCACGGCGATGGAGGTTCACTGGCGCGCCTATCAGGAAACCGTGATCTCCAGCGTTCTGAGCAGCCGCGCAGGCCCGGTCGGCCCCGCCTCGGCGATGTTCTACGAAATCTTCACCAAGCGCAGCTTCACCCGCATCTTCGGCAAGCACGACACGGCCGCCCTGATCAGGGAACCGGGCGGCTGGATGGCGCTGAACGACAAGCTGATGCTGATGTAGCCCGGCGCCGCGCTCCGGTCCGCGTGGCGTCAGCCGATGAAGCCGAGAACGACGGCGCTGACGAAGAGGAAGGCGCCGACGACGGCGATGTTGTTGACGAGAACCTGCCGTTCCGCGCGGCGGGTCCGGCGATTGCAGGCCGGGCCGAGGAATTCGTGGCTGGAGTGGCCGCCGAGTTTCGCATTGCTCATGCCATCGTCCCTTGCTGAAAGGCCGGTCCCCGGCTCTGCGGCGGAGCGTCATTCCGCCGTTCTTTCCGCCATTTATATATTATCCCTATAAGATTGGTAGGATATTTTTTCTCATTTCCGCCACAATGATGAATTGGCCTTTCATGCCTCGATCAGACGGCCCGCCGCCGCACAGGGATGCCGCCCCGCATAGCGCGGCGGGTTGCGGGGCGTGTCTTTCTGGGCCATAAATCCCTCCCCGCCCGTCCGAGGCCAGCCGTCATTGCGAGCGTCGCGGGCCGTGCGCATCCTCGCGCCACGGCATCGTTTCCCGCGCTCCGGCCGGCCCGGCGTCAGGCAGGGCAATGCGGACCGCTTACAAAAGGAGAACCCACATGGGCGCAACGGGACATCTCGGCACGGCCTGGCGCAAGCGCGACTATCACCGCCAATGGCTCTGGCGGGAAGCAAACCGCCTCTTCGATTTCTTCCAGAACCGGGCCTTCAATCCGCTCGGCGGCTTCCATGAACTGGATGTGGAGGGCCGGCCGATCAATCCGGGCAATCCGGTACGCGGCATCCATTCTACGGCGCGGATGGTGCATTGCTTTTCCATCGGCAGCCTGCTCGGCCGCCCCGGCTCCGACGACATCGTCGACCACGGCATGAAATACCTCTGGGAAAGGCACCGCGACCATGAGCGCGGCGGCTACCATTGGTCGCTCGACAATGCCGGCTTGCTCGACGCCAGCAAACAGGGCTACGGCCATGCTTTCGTGCTGCTCGCCGCCTCCAGTGCCAAGGTCGCCGGCCATCCGGACGCCGGCCGCATGATCGCCGACGTCACCGACGTGCTGGAAACCCGTTTCTGGGACGACAAGCACGGCGCGATCGCCGAAGAATTCGAGGCCGACTGGTCGCCCGTTCCGGGCTACCGGGGGCAGAACTCCAACATGCACCTCACCGAGGCCCTGATGGCCGCCTACGAGGCGACCGGCGAAAAAGGCTACCTCGACAAGGCGGTGAGCATCGCCGACCTCGTCATCCGCCGCCGGGCGGGCGAAAACGGCTTCCGCGTGCCGGAGCATTTCGACGAGAACTGGATGCTCGACAAGGACTATCAGGGCAACGAGATGTTCCGCCCGTCCGGCACGACGCCCGGCCATTGGCTGGAATGGGCCCGCCTCATCCTCCAGCTCCACGCGCTCAGCGGCGGCAAGCACGCCTGGATGCCGGAGGCGGCAAAGGCGCTCTTCGCGCAGTCGATCGCGCTTGGCTGGGACAAGGAAAGGGGCGGCTTCTTCTATACGCTCGACTGGAACGACGAACCGGCCAAGCGCAACAAGCTCTGGTGGCCGATGGCCGAGGGCGCAGGCGCGGCCGCATTCCTCTGCGAACACCTGCCGGACGATTTCCACGAGACCTGGTATCGCAAGATATGGGACGGCATCGCCCGCCATTTCCTCGATCAGGACCGCGGCGGCTGGCATGAGGAGCTGACGGAAGACCTTGCCCCGAGTTACACCCTGTTCGCCGGCAAGGGCGACATCTATCATGCGCTTCAGGCCTGCCTGATCCCGCTCTATCCGGCGACGGGGAGCCTGACCAAGGGCATCGTCGAGGCCGGCGTCCGCTGACGCCCGGCCGGCCGATACGGAGCGAGTGACCGCTGGCCATACCTAGCCTTCCGGATCGCCGCCGGTGGCTAGGCGGCAAGGGCCTCCCGCAACAGAAGGTCGGTGAAGGCGAACTGGTCGGCGAACCAGCGGTCCGCCGCCTGCCGCATCGCCGGGGCAAGCCTGATGTCATGGCCGCCGCGCGTTTCCGTCGTGAGGAGACCCGCGCTCCTGCCGGCTTCCAGGAGACGGCGCACATGGGTGCGCGATACGCCCGTCTGCATGGCGAGCCTCTGGTATCCCGTTGCGATCACGCCGTCGCCGTTCTCCCGTGCGCCACGCAGGAGGAAAAGCAGGATCATGTAGCCGCAATCATGGGCGAAGAAGGGCGCAAGCGGCAGGTGACTGCGGATCAGGCAACTGATCGCGGGAAGACGCGGGAGCGTCGCCCGCCGTAGCGCCCGGTGCAGCACGGCGTCAGGCGCGCCCGGCTGTCCGGCCGATGGCGACAGACCGAAACGCGCAAGACCGCCCAGCAACACGCCGAGCGCGCTCGCATCGCGCTCAAGCAGCGCCTCGTTGGGCACGAGGAGACGAACGCGGCGGTCCGACGCGTGGACGCGCTGCGTGAGGAAGCCGTATCTGCGAAGACAGGAGACTTGCGCCTCCACCCGGTTGCGGCTTGCAACGCCCAGTTCCGTCACCTCGCGCTGGAGGCGGCCCAGCGTCAGCCAGGTCGCGGGATTTGCCATGTCCTGCGCCGCGTGGAGCGACAGGGCTGCGAGATGACAGAGGAAGCGCCCCTCTTCCAGGATCAGCCGGTTGAACAGATGGCTTCCTTCGTAGAGCGCCAGCTTTCCGTCGATCACCCCGTCGCGGGCGGCGGGAAATTGCGGCGCATGGAGAAACTCGTCCGGCGACACCCTGAACGCCACCGAACCGCCGTCGAATGCAATCTGATCCATGCCTGCCATGCCCCCAGCCGGCGCCAACTTCCGCGCCGCGGGTCCGAATGGACCCATTATTTTCCATGGGGTTGCAGGCGGCCTTTCCTGTCAATCGGAGGACCTGCGCGATGCCTCAATATGAGACGGGGCGTCAAAAGAATGATACAGAGTGCAAAGACGTGCCTGCCCGGCA
>CBIMFD010000182.1:0-6912 GCA_966243085.1 uncultured Shinella sp.
CCGCGAAGGCGGCCGCACCGTCGGCGCCGGCATCGTCGCCTCGATCGTCGAGTAATTTCGGGTCTTCGGATATGAAGAGAGCCCCGCGGGAGACCGCGGGGCTTTTCGTTTGCGGCGTTGCCGGAGCGTGGGCCCGCGCGATGTGCGCGACGCGGATGAATGCGCACTGATTTGTTGTAAGAAATACACTTTTCGCACTTGCCAAGCGCGTCCTCGCGCCGTAAAGACGCCATGCCTTGCCGGTGCGGACGCTTTGTCCGGGTGCGGCGGGCGATTAGGGGTATAGCTCAGTTGGTAGAGCGGCGGTCTCCAAAACCGCAGGTCGGGGGTTCGAGCCCCTCTGCCCCTGCCATTCTCGCCGGTCAGCGCGGACCACTTGCAGCGACGGCGGATGATGGCAGGGCGGCACGGGCCGCCTAAATTCGTTAAAAGTCCGGTTGCCTCTTGTGAAAAAGGGAATCGGGCTTTATGTAGGGCAAAACAGACACGCGGTGCGTGGGGCTGAGAGTTCAGCTTTACGCGCCGTAATGGCGTGGACATTCAATGGCATCGAAAACGAATCCGATTGCGTTTCTGCAGCAGGTACGCTCCGAGACGGCGAAAGTGACTTGGCCCTCGCGGCGCGAGACGATGATCTCGACGGTCATGGTGTTCGTCATGGTCTTCCTGACTGCGCTGTTCTTCTTTGCAGCGGACCACCTGATGGGTTTTCTGGTCGGCCTCGTCCTTGGCGTCGGCGCTTGATCGGTTGGAGATGAACATGGCTTCGCGTTGGTACATCGTCCACGCCTATTCGAATTTCGAGAAGAAGGTCGCCGAGGATATCGAGAACAAGGCCCGCCAGAAGGGTCTCGATCATCTCTTTGAAAAGATCCTCGTGCCGACCGAGAAGGTTGTCGAGGTGCGCCGCGGCCGCAAGGTCGATTCCGAACGCAAGTTCTTCCCCGGCTACGTGCTGGTACGGGCGAACCTGACGGACGAGGCGTATCACCTCATCAAGAACACGCCGAAGGTCACGGGTTTCCTCGGTTCCGACAACAAGCCGGTTCCGATCCCGGACAGCGAAGCCGAGCGGATCCTTTCGCAGGTCCAGGACGGTGTCGATCGTCCGAAGCCTTCGGTCTCCTTCGAGATCGGCGAACAGGTTCGCGTTTCCGACGGTCCGTTCGCCTCGTTCAACGGTATCGTCCAGGACGTCGACGAGGAGCGTTCGCGCCTCAAGGTGGAGGTGTCGATCTTCGGTCGCGCCACCCCGGTCGAACTGGAATACGCCCAGGTCGAGAAAATCTGATTTCGGCGGCGCCGTCTGGCGCTGCCCGTCTGAAATCCGGTCCTCCTTGAGGATTGGTGGCGGAAGGTTCCGCCGATCGCGTGGAAGGGAAGGCGCCTAAAAGCCGGGCGCCGGACCGCACCACGCAACCGCAGCCGCCGGTCTTCGGACCGGCATCGAGGGCCGGGCAACCGGCCGCATTCTGAAAGGCAGAGAGAAATGGCTAAGAAAGTTGCAGGCCAGCTCAAGCTTCAGGTCAAGGCAGGATCGGCAAACCCGTCCCCGCCGATCGGCCCGGCGCTTGGTCAGCGTGGCATTAACATCATGGAATTCTGCAAGTCGTTCAACGCGGCGACGCAGGAAATGGAAAAGGGCATGCCGATCCCGGTCGTCATCACCTATTACCAGGACAAGTCCTTCACGTTCGTGATGAAGCAGCCGCCGGTGACCTACTTCCTCAAGAAGGAAGCCAAGATCCAGTCCGGCTCGAAGACCCCCGGCAAGGGCGGTTCGGTCGGCAAGCTCACCAAGGCTCAGATCAAGTCGATCGCCGAAGCCAAGATGAAGGATCTCAACGCCGCCGATATCGAAGGCGCGATGGCAATGGTCGAGGGCTCCGCCCGCGCCATGGGCCTGGAAGTGGTAGGTTGATGATGGCCAAGGTAGCAAAGCGTCTCCAGAAGATCCGTGAAGGCATCGACCCGACCAAGCTCGTCGCCCTTTCGGACGCCATCGCTCTCGTCAAGGAGCGTGCGACGGCCAAGTTCGACGAAACCGTCGAGATCGCCATGAACCTCGGCGTCGACCCGCGCCATGCGGACCAGATGGTCCGCGGCGTGGTCAACCTGCCGAACGGCACCGGCCGCGACGTTCGCGTCGCCGTCTTCGCCCGTGGCGCCAAGGCTGACGAAGCCAAGGCTGCCGGTGCGGACGTCGTCGGCGCCGAAGATCTCGTCGAGATCGTCCAGGGCGGCAAGATCGACTTCGATCGCTGCATCGCGACCCCGGACATGATGCCGCTCGTCGGCCGTCTCGGTAAGGTCCTCGGCCCGCGCGGCATGATGCCGAACCCGAAGGTCGGCACCGTCACCATGGACGTTGCGGGCGCCGTCAAGGCATCCAAGGGCGGTGCTGTCGAGTTCCGCGTCGAGAAGGCCGGTATCATCCATGCCGGCATCGGCAAGGCTTCCTTCGACGCCAAGGCTCTGGAAGAGAACATCAAGGCTTTCGCCGACGCCGTCATCAAGGCGAAGCCGGCCGGCGCCAAGGGCAACTACGTCAAGCGCGTTGCCATCTCGTCGACGATGGGCCCGGGCGTCAAGGTCGACCCGTCCAGCGTCAACGCATAATTTCGGATCCGGCTCCGGCCGGCTCCCAAAAGAATTCCCGGCCTTGTCTGGCCGGGAATTTCCGGGGCAACCCGGAACTCCTGTCCGAGATTGCAGGTGGTTAGACCTTAATCACGTTGCCTGCATGAGACGGGTGAGACCTGGATTTCACTGAAGCGTCGGATGACGCGGAATTCGGTTCGAACCTACCTTGCCTGTGCCGCGGCTTTCAGGGCCGAGCGCGGGGGGACAGGATCCTCGAGCGTCGCTCGGGATCTTTGCAAAGGGATCCCTGGCGGCAAAGGCAAACCCGGCAGGCCCCGTGAGAAGTCACGGTCCTGTCAACTGGAGATAGGCAGTGGAAAGAGCGGAAAAACGCGAATTCGTCACGGAGCTGAACGAAGTCTTCAAGGCTTCCGGTTCGGTTGTCGTGGCCCGCTACGCCGGCATCACCGTCGCACAGATGAACGATCTTCGTACGAAGATGCGTGCAGCGGGCGGTACCGTCAAGGTCGCGAAGAACCGCCTGGCCAAGATTGCCCTTCAGGGTACGGAGTCCGAAGGGATCACCGATCTCTTCCAGGGTCAGACGCTGATTGCATACAGCAATGACCCGATCACGGCTCCGAAGGTTGCCATGGATTTCGCCAAGACCAACGACAAGCTCGTTGTCCTCGGCGGTGCCATGGGCTCGACCACGCTCGACGCCGAAGGCGTGAAGTCGCTTGCGACTCTGCCCTCGCTCGACGAGCTTCGCGCAAAGCTCCTGGGCCTGCTTGCAGCCCCGGCTACGCGCGTCGCCACGGTCACGGCCGCACCGGCAAGCCAGCTTGCCCGCGTGTTTGCAGCCTACGCCAAGAAGGACGAAGCCGCTTGAGGCGGTTTTTCGCTGTAAATCAAACACACCAGTTCGAACCGAACAAAAGGACTTACGAAAATGGCTGATCTCGCAAAGATCGTAGAAGAACTCTCCTCGCTGACCGTTCTGGAAGCCGCTGAGCTTTCCAAGCTGCTCGAAGAGAAGTGGGGCGTCTCGGCTGCTGCTCCCGTAGCTGTCGCTGCTGCTGGCGGCGCTGCTGCTCCGGCTGCTGCCGAAGAAGAAAAGACCGAATTCGACGTTATCCTCGTTGACGCTGGCGCCAACAAGATCAACGTCATCAAGGAAGTCCGCGGCATCACCGGCCTCGGCCTCAAGGAAGCCAAGGACCTCGTCGAAGGCGCTCCGAAGCCGGTCAAGGAAGCCGTCTCCAAGGCTGAAGCTGCCGACCTCAAGAAGAAGCTTGAGGACGCCGGCGCCAAGGTCGACGTCAAGTAATACCGGAATGCGGTGGGAGAGGGTTTCGACCCTCTCCCATTGATGATTCCTCCGAACGGATTACCCAAAAGCCGCGAAAACCGGCTTTTGGGTAATGGGTTCTTCAAGAGGATGGTCTCTCCCCAGGCGATCGGCAATCCGGCCCTTGGCTTCGGCGGCGAGACGAGTTTGAACCAACCCATTGGTCGACGGGATCGACTGGCCAGCGAACCCCGTCCGTTGCAGGCCCGGATGCAAATTTGAAGGAGCGACGATGGCTCAGACCCTTTCGTTTAACGGTCGTAGGCGCGTACGCAAGTTTTTTGGAAAAATCCCCGAAGTCGCTGAAATGCCGAACCTCATAGAGGTTCAGAAGGCGTCTTACGATCAATTCCTGATGGTTGAAGAGCCCACCGGCGGTCGTCCGGACGAGGGCCTTCAGGCTGTTTTCAAGTCGGTTTTCCCGATTACGGACTTCTCCGGCGCTTCCATGCTCGAATTCGTCTCCTACGAATTCGAACAGCCGAAGTTCGACGTCGAGGAATGCCGTCAGCGTGACCTGACCTATGCAGCGCCGCTCAAGGTGACGCTGCGCCTCATCGTGTTCGATATCGACGAGGATACGGGCGCCAAGTCCATCAAGGACATCAAGGAACAGAACGTCTACATGGGCGACATGCCGCTCATGACCGACAACGGCACGTTCATCGTCAACGGCACCGAGCGCGTCATCGTCTCCCAGATGCACCGTTCGCCGGGCGTGTTCTTCGACCACGACAAGGGCAAGAGCCACTCTTCCGGCAAGCTGCTCTTTGCCGCCCGCGTCATTCCGTATCGCGGTTCCTGGCTCGACATCGAGTTCGACGCCAAGGACATCGTCCATGCGCGTATCGACCGCCGCCGCAAGATCCCCGTCACCTCGCTCCTCATGGCGCTGGGCATGGACGGCGAGGACATCCTGTCGACCTTCTACACGAAGTCGCTCTACCAGCGCGACGGCGAAGGCTGGCGCATTCCCTTCAATCCGGACGTGCTGAAGGGCCAGAAGGCCGTTTCGGATATGATCGATGCCGACACGGGCGAAGTCGTCGTGGAGATCGGCAAGAAGCTGACGCCGCGTCTCCTGAAGCAGCTCTCCGAAAAGGGCCTCAAGGCCCTCAAGGCGACCGACGAGGACCTTTACGGCAACTATCTCGCCGAAGACGTCGTCAACTACGAGACGGGTGAGATCTATCTCGAGGCCGGCGACGAAATCGACGAGAAGACCCTGCCGGTCATCCTGTCGGCCGGTTTCGACGAGATCCCGGTTCTCGACATCGACCACATCAATGTCGGCGCCTACATCCGCAACACGCTCGCCGCGGACAAGAACGAGAACCGCCAGGACGCTCTGTTCGACATCTACCGCGTCATGCGTCCGGGCGAGCCGCCGACGATGGAATCGGCCGAAGCCATGTTCAACACGCTGTTCTTCGATGCGGAGCGTTACGACCTCTCCGCCGTCGGCCGCGTGAAGATGAACATGCGCCTCGACCTCGACGTCGAGGACACGGTCCGCATCCTGCGCAAGGAAGACATCCTTGCCGTGGTCAAGATGCTGGTCGAGCTGCGCGACGGCAAGGGCGAGATCGACGACATCGACAATCTCGGCAACCGCCGCGTCCGCTCGGTCGGCGAGCTGATGGAGAACCAGTACCGTCTCGGCCTGCTCCGCATGGAGCGCGCGATCAAGGAACGCATGTCCTCGATCGAGATCGACACGGTCATGCCGCAGGACCTGATCAACGCGAAGCCGGCGGCCGCCGCCGTTCGCGAGTTCTTCGGTTCCTCGCAGCTCTCCCAGTTCATGGACCAGGTGAACCCGCTTTCGGAAATCACCCACAAGCGCCGTCTTTCGGCCCTTGGCCCGGGTGGTCTGACCCGAGAGCGCGCCGGCTTCGAAGTCCGCGACGTTCATCCGACCCACTACGGCCGTATCTGCCCGATCGAGACGCCGGAAGGCCCGAACATCGGTCTGATCAACTCGCTCGCGACCTTCGCCCGCGTCAACAAGTACGGCTTCATCGAAAGCCCGTACCGCAAGATCGTCGACGGCAAGGTCACGAACGACGTGGTCTACCTCTCCGCCATGGAAGAGGCCAAGTACCACGTCGCCCAGGCCAACTCGGTGCTGAACGACGACAACGCCTTCGCTGAAGAGTTCGTCGTCTGCCGTCACTCGGGCGAAGTCATGCTCGCACCGCGCGACCAGATCAACCTCATGGACGTTTCGCCGAAGCAGCTCGTTTCGGTGGCGGCCGCGCTCATCCCGTTCCTCGAGAACGACGACGCGAACCGCGCGCTCATGGGCTCGAACATGCAGCGTCAGGCCGTGCCGCTTCTGCGTGCGGAAGCCCCGTTCGTCGGCACCGGCATGGAGCCGGTGGTCGCCCGTGACTCCGGCGCTGCCATCGCGGCCCGCCGCGGCGGCGTCGTCGACCAGGTCGATGCGACCCGTATCGTTATCCGCGCCACCGAAGACCTCGATCCGTCGAAGTCGGGCGTCGATATCTACCGTCTGCAGAAGTTCCAGCGTTCCAACCAGAACACCTGCGTCAATCAGCGTCCGCTGGTCGCCGTCGGCGACGTTCTGAACAAGGGCGACATCATCGCGGACGGTCCGTCGACCGACCTCGGCGACCTTGCGCTCGGCCGCAACGCGCTCGTCGCGTTCATGCCGTGGAACGGCTACAACTACGAGGACTCGATCCTGATGTCCGAACGCATCGTCTCCGACGACGTGTTCACCTCGATCCACATCGAGGAATTCGAGGTCATGGCCCGCGATACGAAGCTCGGTCCGGAAGAAATCACGCGCGACATTCCGAACGTTTCGGAAGAAGCGCTGAAGAACCTCGACGAAGCCGGTATCGTCTATATCGGTGCAGAGGTTCAGCCGGGCGACATCCTGGTCGGCAAGATCACTCCGAAGGGCGAAAGCCCGATGACGCCGGAAGAAAAGCTCCTGCGCGCCATCTTCG
>CBIMFD010000183.1:0-6909 GCA_966243085.1 uncultured Shinella sp.
TCTTGCCGCTCCGCCGCGCCACAATTTGGACGCCCCCCTGTGTCACCGGAGCCACATGAAAACCGTTTGTCGAATCGGGAGTTGCCGGCCGGGTATGGCGCGTCTATCTCATCCATTCGAAGGCGCGAAGATGCGCGCCCGCGCTGCACCCGAGGGCTGTGGCAAGGGCGCGAACCCATCAAGGGGCTTGGGCAAGAGACATGGCGAAAGCGACGCAGGAAGCTGCAACGGTATCCGGGCGCGGGGTCGTAAGACCTGCCGCGGTCTCGCTGCTGGCCGCCTTCCTCCTGGCCGGCTGCACCACGCTCTTCGAGCAGGCCTATGAGCCGGCGATCTCGCCGTCCTCCAATCCGCAGATCGTCGAGGAAGTGCAGAAGAACGATCCGCGTGCGCAGATGGGCGCCCGCGAGCATCCGCGCATCGTGGCGAGCTACGGCGGCGAATACAAGGACGCCAAGACCGAGCGGCTCGTCGCGCGCATCGCCGGCGCGCTGACGGCCGTTTCGGAAAACCCGAACCAGTCGTACCGCATCACCATCCTCAATTCGCCGGCGATAAACGCCTTCGCGCTGCCGGGCGGCTATCTCTACGTCACGCGGGGCCTTCTGGCGCTTGCCAACGACGCCTCCGAGGTCGCGGCCGTCCTCTCGCACGAGATGGCGCACGTCACAGCCAACCACGGCATCGAGCGGCAGAAGAAGGAGGAGGCCGAGGTCATCGCCAGCCGCGTGGTGGCCGAGGTGCTGTCCAGCAACATCGCCGGCAAGCAGGCGCTGGCGCGCGGCAAGCTGCGCCTTGCCGCCTTCTCGCGCAACCAGGAGCTCCAGGCCGACGTGATCGGCGTGCGTATGCTGGGCGAGGCGGGCTACGACCCCTATGCCGCCGCGCGCTTCCTCGATTCGATGGCGGCCTATGCCCGCTTCACCGCCGTCGATCCCGATGCCGACCAGAGCCTCGACTTCCTGTCGAGCCATCCGAGCGCGCCGCAGCGCGTCGAGCTTGCGCGCATGCATGCCCGCGCCTTCGGCCCGGAAGGCACGATCGGCGACCGCGGGCGCGACTACTATCTCGCCGGCATCGACGGCCTGCTCTACGGCGACGCGCCGGAAGAGGGCTATGTGCGCGGCCAGACCTTCCTGCATGGCAAGCTCGGCATCCGTTTCGACGTGCCGCAGGGCTTTCAGATCGACAACAAGGCCGAGGCGGTGCTGGCGACCGGGCCGGGCGACGTCGCGATCCGCTTCGACGGCGTTGCCGACAGCCGCCGCCAGGACCTCGTCAACTATATTTCGAGTGGGTGGGTGACCGGCCTCAAGCCCGAGACGATCCGCCCGATCACCATCAACGGCCTGCCGGCGGCAACCGCGAAGGCGGCGGCCGACCGCTGGGAATTCGACGTCACGGTGGTGCGCATCGACGGCCAGATCTACCGCTTCCTGACGGCGGTGCCGACGGGTTCGGCCGCGCTCGAGCCGACTGCCGACATCCTGAGGCGCTCGTTCCGCAAGCTGACGCCGGCGGAGGTCGCCTCGTTGAAGCCCCTGCGCGTGCGGGTCGTCACGGCGCGCCCCGGCGATACGGTTGCAACGCTCGCGGGCCGGATGATGGGAACGGATCGCAAGCTCGATCTCTTCCGGCTGATCAACGCCATGACGATCACCAGCACGGTGCGGCCGGGCCAGAAGTTCAAGATCATCAGCGAATGACGGCAGGGGCCGGGACGAAAAAGGCCGGCGTTTCCGTCGGCCTTTTCGCTTGGAACTGCCTTTATAGGCCGAAGGCGTCCTTGAACTGATACCACCAGGAGCCGATGGTAGAATATTGCACGCGGAACATGCGCCCGCCCGGGAAGGGGATCCAGGGCAGCTTCTCGAACTGGCTGTAGCGCGAGAGATCCCCGTGGATCGCCTCGCTCAGGATCTTGCCGAAAAGGTGCGAGCCGGTGACGCCGTGGCCGGAATAGCCGTGGGCGAAATAGGTGTTCTTGCCGATCTTGCCCATCTGCGGCACGCGCGAGAAGGACAGCGCGAAATTTCCGCTCCAGGCATAGTCGATCTTCACGCCCTTGAGAGAGGGGAAGACCTTTTCGAGGTTCGGGCGGATTTTCGCGCGCACGTCCGCGGGGTCGGTGCCGCCATAGACGGTGCCGCCGCCGAAGATCATGCGCTTGTCGGCCGACAGGCGGAAATAGTCGAGGATGTAGCGCACGTCCTCCACGCACATGTCGCTCGGGATGAGGGCATCGGCCCGCTCGGCGCCGAGCGGTTCGGTGGCGATCATCTGCGTGGAGACCGGCATGACGCGCGAGACGAGCTTCGGCACGACATGGCCGAGATAGGCATTGCCGCAGATGACGGCGGTGTTCGCCGTCACGCTGCCCCTTGCCGTATGGATCACCGGCTTTTCGGCATCGTGCTCGACGCGGATGACGGGGGACTGTTCGTAGATCACGCCGCCGAGGGATTCCAGCGCAGCGGCCTCGCCGAGCGTGAGGTTGAGCGGATGCAGATGGCCGCCGGTCGTATCCAGCATGCCGCCGACATAGGCGTCGGTGTTGACGAGCTTGCGGATGGCGTCCTTGTCGAGCAACTGGTGGTCGTCCATGCCGTAGCGCTTCCACAGCGCCTTCTTGTGCTCCTGCTCCCTCATGTGGGCGGGCGTGTAGGCGGCGTAGATGTTGCCGTTCTTCAGGTCGCAGTTAATGCCGTATTGCGCGACAAGGCGGCGGATGATCCGGCCGCCCTCCTGCACGAGGCCGCCGACGAAGGCGCCGGCCTGATCGCCGTAGCGGCGCCTGATCGTGTCGAGGCTGGCGTTGAGGCCGTTGACGAGCTGGCCGCCATTGCGCCCCGATGCGCCCCAGCCGATGCCGGCGCCCTCGACCATCACCACCTTGTAGCCGAGTTCGGCAAGGTGGATGGCGGTGGAAAGGCCGGAATAGCCGGCGCCGAGCACGGCGACGTCGGCCGTGACCGCGCCTTCCAGCACCTTCGGCGTGCGCACGATGTTGCGGGAGGCGGCGTAGTAGCTGTCGGGATAGGCGCCGTTGCCGGCATAGGACTGGTTTTGGGCCATCAGACGATTTCCAGATAGGCGCTGAATTCGAAGTCGGTCACCTGCTCGGCGAAACCGGCGATTTCCTGGCGCTTGCAGGCGATCAGCATGGAGCGGAGGTCGGCATCGAAGATCTCCGAGACGATGGAGCCGTTCTCGAAGGCGGTGACGGCCGAGCCCCATTCGGAAGGGATGCGCGGAAGCTGCGAGAGATAGGCCCGGCCCGAGACCGGCGCCGGCGGGTCCCATTTGTTGCGGATGCCGACGAGGGCGGCGCCGAGGATGCCGGCCATGACGAGATAGGGATTGGCATCTGCGCCGGCGACGCGGTGCTCGATGCGTCGCGCCTTGTTGTTGCCGCCCGGAATGCGGATCGCGGCCGTGCGGTTCTCGTAGCCCCAGGAGATCGAGGTCGGCGCGTGGGTATCCGGGCGCAGGCGCCGGTAGGAATTGTAGTGCGGGGCAAAGAGCAGAGTGGATTCGGCCATGCCGCGCGTGAGACCCGCCACGGCGTGCTTCATGGTGGCGGAGCCTTCCGCCGTGCCGTCGTCGAAGACGTTGTTGCCGTCCCCGTCGATCACGGAGAAATGCATGTGCATGCCGCTGCCCGAGCGCATGCCGTAGGGCTTGGCCATGAAGGTTGCGGCAAAGCCGTGCTTGCGCGCGACACCCTTGATGATGCGCTTGAAGAACAGCGCGTCGTCGGCGGCTTTCAAGGGATCGTCGGAATGGATGAGGTTGATCTCGAACTGACCGATGCCGTTTTCGGCGACGGCCGAATCCGCCGGCACGTTCTGCCGCTCGCATTCGGCATAGACGTCGGAGAAGAACTGGCCGAAATCGTCCAGCTCGTCGATGGAGAGGATGGCGTCGGAATCGAGGCGTTTGCCGGTATAGGGCGAGATCGGCGGCTCGGCATGGTCCGGCTCCGCGTCGACCAGGTAGAACTCCATCTCCGAGGCGACGACCGGGCGAAGGCCAAGCTCGTGGTACTGCCGCACGATATGGGCGAGCGCCTGGCGCGGATCGGCAAGGAAGGGCTCGCCCGATTCCTTGAACAGCCAGAGCGGCACGACGGCGGACGGCTTCAGCGTCCAGTTGACGGGCAGCGCCCCGCGGCCGGTGGGGCTGCAGATGCCGTCCATGTCGCCGCTGGCGAAGACATGGCTGGAGCCGACGATGTCCTCGCCCCAGACGTCCACGCCCACGATGGACAGAGGCATGCGGATGCCGCCCTTCAGCACCTTCTCGGCCTGCCCGACAGGTACGCGCTTGCCGCGCAGGATGCCGTTCAGGTCACAGACGACCGCCTGGATGCTCTCCACGCCGTCGGCATTGATCAGCCAATTGGAATCCCCGTCCAGCACCACGCTCCCCTTCCATATCACATAATTATTTTTGTGATCACATTTTGCAGATATGCACACTTTCTTGTCTCGGGTCAAGCTGCTAGAACCTGTCCAACGGGCAGGATAGCACCCCGCGGCCTTTTGCAGGAGGAATGGATTGGGCAACTTGGCGCTTGAGCCGCTGGACCGGCCGGAAGGCATGACGACGCATGAATATGCGCATCGGCGCCTGCGCCAGGCGATCATGGTGGGCTCCATCCGGCCCGGCGAATCGCTGACGATCCGGGGCATCGCGGAAGCGATGGAATCAAGCCCGACGCCGGTGCGCGAGGCGCTGCGGCGCCTGTCCTCGGAAGGGGCGCTGCGCGTCCTCGACAACCGCCGCATCATGGTGCCGCGCATGACGGCGGACCGCTTCAGCGAGCTCGTCTCGCTGCGCTCCGTGCTGGAGCAGCACGCCGCCCGCAGGGCCGTGCCGCATATCACCGAGCGGCGCATCGACCGGCTGGAGGAGATCGACAGGGCGCAGGACGAGGCCATCGCCCGCAAGGACAATGCGACCGCGCTTCTCCTCAACCAGGAATTCCACCGCACGCTCTACACCGCCAATCCCGAGCAGGTGATCATGCCGATGGTGGAGAGCGTCTGGCTGCAGCTCGGCCCCTTCCTCGGCATCGCCATGGAGCACGTCGCGCAGCTCTATTTCGTCGATCGGCACCACGAGGCGATCGCGGCGCTGCGCAAGCGTGACGAGGAGGCTGTCGCGGCGGCCATCAAGGCCGATATCTCAGAAGGCATCGGCGGCTTCGAGCGCGCGGCGATAGAAAACTTGCTCCGTCTCGCGGGGCAATAGGCATCCGGCCGCGGGTGTTGCCTTGCCGCGGGCCGCATGCATTGATGAACCGACATGAAATTCCTTGAGGCAGACACATGAAGACGGATGTCATTGTTCTCGGCGCGGGCGTGGTCGGCATTTCCGCGGCGATCCACCTGGCGCGGCGCGGCAAGCAGGTTGTGCTGGTCGACCGGCGCGGGGTGGCAGAGGAGACCTCCTACGGCAATGCCGGCCTCATCCAGCGCGAGGGCGTCTACCCTTACGGTTTCCCGCACGATTTCGGCGCGCTCTTCCGCTATGCGCTGAACAACACGATCGACGCGCATTACCACCCTTCCGCAATTCCCGGCATCATCCCGTTCCTCGCGCGCTACTGGTGGCATTCCGGTTTCCGCCAGCACCAGAGCATAGCCCATCTCTACGCGCCGCTCATCGAGCATTCGATCAGCGAACATGCCGATCTCATCGCCGCCTCCGGCGCCGAGGACCTCATCCGCAAGGACGGCTGGATGAAGGTTTTTCGCACGGAGAAGGCACGCGATGCGGCCTATGCGGAGGCCGAAAAGCTTTCCTCCAATTTCGGCGTCAACCATCAAAAGCTGACGCCGGCGGAACTGGCCGCCGCCGAGCCGGATATCCGCGCCGAGCTCACGGGCGGCCTGCGCTGGACCGACCCGTGGTCGATCCTCGATCCGCAGAGCCTCCTGAAGCGCTATCTCGCCTATTTCCAGTCGCTCGGCGGCGAACTGAAATCGGGCGACGCCGCCACCATCGAGCATGTGCTCGAGGGCGAGGGCTGGCGCATCGCGACACCCGAGGGGCCGCTCGAGGCGAAGGACGTCGTCGTCGCGCTCGGCCCCTGGGCCGATACGGTGACGCGCAAGCTCGGCTATCACTTCCCGCTCGCCGTCAAGCGCGGCTACCACATGCATTACGGCGCGGAAGAGGGCGCGAAGCTCAACAACTGGGTGCTCGATGCCGAGCGCGGCTATTTCCTGGCGCCCATGCTGCGCGGCATCCGCCTGACGACCGGCGCCGAATTCGCCAGGCGCGACACGCGCAAGACCCCGGTGCAGCTCCGCCGGGCGGAGAAGGTGGCGCGCGAATTCTTTCCGCTCGCCGAACGGCGCGACGAGGAGCCATGGATGGGCGCCCGCCCCTGCACGCCGGACATGATGCCGATCATCGGCAAGGCCCCGCGCCACGCCGGCCTCTGGTTCGCCTTCGGTCACGCCCACCACGGCATGACCCTCGGCCCCGTCACCGGCCGCGTGCTGGCGGAGAAGATGCTGGGCGAGCGGACGGCGATCAATATCGGCCCCTACCGGCCGGAGCGGTTCATCGCTTGAGATGGCCAACTCTCCGCCGTCCTGCCGGAAGAGAGCGGCGGCACACCTACCGCCGGATCCGCGTCGAAAGGATGATCGACGACAGCGTGCGCTCCACGCCGTCGATGGCGCCGATGCAGTCGATGAGGTGGTCGAGCTCGGCGATGGAGGCCGCTTCGACCACGGCGATGAGGTCGAAGCTGCCGCTGACCGAATGGAGCGTGCGCACGGCCGAGATGGCGTGCAGTTCCGTGGTGATGCGCGCCAGCGTCTTCGGGGCGATGGTGATGAGGACATGGGCCTTCACCATGCCGCTCTCATAGGCGTCGGAAAGTTTCACGCC
>CBIMFD010000184.1:0-6853 GCA_966243085.1 uncultured Shinella sp.
GCCTGCGGTATCTCGCTCAGCATGCCGGGCAGATCGGCTCCGCCCGTGACGCCGACCCTGATCATCGCTCCTGCGGGATGCTGCTGCCGCTCGACCACGTCGAGCCAGTGGCTGGAGGGTTCGTCACCATAACCCGCCAGATAGGCGATGCCGTCTGCGGTGTGTTCCTTACCGATATAGATGCCGTAGCTCATTGCATGTTCCGAACTCGAGAAGCCGCACGTCAGTTATGGACAGGCGTCAGACCAGCCACCAGCGCTCCGCGATCCGGCCCCCGTCGAACCCTGTATTGGACGCAACCGCGCCATGCGCGATCGACTGGTTTCTGGCCGATAGCAGGTCGGCGAAAGCGAAGACCAGCGCGCCGCCGTCGTCCCGCACGATCGTCTGCAACTCGCTGTACATGGACTTGCGCTTGGTCTCGTCCAGTTCGGCTGCTGCCTCCAGCCGGAGTTTTTCAAAGCGTGGCTCGGTCCAGAACGTATCGTTCCAGGGCGCGCCGGGAGCATAGCCGATCGCAAACATCTCGCTCTCCGTGGGATATCCACCCCAATAGGCTGCGCAGATCGGCTTCTTGAGCCAGACATTGTCCCAATATCCATCGCTCGGCTCGCGGATGACGTTGATGTTGATCGATGCGGCACGTGCCTGCTCGGCAAAGAGCACGGCCGCGTCGGTGGCTCCGGCAAAGGCCGCTTCCGACGTGCTGAGATCGATGTCGAGACTGGACAGGCCGGCCTTGCCGAGATGGAATTTCGCCTTGTCGGGATCGTAGGCATGCTGGGCGATGGTGTCGTCGTAGTAGCGATAGGACGGACCGATCGGCGTATCGTTGCCGATCGTGCCGTGACCGAGCAGGATCTTGTCCAGCATTTCCTGCCGGTTGATCGCATGCTTCATCGCCAGCCGGACGTTGACGTCCTTGAAGGGATCGAGATCGACCCGCATCGGAAACGAGTAGTGCAACGGGCCTGCCGATTCCTCGATGGTGATGCCGGACTGGCGTTGCAGCAGGGCCACGGTCTTGAGGTCGACCTCGTCGATCGCGTTCACCTGTCCCGTGACGAGCGCGTTGATGCGCGCGGCCGCATCGGCGATGGTGAGAAGCTCGACCTCGTCGGCAAATGCACGGTCGTCGCGCCAGTAGTTGGGATTGCGGGTCAGGAACGACCGCACGCCGGGCTCATGCTCCTTGAGCACATAGCCTCCGGTACCGTCGCGCGACTGCCAGTCGATTCCGTTGCCGGAAGCCGGGTAGATCGTGAAGCCCGGCGTGTTGAAGCTGGCGGGAAGATCCGCATTCGGCTGCGCGAGCGTGATGACGACAGCATTGGGACCGTCCGCCCGGATATCCGTGATCTGCTTGGCGATGGGCGCGACGAAGGATGTGGAGTCCGGCGTGCGATGATGGTTGATCGACGCGACGACGTCCTCCGGCGTCATCGTCCTGCCGCTATGGAAAGTCACGCCTTTGCGAAGCTTGAAATTCCAGGTCCGGGCGTCGGAACTATCCCAGGATTCCGCCAGCGCCGGCCCCGCTGAGCCATCGGGCAGAATTTCCGTCAGCGTGCTCGTGAACGCATAGGCCAGATACCACTGAAAGGCGTTGGTCAGCAGACCCGGATCGGTCGAGTCGGTCGTGGACCCTTCGCGGGTAGCGAGCACCATGCGGCCGCCGCGTTTCGGCGCCGCGGCGCGCGCGGGCGTTCCAAGGAGCGACAGCGCGCCGGCGGCGGCGGATACCTGCAGCAACCGCCGCCGGGTTATGAAATCCAGTTCGTTTTTCATGTGCTGACTCGTTCCCTTTTTGCTTTGTGACCGGAAGGTAGGACGGGAGGATTTGGTCAACAATGGCGCGATTTTCATTGACTTTCCGCCACCATGCGCGACTTTGCGTAAATCAGCGCAAGGAATTTCGATATTGGACAATAATTTCTCAGAAAAACTGCGCAGGCTTTGCGCACACTATCGTTCCGTATCGGAAGTGTGCCGCATGCTGGGCTTCAACAGACAGCAGTTCGACAAATACCTGACCGGACAGGTCCGCCCCTCGCACCATAATCTCCAACGGATCGCCACTGGGCTCGGGGTCGACATTATCGAACTCGTCGATCCGGCAAAGGAGATTACCTCGCCCGCGCGGCTGATGGACGGATCAGGCCGCGACCGCATGACCCAGATCATGGACCGAGCCTTTCCCGGCGATATCAAACGGCTGCGGACGATGCTGGGCTACTACCATATGCATTTCCTCGTACCGTACGATCAGGGGGCGCTTACCCGATCGCTGGTCTATCTCTACGAACAGGAAGGAAAGGTTTGCAGCAAGACGATCGAGCGGACCGGCGCAAACGAAGAGGTGCAGGAGATACTGAAATATGAAGGCATGGCGACCTTCCTGGGCAATTGCATATTCCTGCTTGAGTTCGAAACCTTGTCGGCCGACACGATCGTGGAATCGATCCTGTTTCCCTCCTATCGGAAGCGACTGGATGTCCTCACCGGGTTAACCTTCGGAGTGACATCGCAGGTCTACAGGCAACCGTTTGCATCGCCGGTCGCATGGAAATATCTCGGCCGGGCCGTCGACCTCAAGGAGCAAATTGGAGCATGCGGATCATACAAGATCACTGATGTTAAGATCGATCCGCGCATCCGGAAATATCTTCAAGTCGTTGGCTCCTCGGGAACGCTGAGCTTAGGGCCGACGTAAATGCGGCAAAAATCGAACATACGGCCTGCGTTGTTGGCAACAGGCCAAGGACAGTGGGAGACGCCGACCGACTAGCGGACCGCCATGATCGCCGGCACGGACCCTCGATGTCGGCGATGGTGCGAGTCCGCCTCGGGAACGCCCCGGCGCCTGATCCTGGCCCCCTTTTCCAGATGCCGCCTGCTGATGAGCACGGACGATCGTGCTGTCGATCATCAGATACCGATTGTCACGATCGGCCGTCAGCGTTTATCCCGCTGTCCCTCGCTCAGCTCATATCGTTTCGCCACCTTAACAGACCTCCGTGCTCAACACGGAGGTCTATGAATCACTCGTCAACCGACTTGGGAATCTTGAATGTCGATCCGGCCTAGCGTGCCGCTAGTTGCACGCAACGAGCGGGCGATGTCCTCGCATTCCTATTAATTTCCTATTTCTTTCCCTTCCGACTGCTCTCGAATGCCTATTCAAATGTGCAGCATATCTGGACGCGGGAGAGCGAAGGGATGCTCTCCATGCCGGGCAGCTTTTCGCGGCCGTCCCCCGGACGGCGCCACAGGGTTTCCCGGCCTGTAACGGAGTTCGGATCGATGATGGATGTTCTTCTGACAGGCGCGGTATTCGCCTTCTTCGCCGTCTGCTTCGCCTATGTGCGCCTCTGCGACAGGCTGTGAGGGCGGGAGCATGCTGTTCGACTATCTCTTCGGCGGTGCGATCACCGTCTTCCTCGCCCTCTATCTCACTTATGTCCTCGTTCGCCCAGAGCGTTTCTGAAAGGAACCGGCGCTTTTTAAAGCCGCCGGGAACGGAAAGTTTTGCCCATGACTGTCAACGGATGGCTACAGATCCTCCTCTTCTCAGGGATCGTCCTTGCCCTCGTCAAACCGCTTGGCGCCTATATGACGCGCGTCTTTGCCGGGGAGCGCACATTCCTCTCTCCCATCCTCGTTCCCGTCGAGCGGGGCCTTTACGCGTTGGCGGGCATTTCCAAGCGCGACGAGCAGCGCTGGACGAGCTACGCCGCCGCCATGCTCGCGTTCAATCTCGCGGGACTGCTGCCGCTCTATCTCTTGCAGCGCATGCAGGGCGTCCTGCCGCTCAACCCTGCCGGCATGGCCGCGGTCGGGCCGGAACTGTCCTTCAACACCGCCATCAGCTTCGTCACCAACACCAATTGGCAGAACTATGGCGGCGAGAGCACCATGTCCTACCTCACACAGATGGCGGGGTTGACGGTGCAGAACTTCGTTTCCGCCGCCACCGGGATGGCGATCGCCGTCGCGCTGATCCGCGCCTTCGTGGGGGCCTCCGGCAAGTCGATCGGCAATTTCTGGGTCGACATGACCCGCGCCACGCTCTACGTCCTGCTGCCGGTCTGCCTCGTTCTGGCAACGATCTATGTGGCGCGCGGCGTACCCCAGACCTTCGGCCCGTATTTGGAGGCGACGACGCTGGAAGGGGCGAAGCAGACCATCGCGCTCGGTCCGGTCGCCTCCCAGCTCGCCATCAAGATGCTCGGCACGAATGGCGGTGGCTTCTTCAACGCCAATTCCTCCCATCCCTTCGAGAACCCCGATGCTATCTCGAATATGCTGCAGATGGTCTCGATCTTCGCGATCGGCGCGGCCTTCACCAATGTCTTCGGCCGCATGGTCGGAAACCAGCGCCAGGGCTGGGCGATCCTTTCCGCAATGGGCCTGCTCTTCGTCGCAGGCGTTGCCGTTACCTACTGGGCGGAAGCCTCAGGCAATTCGCTGATGCACGCCTTCGGCCTCCAGGGCGGCAACATGGAGGGAAAGGAGGCCCGCTTCGGCATCGTGCTCTCTTCGCTCTTCGCGGTGGTGACGACGGCGGCTTCCTGTGGTGCGGTCAATGCCATGCACGGCAGTTTCACGGCGCTCGGCGGCCTCATTCCGCTCCTCAACATGCAGCTCGGCGAGGTCATCGTCGGCGGCGTCGGGGCGGGTTTCTACGGCATCGTGCTCTTCATCGTCGTTGCGGTCTTCGTGGCGGGCCTGATGGTCGGCCGTACTCCCGAATATCTCGGCAAGAAGATCGAGGCGAAGGAGATGAAGATGGCCGTGCTCGCCATCCTCAGCCTGCCGCTCGCCATGCTCGCCTTCACGGCCATCGCCAGCACGCTGCCCACGGCGGTCGCCTCCATCGGAACGGCCGGCCCGCATGGCTTCTCCGAGATCCTCTACGCCTATTCCTCGGCGGCAGCCAACAACGGCTCGGCTTTTGGTGGCCTCACCGGCAACACGCCCTGGTACAACATCACGCTCGGTTTCGGCATGCTGACGGGCCGCTTCCTGGTCATCGTACCGGCGTTGGCCATTGCCGGCTCGCTCATCGCCAAAAAGACGGTGCCGGCCTCGGCAGGCACCTTCCCTACGGATGGCCCGCTCTTCGTCGGCCTGCTCGTCGGCACCATCCTCATCGTCGGCGGCCTCACATTCTTCCCGGCACAGGCTCTTGGCCCGGTCGTCGAACATCTCGCCATGCTCGCCGGGCAGACCTTCTGAGGAAGACGGCCATGACCTGCAACGTGAAGAAATCGCTCTTCTCCGCCCCGGTTCGCCGGGGCGGAATGCCGGCCCGGTGGTACACGTCCAACGTCATCCTGGTGATGCTGGCCGTCATACTCGCCATCTTCGCCATCATCGAATTCCTGCGCGGTTGACCGCACTCATTTAGGCTGGAGTCTCTCATGAGCCAGGCAAAATCCACGAGCATCCTGGATCGTCGCATCCTCGTTCCGGCGATCGGCGCCGCGTTCACCAAGCTGAACCCGCACGCGCTTGCCCGCAATCCCGTCATGTTCGTCGTGGCGGTCGTATCGCTGCTGACATCCGTGCTTCTCCTGCGCGATCTTGTATCCGGTGGCGGCGACCTCGCTTTCTCCTTCCAGATCAATCTCTGGCTCTGGTTCACCGTGCTCTTCGCCAATTTCGCCGAGGCCGTCGCCGAGGGGCGCGGCAAGGCGCAGGCCGATTCCCTGCGCAAGGCACGCTCGGAGACGCAAGCCAAGTTGCTCGCGGCAGAAGGCGCTACAGACTACAGGATGATTCCCGGCGCCAGCCTCAAGGTCGGCGACCTCGTGCTCGTCGAAGCCGGTGACATCATCCCCTCCGACGGAGAGGTTGTCGAGGGCGTCGCCTCGGTCAACGAGGCGGCGATCACGGGCGAGTCTGCGCCTGTCATCCGCGAATCCGGTGGCGACCGCTCGGCCGTGACCGGCGGCACGCAGGTCCTCTCCGACCGGATTCGCGTGCGTATCACCGCCGCTGCCGGCTCGACCTTCCTCGACCGTATGATTTCGCTCGTCGAGGGGGCGGAGCGCCGGAAGACGCCGAACGAGATTGCGCTGAACATCCTGCTTGCCGGCATGACCCTGATCTTCATGCTGGCGGTCGTCACTATTCCTAGCTTCGCCGCCTATGCCGGCGGCTCGATCCCGGTCATCGTGCTCGTCGCCCTGTTCGTCACGCTCATCCCGACGACCATCGGCGCGCTGCTTTCGGCCATCGGCATTGCCGGCATGAACCGCCTCGTGCGTTTCAACGTGCTCGCCATGTCGGGCCGTGCTGTGGAGGCGGCGGGTGATGTCGATACGCTCCTGCTCGACAAGACCGGCACCATCACGCTCGGCAATCGCCAGGCATCCGCCTTCAGGCCGGTGCGCGGCGTATCCGAGCAGGATCTCGCCGATGCCGCCCAGCTTGCCTCGCTCGCCGACGAGACGCCGGAGGGCCGCTCCATTGTTGTTCTCGCCAAGGAGAAATACGATCTCCGCGGCAAGGACATGGCCGGTCTCAAGGCATGCTTCGTGCCTTTCACCGCGCAGACCCGCATGAGCGGCATCGACCTCGAAGGGATACAGATCCGCAAGGGAGCGGTCGATGCGGTGCTGGCCTATCTCGACGCGGGCGCGTCTACCGAGGCGGCGCGTGAGCTCCGGGCCATCGCCGAGGAGATCGCCAAAGCCGGGGGCACGCCGCTGGCGGTGGCAAAGGACGGCAAGCTGCTCGGCATCGTCCAGCTCAAGGATATCGTGAAGGGCGGCATCCGCGACCGGTTCGCTGAACTGCGCCGCATGGGCATCCGCACGGTGATGATCACCGGCGACAACCCGATGAC